>NZ_LT629772.1:2142290-2448332 GCF_900105385.1 Microlunatus soli | reverse complement strand
AGCAGCCGGGTCGCCTCCTTCGACATCTCGGCCAGCGGCACCCGGATGGTGGTCAGCGGCGGGGCGGTCCACGGCGCCAGCGGCAGGTCGTCGTAGCCGACCACCGACAACTGGTCAGGAATGCCGATCCGCAGTGCCCGGGCGGCCTCGTACACGCCGAGTGCCTGCACGTCGCTGCCGGCGAAGATCGCCGTCGGCCGGTTCTCCCGGGTCAGCAACAGGTGCCCCTGGGCCAGGCCGTCGGCGTGATGGAACTCGCCCGGTCGGATCAGGTCGGGATCGACGCTCAGTCCGGCCGTCTCCACAGCGGCGCGGAAGCCCGCGACCCGTGCGGTGGAGACCATCAGGTCGCTGGGGCCGGTGATCATGCCGATGGTGCGGTGTCCGAGATCGAGCAGGTGCTTGGTTGCCGCGTAGCCGCCGCTGAAGTCGGCCGATCCGATCGACGGCACGTCGCCGCGCCCCGAGCTGTCCGGGGAGTCGCCGGCATCCATCGTGACCAGGGGGATGTTCCGAGCGCGGAGTTGCTTGATCTGCTCCGTGGGCAGCGTCGAGATCAGGCTGATGACTCCGAGCGGATTGCGATTCAGGACCCCCTCCAACCAAGCAGGGTCGGCCGCGTGCCGGTCGTTCGTCCCGGAGACCACGACTCCCATCGCCTGCTGGCGGGCGATCCGTTCGACCCCGCTGATCGCCTCCACCGCCCAGGCGCTGTCCACCTCGTAGCAGAGGATGTCGATCAACGGTGCGATCGGGCGCGGTGAATTGCGGCGGTTGTAGTGGCGCCGATCGAGCAGTTCCTCGATCTCGGTGCGGGTTTCGGCAGAGACTCCCGGCCGGCCGTTCAGCACCTTGGAGACGGTGGACACCGATACTCCGGCGGTCCTGGCCACCTCGGCAAGGGTTGCTCGGGGTGTGTCGTCGGACGTGCCTGACATGTCGGCCACCTTATCTGTTTCGTTGTCGACCGCGACTGTTTCCTTCGTCGGTCACCCGACCCGCCGGCCCGCTACTCTTCCTCTTCGGTCAACTCGGCGTGTTGTGAAGGGGCGGCGTGAATCCTCCTGGGTGGTATCCCGATCCGGCTGGCACTCCTGATTCGTACCGATGGTGGGACGGCAGTTCGTGGACCGCGGCCACGACCTTCTCGCCGGCCACGACGCCGCCGCCGACCGGCTCCGACAGTGGATCGGCTCCGGCCGCGCCGGTCACGGAGCGGCCGAGGTCGAAGCGCACCCGGTTGCTGGTCGGTGCGGCAATCGGCGTGGTCGTGATCGCAGTGATCGTTGCCGGTGTCTGGTGGGGAATGGCGCGCTGGCGCAGCGACTCCGGCGAGAACCCCGTCGTGCCGCTGCCGTCCGGGTCCGCCAGTGCCGACCCGTCGCCCTCTGCGGGGCCGTCGTCGGGGTCCGGCAAGGAGGTCGACCTCAACTGCGCCGGCGGCAATCAGGTCGCTACCGGCAGTCAGGCGCCGATCTATGCCTCCAGTGGGCTGCAGTACGAAGGCGTCAAGGACTGGGGGTTCCGCTACGACAAGACCCAATGGTCCTGGCTCGATGATCAAGCCGTCTGGGGCACCACCAAGATCAAACCAACGGACCAGGACTGGGCGGCCGGCATCGCGATCGGCGGGATTCGGTCGGAGAACGGGTTCGGTGACCCGGCGGACGCGGCGGACCAGTTGATCAGCTGCCTGACCAGCTACGGCTTCATGAACGACGGCAGCTGGAAGGTCACCGAGGAGGAGTCCGAGGACGTCACGGTCGACGGCATGGCGGGCCACCGCACGGTGCATCTGCTCAGTGACGGCGCCCAGGCCGACTATCCGGGCTATCGGGTCGTCACGGTGGTCCTGGACACCGGTCAGGACGGCACCCTGGGGACTTGGATGAGCTTCGCCCCGAAGGGGGAGCCGACGACGTCGGCCCAGATCGAGGCCGCCGAGAAGACCCTGGTCAAGCACTGAATCCGGTTGCCACCCCACAACCACAGAACTCCGTCCCGGATCATCCGGGACGGAGTTCGCAGTTTCGGCCGCTGTCGGCCGATCGGCGGTGGCGGCGGGATTTGAACCCGCGGAGGGTTTGACCCCTCACTCGCTTTCGAGGCGAGCTCTTTAGGCCGCTCAGACACGCCACCGCCGGAGAGATTACCAATCCTGCAAGCGGAGCGCGAAATCGTTCGATGCCCTGGTCGGCGCGGCCATCCCACGCGAGCACGGGTCGACGGACCCGGGAGCGGCGGGGATAGGGTCGCCGTGTGAGCCATCTGGACGCGTTGCGCGACAATCTGATCACCCTCGACCTCCGGGACAAGAACTGGAGTCCGGCGCTGGCCGCGGCGCCCGGGCCGGCGGAGGTGGACGTGCCGCTCGCGGAGGTGTCGACGCCCGTCTTCACCCTCGATCTCGACCTGGTCGCCGGCAATCTGACCGCGATGCAGCGTTGGGTCGATGATCATGGGGCGTCGCTGGCCCCACACGGCAAGACCACGATGTGTCCGGCGCTGTGGCAGTGGCAGCTGGCGCAGGGCAGCTGGGCGATCACGGTCGCCAACGAACCTCAGCTGCGGGTCGCCCGGGATGCCGGCATCGGCCGGGTCGTGGTGGCCAATGAGTATCTGTCGCCGGTCGGGCTGCGTTGGCTGGCCGGTGAGCTGGACGCCGATCCCGATTTCGAGGTGACCACCTGGGTGGACTCGGTCGCCGGCGTCGAGCAGATGACCGGCCTGCTGGAGGCAGCGGGTGCACGGCGGCAACTGCCGGTCTGCGTCGAGATCGGCCACCCGCATGCCCGCGCCGGTGTCCGAGAGCATGACGATGCGCTGACGATCGCCCGCGCCGTGGTCGACTCGCCGCGGCTGTTGCTGCGCGGCGTCGCCGGCTACGAGGGTTCGGTGCCCGGCGACAGCCCGCAGACTCGGGTGGACGCGGTCAAGGTGTTCCTGGCCGCGATGGCAGATCGCTTCACGGCGATCGCGCCGCTGGTGGAGACCGACGACGCGATCCTCACCGCGGGCGGCAGCGCGCACTTCGACCTGGTCGCCGAGATCCTCGGACCGGTGGCGGAGCGGACGCCGAACGGACGGCTGCTGCTGCGGTCCGGCGCCTATATCGTGCATGACGACGGCATGTACGCCGGTCTGACGCCGGCCGCGACCAGGACCGGCCCCGAGCTGCAGGCCGCCGCCCATGTCTGGGCTCGAGTGGTCTCGGCGCCGGAGCCGCACCTGATCCTGCTGGACGCCGGCAAGCGTGACCTGCCGTACGACGCCGGGCTGCCGACCATCCAGCAGGTGCTCACGGCCGGCGGGCTGGCCCCGGCGCCGGCTGCGACCATCGTGAACACCAATGATCAACATGCCTACGTCGAGCTGTCCGAACCGGGCAGCTTGAAGGTCGGCGACGTCGTACGGCTCGGGTTGTCCCATCCGTGCACGATGTTCGACAAGTGGCGGTCGGTGCTGTTGGTCGAAGGAGCCGAACCCAGGATCCGCGGCGCCGTCGCGACCTACTTCTGATCATGACCGTCAAGATCACCGGCGGCACCGTCGTCGACCCCTACGACGGCAGTTACCCCGCCGAGCTCATGCTGGATGGTGACCGGATCGCCGCGATCGGCACCGACCTGCCAGCAGCCGATCAGACCATCGACGCCACCGGCCGGATGATCATGCCGGGGGCGATCGACGCCCACTCGCACGCCGACGCTCGGGTCTTCGACGACGACGTCCAGCTCGGACTGCTGCGGTCCGGAGTGACCAGCGTGATCGCCGGCCAGGACGGCATCTCCTTCGCTCCGGGCGACGGCCGCTACGCCACGGACTACTTCGGCGCGCTCAACGGCCGCCATCCGAGCTATCGCGGTGGCGGGGTCGGAGCGCTGCTGGATGGCTGGGACGGACGCACCCGACTCAATGTCGGCTATCTGGTGCCGGCCGGGACCGTCCGCTACGAGGTGCTCGGACGCGAGGCCCGACGGCCGACCCCGTTCGAACTGGAGGCGATGGTGGGCATGGTCGCCGACGGGATGGCAGCCGGCGCCCTCGGCCTGTCCACCGGGCTGGACTACGTCCCCGGCGTCTTTGCCGACGCGGCCGAGCTCGCCGCCCTCTGCGGACCGGTCGCCGCCGCGTCCGGCATCTACGTCTCGCACATCCGGGGTTACGAGGAGAACGCCGGTGTCGGCGTCGACGAACTGATCGAGATCTGCCGGCGCAGCGGCGTCCGGGGGCACGCCTCACACTTCCACGCCCGACCCGAGCTGATCGGCGAGCTGATCGAACGCGCCAGGCGCGCCGGGGTCGATTTCTCCTGGGACGCCTACCCCTATTTCCGCGGCTTCACCCTGCTCAGCATGGTGTTGCTGCCCTCGGAGTTGATCATGCTCGGCAATGCCGAGGCGGCCCACCGACTGCAGGACGAGGCGGTGCGCAGCGAGCTGGCCGCCGGCTTCGCGGCCCGCGTCGAGGAACACGAGAATCTCGGCATCGGCTGGGAACACCGGATCCGGATCGCCTCGGCCGGGACCGGGAGTGATCGGGACCTCGAGGGCCTCACTCTGGCCGAGGCAGGTACCCGGCGTGGGCTGGATCCGCTGCAGGTCGGCTACCGGCTGCTGGCCGGATCTGGTCTGACCACGACCACGGTGATGGAAATCCCGCAACCGCGGACCGACGATCACCTGGCCCGGCAGTTCACCCTGTCGGGCGCCTGTTCGGGATCGGACGGCATCTTCTTCGGCGGCGCGCCGCACCCGCGCGGCTTCGGCTGCGTAGCCAGGATGTACGGCCGCTTCGGCCGCGAGCGCGGCGACTTCGACTGGCCGCAGTTGACCCGGATCACCTCCGGCACGGCGGCCGAGGCGTTCGGGTTGTCCGGCCGGGGCCGGGTGGTGGCCGGAGCCGTCGCCGATCTCGTGCTGCTCGATCCGACCACGGTCGCCGACCGCGCCGACTACGCCAACCCGCGCGAACTGTCGGTCGGCATTGATCAGGTCCTGGTCCGTGGCCGACTGGTCCTGGACGGCGGCGAACTCACAGCCGACCTGGCCGGCGGTTCCGTCCGCCGCGGTTGAGCCCGGCCGGATTGAGTCCGGTGGGCGATCTTGAGCCGCTGCCGGGTCCAGTCGCGATCCTGCACAAGGCCCGGTTGTCGACGCGAACTACTTCGAGTTGAAATCGTTTCACTCTGGATCATCGAGACTCGCATGATGACGCTGCTCGTGCTGCCGATAGAATAATCAGGCGGCCCGGACGCCAGGGGCGTGACTCTGCCGTCAGGGAAGGTGCACAGAATGATCATGAAGACCGATCGTGATGTCTGCCTGATGGTCGCCGAGTTGGCCAAGCGGATCGATGATCATCTCCGATCACATCTGCAGGGGTTGGGCCTGACCGCCAGCCAGGCGATGGCGCTGCGTGAACTGGCGACGCCGTTGACGATGCGTGAGCTGGCTCACCGAATGGCCTGTGAGGCATCCAACGTCACCTTCGTGGTGGACAAGCTGGAAGCCGGGGGACTGGTCGAGCGAATACCGCATCCCGACGATCGGCGGGCCAAGCGGGTGTGTCTCACAGCGGCCGGGAAGACGACCCGTTCGCGGTTGATGCGTCAGCTGACCAAGGACTCGCCCCTCGATCCGCTCGATGCCGCCGAGCGTCTGCTGCTGCAGGACCTGCTGGTGAAGGCCGTTCGCACCTGATCACAAGCCCGACCGCCGAGAGGGGGAAGCCCGATGATCGATCTCGACGCCGTACTGCTGATCGGTGCGATCGTGCTCATCGCCGCGATCTTCGCCGCTCGGGTCGGAGCGAAGTTCGGACTTCCCGCGCTGTTGCTGTTCCTCGGCATCGGCATGGTGCTCGGCGACTCGGTGATCGGGATCCATTTCGACAACGCCGAGGTGGCACAGGCGATCGGCTTCGGCGCCTTGGTCTTGATCTTGGCCGAGGGCGGTCTGACCACCAAGTGGGGCAACATCAAGTCCTCCACCGGAGTGGCGGTCACGCTGGCCACCGGCGGTGTCGCGGTCAGTGTCGCCACGGTCGGTCTGTTCGGCTATCTGGTGCTCGGGCTCGACCCCTGGGTGGCGATCCTGCTCGGTGCCGTGACGTCGCCGACCGATGCTGCGGCGGTCTTCGCCGTCCTGCGGCGGGTGCCGTTGCCGCACAAGATCCGCGGCATGTTGGAGGCCGAGTCGGGACTGAACGACGCCCCGACCGTCCTGGTCGTCACCCTGGCCAGCGCGGCTGCCGCCGGCAACCCGACGCACGGCGGCGTACCGGTGATGCTGCTGCTGATCATCGTCGAGTTGCTCGGCGGGCTGGCAATCGGTGCTGCCCTCGGCTGGATCGGCATCCAGATCCTGCGCCGGATCAACCTGCCGTCATCCGGCCTGTACGCCCTGGCGGCGCTCGGCTGGACGGTGCTGGCCTTTGCCGTGGCCGGGCAGGTGCACACCAGTGGCTTCGCCGCTGTCTACGTCTGCGGACTGCTGATCGGCAACGCCAAACTCCCGTTCCGGATGGCGACCCGGTCGTTCGTCGAGGGCATCGGATGGATCGCACAGATCGGTCTGTTCGTGATGCTCGGATTGTTGTCCTCGCCGCACCGGATCGACCTGTCCGACGTCGGGATCGCCCTCGCCGCCGGCTTCTTCCTGACCCTGATCGCCCGCCCGCTGTCGGTGTTCCTGTCGACGGTCTGGTTCAAGATCGGCTGGCGGGATCAGATCTTCCTGTCCTGGGCCGGGTTGCGCGGCGCGGTCCCGATCGTGCTCTGTACGATCCCGCTGGCCACCGGAGTACCGGACGCGACCAAGCTCTTCGACGTGGTGTTGATCTTCGTCATCGTGTTCACCGTGCTGCAGGGGCCGACGCTGCCCTGGGTGGCGTCGCGGTTGGGACTGACCGACCGGGCCCAGGCGACCGACGTCGAGGTCGAGGTCGCCCCGTTGGAGCGGGTCTCGGCCGATCTGCTGCAGGTCAAGATCCCGGCAGGGTCGAAGTTGAGTGGGGTCGAGATCGGTGAACTCCGGCTCGGCAAGAACGCCGCCGTGTCGTTGATCATCCGCGGTGACGTGTCGATGGTACCGGCGCAGCGGGAGCGGCTCCGGGTGGGTGACGAGATCTTGATCGTGACGCCCAGCCATCTGAGGGAACAGACCGAGCGTCGCCTCCGGGCGATCGGCCGCGGTGGCCGACTCGCGGCCTGGCGGACGACCGACCGTGACGGGACCGAGGACCTCGACGAGAAGGGCTGATCCGCTCCCGCGGAGATCGAAGGTCAGCTCTCGGCTGCGGGGCTGGCCGACGCGGGGAGGCAGACCGTGCTGGTCTTGACCGGATAGCTGGACTTGGCCTTGGAGTTGAAACCGCCGTACTTGTTGCCGACAAAGACGTCCACGGTGTGATCATCACGGCCGTCGGCCTTCACCGTCGCACCCTTGAAGAAGCTCTTGACCAGCAACACCTCGGGATTCTTCGCGGCGTTGCCGACGATCACGGTCTTGCTGATCTCGTCGTTGCTGTTGGCCGGGTCGAGCGCGTTGAAGTCCTTGGCCCGCAGCTGTCGGGTGACGTCCCCGGCCAGCCCCTTCTTGTCGCCGCCGTTGAAGACTTTGACCGTCACCTGACTGGACTTCAACGCCTTGTCGGTGACCTTGGTCTGCACGCACGGCGGTGGCGGTGTCTTCTTCGGCGGCGCCACGATGTTGTTCCAGCCCCACCAGGCCCCGAAGGCGAGAATCCCCAGCAAGATCAACAGCGTCAGCGGAGTACGGATGATGCGGAACACGCGTCCGACCATTCGCCTCCCCCTTTCGGTCCTGTGCTGGGCCCCGACGAGCCACAAGCAACGTTGATTGTCCTACATCGATGGAGCAGACGAGGTGATTGTGCGGCCTCGTCGGGTGGATCGAGACCTATTCGTTGAGCTGGAGCACCCGGGCATGCATCGTCTGCCGCTGCTGCAACGCGGCGCGGAGCGCCCGATGCAGGCCGTCCTCCAGATACAGATCGCCCCGCCAGGCGACGACGTGAGCGAACAGGTCACCGTAGAACGTCGAATCCTCCTCCAGGAGTGCTTCCAGATCCAGCGTCCGCTTGGTCGTCACCAGCTGGTCGAGGCGTACCTGGTGCGGTGCGATGGCCGCCCACTGCTTCTGGACGTAGCCGTGGTCCGGGTAAGGACGGATGTCCCCGACGCGCTTGAAAATCACGCCGTCACTTTAGTCAGTGACCCGGTCGCACTCGAACACGACATCGTTACGATCTGGCTGAGCGCTGAGAATGATCGTCGGCGGCAGAACCGTCGGCTGACGGTAACCGGAGTGCAACTGCCCCAACTCTCAGTTGTCGCTCAGGGTCGAAACGGTCGACCGTATGACCCCTTCGCCGCACTTCTCCGCCGGTTCCGGCCTGCCTGTTCATCCCGCTCCGACACCTCAACCGCGTCCGTCCCGGCGGGCCGTGCTCCGGGCCGGTCTGGTCACGACCTCGGCCGCCGCCCTCGGCACGTTGCCGGTGGCCACCGCCAACGCGGCACCGCAACTCCCGGCCGATCCCTTCACCCTCGGTGTCGCCTCCGGTGATCCGGACAGCCGCAGCGTCATCCTGTGGACCCGGTTGGCGATCGATCCGCTGGCCGACGACGGCCGTGGCGGTATGCCGAACCGCTCCTACCCGCTCAGTTGGCAGATCGCCGACGACGAGCGGTTCCGTCGAGTGGTCCGCTCCGGTCAGGCTGTCGCCCGACCGGATTACGGACACGCGGTCCACGTCACGGCCGACGGGCTGCGTCCTGGCCGGGAGTACTACTTCCGATTCCGGCAGGGCCGGTATCTGTCACCGGTCGCACGGACGGTGACGGCGCCGGCGGCCGACGAGTCGCCGGCGGCGCTGGCGATGTCCTTCGTGTCCTGCTCGCAGTACGAGCACGGCTGGTTCACCGGCTATCGGCGGTTGGCCGAAGATCAACCCGACCTGATCCTGCACCTCGGCGACTACCAGTACGAGTACAAGGCGAACAGCTACGTCGCGCCGACCGGGAACGTCCGTGATCATGCCGGACCGGAGACGGTCGATCTGGCCGGCTATCGGCAGCGGCACGCGCAGTACAAGACCGACCCCGATCTGCAGGCGGCGCACAGTGCGGCGCCGTTCGTCGTCGTTTTCGATGATCACGAGGTGGACAACAACTGGGCTGCCGATATTCCCGAGCATGCCGAGGACGCGCCCGGTTTCATCGATCGGCGGGCGGCGGCCTTCCGTGCCTATTACGAGAACATGCCGCTGCGGCCGACCTCGATCCCGCAGGGGGCGGCGATCCAGATCTATCGGCGTCTGCAGTGGGGCAAGCTGGCGAACTTCCACCTGCTCGACACCCGGCAGTTCCGTGATGATCAAGGCTGCGGCGACGGATATGATCATGATTGCCCCGAGGCTGTCGATCCGAATCGGTCGATCACCGGCGCGGAACAGGAAAGATGGCTGGTCGACGGATTCCGCCGGTCGACGGCGACCTGGGACGTGATCGGCCAGCAGGTGTTCTTCGCCCAGCGGGACAACGATCAGGGCCCGTTGAAGACGGTGTCGATGGATGCCTGGGACGGCTACGCGGCGTCCCGGGACCGGATCACCAAGGCCTGGGTCGACGCCAAGGTCCGCAATCCGGTGGTGCTGACCGGTGACGTCCATGCGCACTGGGCCTCGGACCTGAAGCTCGACTACGACGATCCGGACTCGCCGACGGTTGGGTCGGAGCTGGTGTGTTCGTCGATCACCTCGGGTGGTGACGGCGCTGATTCGGCGTCCGGGGCGCATCCCTGGCTGGCCTGGAATCCGCATCTGCGTTTCCAGAACAATCTGCGCGGTTACGTCCGGACCAAGATCACCGCGGAACGGATGGACGCCGACTTCCGCTGCGTGGCCAAGGTGTCGGTTCCCGACCAACCGGTCTTCACCAGAGCGTCGTTCGCTGTGTTCGACGGCCGGCCCGGTCTGCAACAGACCCAGGACAATCCGCCGGTAGCGCCGCTCGGCAAGCGACCCGCCACGGAGGTCACCCGGGATACGGTGGACTGGGAGACCAAGCGGCCGTGAAAGCCGTCAGCCCGTCCTTGATCACCTTTTGATGATCAAGGACGGGCTGCCCGGTTATCGGTCGTCGCGGTCCGCCCGCGGTCACGGTCAGACGCGTTCATGGTCGCGCTGCCGCTCGGCGATCGGATGGCGACGGGTCTGCCGCTCCATCCGTCGGATGTCCCGACGGATCTTCTTCAGTTCGCGTCGTTCGAAGCGGGCGAGGGCTTGCGCCTCACGCACTCCGCGCATGATCTCGTACAACTCGATCTGCAGATGGTTGGGCCGGCTGTACTCGGTGCGCGGCTCGGGCTGGATGCTGTACATCTGGAAGCTCATGATCAACTCCTCCTCTCAGCTGTTCGGTAACGGTCGGCGGGCAAATCGGGCAGGGTGGGGGATTCGGGCAATCACGCTGTACGCCTCAGAGGCAGCCACCGGGTCCGGTGTCGGCGTCCTGCGCGGGCACGTTCGCCGCGACGACGCTCCCGAAGTGCTTCTTGCAGGGCATACCGGCGGGCGGCGTGCAGGCTTCGGTCGTGATCGGATATTCGGAGCGCGTCGTAGAGCGCGTCAGATTCCAGCAACATGTGAATTCCTTCTCGGGCAGGGATGTGGGCCCGTCGCGTACGCGATCGGACAGCATGGCTCGACGCCGTGGTGGCAGCGAGCCGGTGAGTGAGCCGTTGGATGGCGTCGGTGCACTGGCGGGCAGCGGAGCAGCCCGGGCAGGCTTGGTGAGCGGGTCAGGCAGCCGGCGACGAGAGCCGGCCCGGCGTCAACAGGCGGGCTGCGAGTAGCCGCAGGAGACGCCCACCGCAACGTCGCCGGCAGCGGCGATCGGATCGGCATCGATGAAGTTGATCATGGGGGCACCTCCTTGGTGATTCATTCGTCGGACTTCCTTCGCCGGGCACCAGTCATGACGATCCGGTGATCATGGCGTGAGCATCACGCTATCGGGTCCAGTACCGGCACCGCAATCGGTTTATTCCCGCGATCCTCACCTCGCACCGCGAAGGCCGGTGCGAGGTGAGGACCAGGAGCCGGGGTGAGGTCAGGAGGCGGCCGCGATCGTGACCGCGACCTTCCACTGTTCGTGGTCCTGCTGGCTGACGGAGTCGTTCTCATGATCATCTTCTGCCGGCCGGTTCCAGCTCAGCAGCGAGACCACCGGCGGGAAGGTGGCCATCGAGTATCCGTAGACGAGAGTGAGGCGGCGGGATCGGCCTCGTGGCTGCGGCCGACGACCTGCTGGTCGCCGACGGCGGCGCCGAGGATCCGGGTTCGGTTGCAGCATGGAAGTGCATTCCTTCGGTACGTGAGTGTGAATTCGGGCAGCGGTCAGCGCCACGTTCGGACGCCAGGTGGCGACGAACACGGTGACGATGCGGCAGTGCCGACAGAGGGCGTGTCGGTCTGCGGTGACGAGAGGACGGACTGATCCCGCGCGGGCCCGGACGGGGCTCACTCAGCGGGCGGGCTGAGGTGGCGGCTCAATGGTTGCTGGTGCGGCGGCCTGCGACGACCATGGTGTGCGCTCCTCGATCTGGACGATCGTGCTGCACCCGACACTAGGACCGGGCGCAGGCCGGCGGCAACGCATTATCGGTGGCGGACCGCCGCTCCCGCCGCCCTCCGGAGGAGGAGCAGGGACGGTCCCGGGGGGTGAGGGACCGTCCCCTCCCTCAGGGGGATTCCTCGCGAGTCACCAAGGCGCACGGGCCAGAGGCCTGTCGGGGTTGCGCCGACTCGCAGGACCGCGTCGCAAAAAACGCGGCCTCCGGGAGCCTAGGGCACGCGACCAGGCTGGATCGCCGCCGTAGCGGAATCCTGACTGTTTGTGAGGCGATGTTGGGAAAATCCACACACCGCGCGTGGCGCAGCACACGTTGCGGCGAGCCCGCGGGACGAGAACGACGACGGCCGGCCGACTCGTGGCGAGTCGACCGGCCGGTCTGGCAGCCGACCTGGCGAGGCCAGGTCCACCGCGGTGTGGGTGATCAGCGAGCGGAACGCCGCCCCTGACGCCGACGCCGACGGTTCTCCCCGGCTGCGCGGATGTCACGGAAGTTGCGAGCGGCGCGATGGCTCAGGGCGCGGTCGTCCCGGGCGCCGTCGAACATTTGCAGGTACGGATTGATCATGATGTTCCTCGGTCGAGCGGGGCCCGTTGTGTGCGGCCCCGACAAGCATTTCTGGGCAGCCTGATCAGCCAGCGTTCTGCTGGTCGAATCAGGAGGGTCGCCACGTTGCGCAATCCGATCGCCGCAGCGATCGGGCGGTTGGGCCGGACCGAACCGGGCCGGTGCCGACAGGATCGAGCACGAGTGCCGGTCGATGGTGTCGCCACCGATCGACCTTCGCGTCGCCCTGCCGGGCCGACACTGATGACAACGATCTCGACGGTCGGGATATTCCGCCGACGGGAACGTTGTGCGATGCCGATGCACCGGTCACGACAAATGCCCCCGGACGTCTGACCTCGGAGGAGGTCAGCTGACCGAGGGCATTGTCAGCCGCGGAGGATAGGGGATTCGAACCCCTGAGGGCTTGCACCCAACCCGCTTTCCAAGCGAGCGCCATAGGCCACTAGGCGAATCCTCCAAGAGCAGGAGGGTACAGGGTGGGCCCATGATGCGCGAATCGTGGGTCAGCGTTGCCAGTGCGCCCGATGACCGAGATGCCGCATCCGGTGCCGCTGGTGTCGCTCGATCGCCTGCTGGCGACGGTGCTTGTGCAGACCGCCGGACATCGCCATCGGGATGAACATCAGCCACCACAGCTGCCAGCTGACGGTCGCGCAGACCACGACGGCGCCGACCCACATCAGCGCGACCATCAGATTCCAACCGGCCGTCTGCTGAGCTCGCGCGCAGCCGGCGGCCTGGTGGTCGGAGATCGGGCGATCCTGGTACGCGCCGGGTTGCGCGAGTCGATCCTCGGAGGACGCAGCGGGCGTGAACGGCTGGGCAGCCGACTCCGGGTGCGGTGCGGGCAGATCGACGAACAGGCCGTCGAGGTCGGACTGGTAGTGGGCGGTCAGGGCTTGCTCCAGTCGGTCGTCGAACTCGGCCGCGTCGAGACGGCCACTAGCCATGTGCTCGCGTAGGCACTCGGTCGCCCGGTCGCGTTCGGCATCACCGATCCGTTGCCGGACGGTGGTCATCGGGTCGTTCTCCTGGATCGCAGCCACCCATTCAGTATCGGGCCGCCGAGGGCGAACGCGCCATGGCAATTGTCACCGGGCGACCCCGGGTTCGACGGGTCAGGGTTGGGCCAGGGTCGGCACCCGCGGTCGGGCGGTGATCGGGGTCAGCCCAGCGGACCCCAGGGCCCGTTGGGGTCCTGGTAGCGCCGTCGCTCCTGCTCCAGGCGGCGCCGCTCGGCGTCCTGTTGCTGCTTGGCGTCCCGCTCGAGTTTGGCGCGCGCGGCATTGTCCTGGCTCTTCCGGCGATGCCACATCACGGTCAGCATGATGGCGAGGAAGATCAACAGGCCGGCGCGGCCGTGCAGGAAGACCATGCCGGCAATGGCGATCGGCCAGATCGCCACCGACAGCACGTCCATCATGTTGCGCGTCTTGTCCGACAGCAGGCCGGGGATGGTGGTCGATGCCGGCGGCTTGGCCTGTGGCACCGGTGCGACAGCACCGCGTGGGGTCGGAGCCGGCAGGTCGAAGAACAGCCGGTCCAGATCGGACTGCCACTTGGCGCTCAGTGCCGCGGTGATCCGATCGTCGAACTCGGCCGGGTCCAGACGACCCTGTGCGTGATGTTCTCGGAGGAATTCGGCAGCTTGATCCCGTTCGGCGTCCCCGATCCGCTGAGGTGGCATCGGCTGCGACTGACTCACACATCGATTATTCCTCGCGTTGGGGGCGCCTTCACCTGGTTCACAGAAGCGACCGAGCTGAGCAGCTCCTCAGCTGGTCGATCCGGTCCGTCGAGGCGTCAGCTGCCGTGCGGAGCATCCGGCGGCTCGATCGCGCGCGGCGTCCCCGATCCGCTGCGGCGGCTGTGCCGGCATGGACATGCGAACCAGTATGGCGCTGAGCGTGCCATCGACACCGAATGTGAGCTGATGGCTGCCGATCCGGTCGGCTGACAGCCACCAGCTCACATTCGGTGGCCAAGTGTGCGGTGTCGGTGGCCGGATGGTCTGGCGTCGGTTGATCGCGTACACTCGGGTGTCGGTCCCCCGCGTGGCGATATCTTGCCCAACTCCCCCAGGGTCGGAAGGCAGCAAGGGTAAGCGAGCTCTTTCGGGTACGCGGGGGGCTTTTTCATGTCCGGGGACATGAGGGACGTCAGACCTGGACGCCGTGCAGGCTCAGAATGCGGTCCAGCTCCCCTCGTCCGGCCGACTGGCTGAACAGCTCCGCGCGCAGCCCTGCCATCCGTGCTCCGTCGACGTTGGCCGCAGAGTCATCGATGAACAGCGCCTGCTCGGCCGCGATGCCGAGCTCCTCGAGAACCGCCGCGAAGAACGCCGGATCCGGTTTGGCCAGCCCCAACTCGGCCGAGTAGAACTGCCGGTCGAAGACATCGGCGTACTCCGGCATCGCCCGCATGTGGGAGATCCGGACGTCTTGTTGGTTGGTAGCCAGCGCGCAGTTGATTCCGGCCGCCCGCAGATCGCTGATCCTCGCGATCAGCTGCGGGTCGACCTCCAGCGTCCGCCAGGAGTTCAGGACTGCTTGCGGATCGACGTCGAGTCGTCGCTGCTGGAGGACCTCGGTGACGACGGCGGTGAAGTCGCCGCCGGTGATGGCCCGGGCCCGTTCGGCGGCGAAGATCTCGGCCAACGTCGCTTCCGGGTCGGTATCCGATCGGCCATCGGTCAGCTGGTCGAGCAGCGAGGACTTCCAGCCTACGGGCATCCGCTGCAGTACGCCGTCGGCATCGAACAGCATCCAGGTGATGGTCATGGAGTCATCACATCATCGAGCCGTCGGTTCTGTCGCAGCCACCTACTAGGGTGACGACCGTGGTTGATCAGGGAGGCGCCGACGTGACCGGCATGGACGGTGTGACCGGCTCGGATGGTGTTGGCATGACCGGTGCCGATGATGCACTGTTCGAGGCTCCGGCCGTGGCGCCGCCGCTTGCGCTCTATCGGCGCTACCGCCCCGACACCTTCGCCGAAGTGATCGGGCAGGAGCACGTCACCGAGCCGCTGCAGCGGGCGTTGGTCAACAACAAGGTCAATCACGCCTATCTGTTCTCCGGCCCGCGGGGCTGCGGCAAGACCACGTCGGCGCGCATCCTGGCGCGTGCGCTGAACTGCGAGCAGGCTCCGGTCGCCGAGCCGTGCGGTGAGTGCGCTTCGTGTCGTGACCTGGCCACCGGCGGGCCGGGAAGCATCGACGTGATCGAGATCGACGCGGCCAGCCACGGCGGCGTCGACGATGCGCGTGACCTGCGGGAGCGGGCGTTCTTCGCACCGGTCAGCAGCCGCTACAAGATCTACATCGTCGACGAGGCCCACATGGTCACCACGGCCGGCTTCAATGCGCTGCTGAAGCTGGTCGAGGAGCCGCCGCCGCACGTCAAGTTCATCTTCGCCACCACCGAGCCGGACAAGGTGATCGGGACGATCCGGTCCCGGACCCACCACTATCCGTTCCGGTTGGTGCCGCCGCGGGTGCTCAGCGATTATCTCGGCACGCTGTGCACCGCCGAGGGCATCCAGGTGGAGAACGGGGTGCTGCCGCTGGTGGTCAGGGCCGGCGCCGGTTCGGTCCGTGACTCACTGTCGGTCCTTGATCAACTTCTCGGAGCGGCCGCGGAGCAGGGTGTCTCCTACAGCCAGGCCGCGGCGCTGTTGGGCTATACGCCGGATTCCTTGCTGGACGAGATGTTGGACGCCTTCGCCGCCGGTGACGCAGGGGGCGTCTTCCGTTGTGTGGACAAGGTGATCGAGGTCGGTCAGGACCCGCGGCGGTTCGCCGAGGACCTGTTGCGCCGACTGCGTGATCTGGTGATCGTGGCTGCGGTGCCGGATGCGTTGACCTCCGGGCTGGTGGACGTGGCCGACGATCAGGCCGAGCGGTTCAGTTCGCAGGCGGCCGCGCTCGGAGCCGGGGAGTTGACCCGGGCCGGCGAGGTGTTGGCCGCCGGTCTGACCGAGATGCGCGGGACAACCGCGCCACGGCTGCACCTGGAACTGATGTGTGCCCGGGTGCTGCTGCCCGGGACCGATCTCGACGACCGTGGCGTGCATGCTCGGCTGGACCGCCTCGAGCGGCGGATCGGGATGACCAGCACCGGCGCCGCGCAGGACCAGCCGGTGGCGGCGACGGGACCCGGTCCGGGCAACCCGGCCGCAGGACCGTCCGTATCGCCGGCCGCCCAGCCGAGCGGCGACGCCGGCTCCGCGCCGCCGCAGAACACCGTCGATCCGGTCGGCGACCGACCGCCCTCGGTGCCGAGCGTTGCCCCGGAGTCGAGTGTTGCCCCGGAGCAGAACGTTGCCCCGGAGCAGAATGTGGCCCCGGCAGCCGATCGGTCGGCTGCGGCCCAACAGAGCCACGGTGTCGACGATTGGCCGACCCCGACGATGCCGGGGAGTCGGCCGCAGGCCCAGCAAGCAGATCGATCGCCCGCGCCGGAGTCTGAACCGACCGGGGCATCGCAGCCGCCGACGGCTGCGACCGATCCGGTCCCGGCACAGCCACCTGCGCCAGCACAGGCCGGACAGGGACAGGCTGGACCGGGAGGACCCGGGCAGGGATCCAACCTCTCCATCACCGATCTGCGACGGCTCTGGCCGGAGATCCTGGAAGAGGTCAAGAACCGGCGGCGGTTCACCTGGATCCTGCTGAGTCAGAACGCCCATGTCGCCGACCTCACCAACGGCACCCTCGTGCTGGCGATGCCGAATGCCGGCGCCCGGGAGAATTTCGCTCGCGGCGGTAGCGAGGACATCCTTCGCGATGCCCTGATCTCGGTGCTCGGCGCTCAGCTGAAGATCGAGACGATGATCGATCCGAGCGCCGGTTCTGGCGGCGGACGGGGCGGACGGCCGAACTCGAACCCATCGGATTCTCGCCCCTCCGCGCACTCGTCGGATACCGGCCCGTCGGACTCGAACTTCGGCTCGTCGGGTTCCGGGACCGCACCTGCGGGTCCGCCCGACACGCCGCCTTTTAGCGCAGGGCCCTCCGGCGCGGGCCCATCAAATCCAGCGCCATCGAATTCAGCCCGACCGAGTTCAGCGCCGTCCTCCGCGGGGCCGTCGGGATCGGCACCCGGCGGGCAGCCGCCCTTCGGCCGCGAATCGTCCGGACCTGCCGGTGCCGTACCGGTCGACCCGTGGGCACCCGTCGACTCGCCCGCGGGGACCGGGGCCGGATCGGCCGGTCAGCAGCACGATGGCGGCGGTCCGGGGAATCGGCCGCCGGATCCGGAGCGGCTGGCAGCTTTCGAGCGCCCCGGAGAATCCGGGCGATCCGGCGAGGCCGCGAATGCTGGGTGGTCCGGGAATGCTGGGCCCGGGCCGGGCGCCATCGACGATGCGCCGCCGTGGCGGGTCAGCCCGTCCTCGGCGGACGGGTCCGGAGGATCGGGTGGCGCCGAGGACTGGGACGCCCGTGATGCACTGGCCGACCGCAACGACGACACTCTGGATGAGGCCGCTGAGTCGCACACCGAACTGCTCCAACGCCGACTCGGCGCCGAGATCATCGCGGAGGAGGAGACGGGCGCATAGGCTGGGGTGTCCGTACGTGGAGCAGCTCTCGCAGCGAGAGCGTTCCGCGCTTCAGTCCATTCGCAACGCTCAGCCAGGAGTTCCGCGTCATGTCCGAACCGAACTCGCCCAACCCGAACTCGCCCAACCCAGATCCGGGTACACCCTCCGATCCGGCGTCCCCGGCTGATCCGCGGGGGAGCAGCGGCATTCCCGGCCTCGGAGATCTGGAGGGCCTCGGCGGGATGGGCGGCGCGCCCGGCGGCATGGACCTGGGCGGCATGCTGGCGCAGGCCCAGGCGATGCAGCAGCAGTTGATGCAGGCGCAGGAAGAACTGGCCGCCACCACGTTCGAGGGCCGGTCGGGTGGTGACCTGGTGATCGCCAAGGTGTCCGGCGCCGGTGAGCTGCTCGATCTGACGATCAAGCCCGAAGCTGCCGACCCCGACGACACCGAGACGCTCGCCGATCTGGTGCTGGCCGCGGTCCGGGCAGCAACCGAGGAGCAGCAGCAGGCCGCTGCGGCCAAGCTCGGCCCGATGGCCGGCGGTCTGGGTCTGTGACCTGCTCGGCCGATGACGATCGACTGCCGCAGCGCGGCGCCGAGGAGATGAGGGGATAGGTGTACGAGGGTCCGGTCCAAGACCTGATCGACGAGCTCGGACGGCTGCCCGGCATCGGGCCGAAGTCTGCGCAACGGATCGCGTTCCACATCCTCGCCGCCGACCCCGACGACATCCGCAAACTGGCCGACATCTTGATCGAAGTCAAGAGCAAGGTGAAGTTCTGCGAGACCTGCTTCAACGTCTCCGAGGACGACCAGTGCCGGATCTGTCGGGATCCGCGTCGCGATCCGGCGTTGATCTGCGTGGTCGAGGAGTCCAAGGACGTGGTGGCGATCGAACGCACCCGCGAGTTCCGCGGCCGCTACCACGTGCTCGGCGGGGCGATCAGTCCGATCGACGGGATCGGCCCGGGTGACCTCAAGATCCGTGAGCTGTGCGAACGGTTGGCCGACGGCACCGTGGTCGAGATCATCCTGGCCACCGACCCCAACCTGGAGGGTGAGGCCACGGCCACCTACCTGAGTCGGCTGTTGCTGCCGATGGGTGTCAAGGTGAGCCGGTTGGCTTCCGGGCTGCCGGTCGGCGGCGACCTCGAGTACGCCGACGAGGTCACCCTGGGGCGGGCCTTCGAGGGCCGCCGCTACGTCAACGCCTGAACCACGTCAACGCGTGAACAGGCTCACCAACACGAACGACAGCAGGAACGCCACCACGATCGCCAGCAGCGCGATCAGCAGCACCCGCCCGGGCCGGAGGTTCGGCCGGCCGCCGTCGGAACTCGGATCACCCGTGTTGTCGGGCTGCGGTGTGCGGCCGGCCTGCGACGGGGTCACGAATTGAGGTGATCCCGGCTGCGGGGTGTGACCTGGCGGTGTCTGGCTCGTCGGGGTATGGCCGGCCGGGGTCGTCCTGCTCTGGCCGAGCTGGGACCGGTCGGGTCCGAAACCTGTCGGGAACTGCGGTGGCGCGCTGCCCGGTTCGGGACCGGACGAGGCCGAACGACCCGGGACCGGCACCGGCTGGCCGGGGCCGAGCACACTGACCTGCAGTGCGTCGGTGAAGTCCACCACCTGGGCCCAGCGCCCCGCCGGATCGGGATCCAACGCGCGCAGCAGCACCGCGTCCACGCCGGGCGGCAGCGGTGTGTGCTGGGACGGCGGGATCGGCGGCTGCCCCTGGGCAACCGACTCCATTCCTTCGCGAACCCGACGGCCGGTGAACATCTGATAGGCGACTGCGCCGAGCGCGTGTACGTCGGCTCGCTGGTCGATGTCACCGCCGGTGGCCTGCTCCGGTGCCATGTAGGCGGGGGTACCGACGATCTGGGTGAGACCGCTGGCATGCAGCATCGCTTTGGCCACCCCGAGATCGGCGACCATCACCCGGGCCCGTCCGTCCGGCGCCGCCCGCAGCAGCAGGTTCTGCGGCTTGATGTCGCGGTGCACCACGCCGTGCCGATGCAACACGTCCAGACCCTGCGCCGCCTGGGACACCAGATCGACCACCATCGGCGGCGGCAGCGGCAGCCCGGGCGCCAGATGATCGGCCAGCGAGCCGCGGTCGGCGTACGACATCACGAAGTACGGCGTACCGTCGGCCTCGCCGATGTCGTAGACCCGGACCACATGGTCGGAGTCGGCCGCCCGCAGGATCCTTGCCTCCTCCAGGAACCGGTCCCGGACGTCATCGCGTTGCGCCCAGTTCTCGGCCAGCGCCTTCACCGCAACCGGTGATCGGAGTTCGTCGTCGTGGTAGAGCCAGACCGTCGCAAAGCCGCCCGCACCGATCCGGTTGATCCGGCGGAGACGTCCGAGCTGCTCTGGGAGTGACACGCAGCGTATTCTGCACGAGCCGCGGTCGGTTTTCCGTCTACGGTCGAAGGGGGATTCGATGAACATCGCCGACAACGTGGGTCAACCGGACCCCGCAGAGGCGGCGGAGCTGGAGGATCTGGCCCGCCGCGCCGCCGCCGGCGAGCCCGTCGTGCTGGACGATCTGCTGGCTCGGATCCTGCCGCAGGTCCGGCGGATCTGCGGTCGGATGCTGATCAATCCCGACGACGCCGAGGAGGCCACCCAGGACGCGATGTTGCTGGTCGCGACCCGGATCGAGTCCTTCGGCGGCCGCAGCCGCTTCAGCACCTGGCTGTACGCCGTCGCCGCCAACAGCGCCCGCAGCACCTATCGCAAGCTCAAGCGACGCGCGACCGAACGCAGTGTCGAGGCGTTCCCGACCTATGCCGATCCGCGGACCACCAGTGTCATTGCCGGCAGTCGGCTGGATCTGCTGGACGCCCTGGAGACGCTCGGAGAGAGCCGGCCGGAGTTGGTCGAACCGTTGGTGCTGCGAGACATCCAGCATCTGGACTATCGGGAGATCGCCGACCTGCTCGACGTGCCGTTGGGCACCGTGAAGTCGCGGATCCACACCGCCCGGCAGACCGTACGGCCGCTGCTCCGGGTGCACGGATAGCGTCCGCGGTCACGGGGTGCCGAGGGTGACCTTCCCCTTCACCTTGTCGACCTTGTCGGCGTTGCCGGCGAGATCCACCCGATAGATCAGCGTCCGCTTCTCGGAGTTGCCGTCGGGATGGGCCAGCACGGTCAGTGTCTGGTCGTCGGCCCAGGCCGCGTCGTAGGTCCATTCCGGGGCGTCGACCATGTAATACGGGGCGCCGGTGCGGGCGTCCAGGATGTCGAATTCGCCGGGACCGTAGCCGTCGGATTGTGCGTCGACGGTGAGCAGCCGGCGGCCGTTCGGTGAGTACGGAGAGACCGTGCTGAGTCGCCGGAAGTCGCAGTTGTGCCACCAGCCGTCGGTGCTCGCCGGCGCGGTGCTCGACGGGCTCGGGGCCAGCGCACCGCCGGACAGGCACTGACCGTCGTTCTCGGTGTCGTCGCCGACCGTGTCGCCGACGGCGTAGCTGCCGTCCGGAGAGGTGTTCGGGCGCTGCACGCCGGGTCCGGCGACCTCGGTGCTGGCGCCGCTGGTGGCGTCGGTCTGCACCAGGTGGGTGCCGTCACTGGCCTCCCAGGCGGTCAGAAAACCGGACCCGGTCGCTTGGACCCACGGTTTGGGTTCGCCGTCGTCCATCACCGGCAGGCCGTCGGCCGTGTCCGGTTCCAGATCCAGATCGGTCAGCTGACGGGTCTTCGGGTCGGCCCGGGTCCAGTTGCCACCATCGCCGTCGGCGGAGAACAGCACCTGACCGTCGGACGTGACGTCCCAGCCGGCACCGATCCGGTCCAGGTCCCAGCTGCTGCCGTCGGGGTAGACGACGGTGCCGACGTAGTCCTCCTGTTCGCCGCCGTCGCTGTCCAGTTGGACGACCAGCCAGCCGTCGCCGAGACGCTGCAGCGAGGACACCGGCCAGGACTTGGTCAGTTCTGGCCGAACGGTGCGGTCGCCGTCGTGGATCCGGTCATCGGCGAAGTAGAACAGCGGCGCCGGTGCCTGCGCGCCCTCGTCGGAGTTGACCGGGGAGCGATGACCGGAGGCGGCATCGGTCGACCCGTCGCCCGCCGGCTGCTCGGTGTCACCCGACGGTGTCGACCCTGCTGAGATGACCGGACCCAGGTGCTGATCGGTCATCGTGGCGGCAACGTACGTCCCGCCGCCGCCGCCGAGCACGGCTGCGGCGACGATCACGGCGACGCCGGTACTGCGTTTCATTCCAACCCCTCGGACACGTGTCGACCCCCTCGACCTCACCTGGTGAGATGCTCACCGACACGATTTGGTTCGTGTCGATTCTTACCGATCTTCCGGCCATCTACGGAGTCGCGTCGGATGCCGGGCAGATATCCACCCGTCGGCGGAGCCGGCCCAGCTTGCGGTCGCACAGGGCCGCCGCCCGGGTCCTGCGCCAGGGGGAGGAGCCAGCGGTCGGCACCCGGTGGTCGGGCAGTCAGCAGTCGCGCAGTCAGCAGGAGGGCAGTCAGGGGTCAGGAGCCGAGAACCGTCTCGTCCTCGGCATGGTGCACGCCGAGCTGCTCGGCGGCATCGTTCAGGATGCGTTGGACGGCGACCGTGTCGTCCAACCCCACCACCGGGCTCTCGATCTCGCCGGCCCGGATCCGTTCGCCGACCTCGATGAACTGATGCGGATAGCCATGACCGAGCGGGGTGCAGTCGATCTCCTCGGGCTCGGCACCCTTGCGGGTCACGATGATCCTGCTCGGGTGATGGAACCGGGGCGGAACGTCGATCCAACCGCCGGTGCCGACGATCCGCGCCGAGCCGGGGGAGGCGTTCTTGATCGAGCCGAGCAAGGTGGCGGCCCGGCCGTCGTCGTAGCCGAGCAGTAGACCGAACTCTGCGTCCACGCCGGTCGGCGCGAGCGAACCGTTGATCATGATCTCCGACGGCGCGCCGAGGATGTGCTGGGCGAACGACACCAGGTAGACACCAAGATCAAGAAGCGCGCCGCCGCCCTGTTTCGGGTCGAACAACCGGTCGGTCGGATCGTACGGGCGGTCGACGCCCAGATCGGCCTGCACCTGACGGACGTCGCCGATCGTACCGTCGGCGATCAGCGCTCGGATCTGTTCGTAGGCAGGAAGGAAGCGGGTCCACATCGCCTCCATCGCGAACACCTTCCGGGTCCGGGCGAGCTCCCGCAACTCCTCGGCCCCCGCCACCGTCGCGGTGAACGTCTTCTCCACCAGCACCGCCTTGCCCGCCTCGATCGCGGCCCGGGCGATCGCCAGGTGCTGCGGGTGCGGCGTGGTGATGTAGATCGCGTCCAGCTCCGGGTCGGTGATCAACTCCCGATAGCTGCCGTAGCTGCGTTCGATGCCGTGCCGATCTGCGAACGCCCGGGCCCGGTCCGCCGAACGGGACCCGACCGCGACCAACTCGGCATCCGGCACCAGGCCGAAGTCACCTGCCTCGGCATCGGCGATCCGACCCGGACCGGCAATTCCCCAACGGATGACTCGTGTATCAGGCACGGGTGGAGCCTAGTTGAAGGTCACGGCGGCGAGACGAGTCCGGCGTTCCGCCCAATTGGGAAAGGTCCAGGCAGCCCGGTGCTGAAATCGCCTTCGGCCGGGACCCTGCTAGCTTCGCGCCAACTTCGTTGCCCGTGCGGCCAATCGCTGAGTGGACTCCAGACTGGAAGGCTGCATCCAACCCTCGTTCAAGGAGCGGCCGCGGCCATCGGCGACCGCCATCCGGAAGTCGAGGCATTCCAGCCATAGTGGCCGCATGTTGAGGATGGACGGAAGCCGGTCGAGTTCGTCGTCGGTGAGTCGGACATGCCGGCAGTAGCCGTGCATGACCGCTGCAACGTTCTGCGAGCCGTTGCGTTCGTCGGCGGTACGCAGCAGCCAGGCCAGTGCGGGCAGTCTGGGCCCACGCCCCGACCCGGCCCAGCCGACGATCGAGATGTTGCCGGGTGTGCCGACGGCTGCCCAGGGATGGTAGTTGCTCTTTCGGCCGTCCCACGTGTGAGCCGTCACCGTGTTCCTCGGCGCCACCGTCCCTGGTGGTCGCGCCGCCTGCCGGGGGAAGGCTATGCAGCTGCCCCAGAAGATTCGCCATCTCCGACCACACCTGCGGTGAGGCGGCACTCGGGCGTCCGCCGTCGATGAGGTCGGTCACGATGATCCCGTTGCCGTCGAGAACGGTGACGGGATCCTGGTGGGCGATCTGTTCGGCGGGGAAGCGGTTGGCAGCGAGGAACTGCAGGACTTCTGCATCGCCCCGGACACGACTGACGCGGTCTGTCGACGAGGAGAAGACCCGCGCAATCCACTGTTGGCCGTCGGTGTGCTTGACGACCAGCGTCGAGGGGTAGTGGCCGGGCCAGGAGCCGGCGGGGCGGGTAGCCGGATCATCGTCGATCGGCAGGATCGAGTAGATCTCGATTCCGTAGTGCCGCTCGAGGTGAGCCTTCAGCGCCGTCTGCTCAAACGGTCGGGAACCGATGAAGGCCTGCCGATTCGCCAACTCCAGATCGGCCCGGGCCTGGGTGTATCGCTGTCCGGTAGCACGGGCACGTTCACGTGCCGCGCGTTTGAAACTGCTCTGCTTGGTCATGACAAGGAGAACCCTCCGCGAGGCGATCGGTCAGTTTCCGAACGCCCACGCCACCATCAGTGGGAATTCTTCTGCCCAGAACGGATCCCCGTGATCACCGGGACGCGCCGTCATCACGATGTCGGCCCCCGCAGCACGCAACGCGTCGGCCCACCGGGTCGCGTTCTCCAGGAACCACGGCTCTTCGGTGCCGCCGAGTAGGTAGGCGCGCGGCAATTTCTCCGGCATGGTCTCCGGTGGCCGATAGCCACCACCTGGAGAGGCGGCGAACACCGCGCCGTAGATGTCGGGATGCCGGATTCCGGTGGCCAGTGCGAGTTCTGCGCCGGCCGACACCCCGCACACCGCGGTGCGGTCAGTGGGCAGCGTGACACCGAAGCGTGACCGCACCCACTGCCGTACGTCCTGGACGAAGAACTGCTCGTGGGCTGCGAAGCGGGCCTTGTCGAAGGACGGTGAATACTCCCCGATGCGCACCATCTCATCGTCGGCATCGGTGCGGTGGGCGCCCACGATCATCGTGGCCGGCACGTCGGCGGCCGCCTCAAGGTATCCGCCCCACTGCGAGATCAGCTGACCGTCACCGGCGAACACGACGGCTTCGGGACGATCGGCCGGAACGTACACCGTGACCTGGCGGCCGCCGTCGTAGTCGAAGGTCTCGGTGACGAGCTCGCCCGCGATCGGGTCGGTCGGAACCGTCACCGGTGCAGCTTCGCGATACTTCCGTCCCGCCGCACGTGCATTGTTCGAACTGTCCTGCTTGGTCATGACAAGCCTCCTCGACATGCCTTCGCCCCCAGCAGCGCGGCACTCGAAACAGGCCCGAAAAATGAAAGTGACAGTGAGGGCAGATTCCCCTTCGCCAACACGAGGATCCGGCTGGGCGGCCCCTCAGAGGCTCGGCGTCAGTCAACGCCAAACTTGATCTTGGCGGAGCAACACGGCCGTGTCAACCATGGCGACACCGAGGCGGCTAGCCGGTGGTGACGAGGTCAAGAGTGCGTAGCCAGGGGTGCTCGGGCCTCAGCAATGCGAGCGTGTGTTCCAGCCATGCTCGACCTCCTGGTTCGAGATAGGGAAGGACGTAGAGGAAGTCGTTGGAATCCTTCAATCGTGGCTCCTCCGCGTCGTTGATCCCCAACGCTTTGTAGATCAGAACCTGTTCTGGACGTAGGTAGGGCACACCGGCGCCGGTGAACTCGATCGATTCGCTCCAGGGCCGGACGATCTCTGGGTGGTTGGCGAGTTCCCAGACTCCGGTGTCGGCGACCCGCATGACGTCCAGGACGAACTTGCCGGTTGATTCGTCGCGGCCGAACGTCTGCTGGTACTTGTCGTAGGCGGTTCCGGCAGTGTCCACCGGCCATTGCCCCTCGGCTCCGGAGACGTAGAAGGTGAGTTCCGGTTCGAGCCGCTGCCGGATCAGCGGAAACGAATCGCGCGGGACGATGATCTCCAGATCTTCGTGTTCACGGTGGACAACGCCGGTGAACAGGTCGAGGGCCCAGCCGCCGACAACACACCACCGGGCATCGATGTCGGCGAGTTTTGCGGCGAGCTGGTGCGGCATCCAGGGATCCCAGTTGCCGGGCCACCAGGGGAGCTGGATCGCCGCTGGCAGCGGCGTCGTGTTCGGTGTGCGTGTGTCGGTACGTCGCATCGAATCAGGTCCCTTCGACGTTCGATGGATCGCGTTGTTGTGCCTGTCCGGACTCGGCCGGGTCCTCGGGGCCGGCGGCCTCGGGTAGTTCTTCGCCGATGGGGAAGCCGGAGGCGTGGAGCAGCACTCGGGCTTGGCCGGGCTGCTTGGTCCGTCCCTCGACCACGCTCCGGATGGCGGCCGAGATCCCGGCACTGACCTGTCGCATCTCGTCTGGTGTGAGCCAGGTGTCGAACGACATCTCGAAGTTGCTCTGCTGCCACACGCTGGGTGCCGTTGGTGCTCTTCGACGCCAAGTCCGGACGTGTTCCTGGTGCGCGGCGTCCACGGCGGCCTGTGCAGCAGCGATCGCGGCAGTTGTCTCGGCGTCGGCGCCGACCGGACTCCAATAGGTGGTGCGATTGCTCAGCTTCCACGGCCGGTTGCGGCCCTGCCCGCCGCCGGCATCTTCGACGTATCCATACCGGGCAAGGGTCCTGAGGTGGAACGAACAACTCTGCGGACTCTCGTCCACGTGTTCACTGACCTGAGTTGCGCTGAGTGGTCCGAACTCGCCGAGCACGTCGAGAATCCGCAGTCGGAGCGGATGCGCCAAGGCACGGATCGTGCGGGCATCGGGTGACGCTGCTGCGGGTCGCTCGTCGATCGGCACGTGTTAAACGTAGTCTTTTAAACGTAGTCTTTCAATAGGTCGGCCCGGCGGGACGGAATCGCGGCCGACGGGCAGTGGCGTCTACAGTGGTCGAAGGGTCGTCCGCGGTGCACATATAAGAATCGGTTCACGACAATATTTCCTGTATGGTGCCCGCGTCGGAGTGTCGAACAGAAGGAGTTCCTCGCGTGGCACGCGTCGTGCAGAAATTTGGCGGTTCGTCGGTTGCTGATGCCGAAAGCATCAAGCGGGTGGCGAAGCGCGTCGTGGCGACGCGGCAGGCCGGGCACGAGGTCGTGGTCGTCATCTCGGCGATGGGTGACACCACCGATGAACTGATGGATCTGGCGATGCAGGTGTCGCCGCAGCCGGCGCCCCGCGAGCTGGACATGCTGCTGACCTCCGGCGAACGGATGAGTGCGGCGCTGCTGGCGATGGCGATCGGCGATCACGGTCTGCAGGCGCGGTCCTTCACCGGGTCACAGGCCGGTGTGATCACCACCGGCACCCACGGCAACGCCCGGATCATCGACATCACGCCGGGCCGGATCGCATCCGCGCTGGAGGGCGGCGACGTGGTGATCGTCGCCGGATTCCAGGGCGTCAGCCAGGACACCAAGGACATCACCACCATCGGTCGCGGTGGCTCGGACACCACAGCGGTCGCGCTGGCCGCGTCGCTCGGTGCGGACTACTGCGAGATCTACACCGACGTCGACGGTGTCTTCACCGCCGACCCGCGGATCGCGCCGAACGCCCGGCGGATCCCCAAGATCAGTTATGAGGAGATGCTGGAGATGGCCGCCTGTGGCGCCAAGATCCTGCATCTGCGGTGTGTGGAGTACGCCCGCCGCGAGCACGTCCCCGTCCACGTCCGTTCCTCCTTCACCACCAAGGAGGGCACCTGGGTTACCGATCTCGAGGAGGGATCCGCCATGGAACAGGCCATCATCTCCGGCGTCGCGCATGATCGCGGCGAGGCCAAGATCACGATCGTCGGCGTGCCGGACCGGGTCGGTGAGGCGGCGCGGATCTTCGAGGCGATCTCCACCATCGAGGTCAACATCGACATGATCGTGCAGAACGTGTCGGCGGTGGCCACCGGCCGGACCGACATCTCCTTCACCCTGCCGAAGACCGACGGCAAGGCCGCGATCGACACCCTGAACGCGCTGAAGGACAGCGTCGGCTTCGAGGATCTGCTCTACGACGACCAGATCGGCAAGGTGTCGGTCGTCGGCGTCGGCATGCGGTCCCACCCCGGCGTCACCGCGAAGTTCTTCGCCTCGCTCTCCGAGGCGCAGGTCAACATCGAGATGATCTCCACCTCCGAGATCCGGATCTCGGTCGTGGTCGACGGCGAGGATGTGGACCGTGCCGTCCGCGCCGCCCACACCGCCTTCGGTCTGGACTCCGAGGACGAGGCCGTCGTCTACGCCGGCACCGGCCGCTGACCCGACCTCGGGGTATCCCCCGTGCTGATCGGGAGGACTGCAGGATCGTGATCGCGGGGTCAGATCAGCAGGGTTGAGGGATGAATTCCTCGACGACGCTCCGAGTCGCCTGCAGTTGTCTCACGCTCGCTGTGATCGCGGGCATCGCCGAATCGGCGGTCGCCGTCATCACCTTCCTGCTGACCACCGGGCTGCCACCCGGGTGGCAGCTCCAGATCGGTGTACGGCTTGCCGTCTATGCCACTGCGTTCGTGCTGATCGCGCTCACCTGGCGCGGGTATCGGGCGACGCGCTGGATCTTGTTGATCTTGCTCGGGGTCCTCGGTACGGCGTCCATGGTGGTGCCGATGGTTGCCGAGGTGGCCACCGGGCACTCGATGCTGGAGGCGCTCGGCGGTGACACGTCGCCGTTGTTCCCGTTCCTTCGGGTGGCGCACATCGCGCTGGTGGTGACCGGGTCGATCGCGCTGCTGACCTATCGTCCGGCGGACACCGAGGAACGAACCCCTGTCGTGGTTCACTGAGCACGCCGATGGTGCAGTCCGATCCAGAAGGGGTGATCAGTGGGGTCGTCCCTGTTGTTCGCAGTCGGGGCTCCTACCGTGTTGCTCCTAGTCTGCGAGATCGTCGCGTTGGTCGTCGTGCTGATCGCCGCCCGCGGTGGGGCTCGCACGCTGGCCGCGATCGGCATCGGAATGTTGATCGTGGTGGGCGTGCTGCAGTCTGCCTATTCCGTCCTGGTGCCGCGGCTGATGCGGAGCCTCGATCTGAGCGCCATCGGTGTCGGCAACCTGAATGCCGGCATCTACACCCTGTTCGCGTTGATCCTGGCGGCAGCGTTGATCCTGATCGCTTTCGGAGCCGCTCGGACGGCCGGCGAACGGCGGCTCGGATGAGTGCCCTGATCGCGTCATTTCCTGTGCTGGTGGAGATCGCCGGTGCGGTGGTCGCTCTGATACTGATCCTGCAACGGACCACCGGACGCTCCCAGACGGCCGGCGTCGTCGGGCTGTTGTTGATCATGCTCGGATTCCTCGGCGCGGTGATCTTCAACCTGGTGATGGGCACCCGACTGCAGCAGGTCGGCACCGATCAGCTGCTGATGGTCATGGGCCTGCAGAACATCGGCCGAACGGTCCTGATCGGTGCCGGCGTGATCCTGTTGGCCGTCAGTGTGGTGCTCGGCCGGCGACGGCCGGTGCCTCAGACGCCGACACCGTACCCGCCGTCGACCAACCTGTACCCGCCGCCGCCTCGCTGATCACAGCGCTGGTTCGGTCTTGCTGCGGATCTCGTCCTCGGTGACATCCGGTGCCAGCTCGACCAGCTTGAGTCCTCCCGGCGTGACGTCGATGACTCCCAGATCGGTGATGATCCGGTTCACCACGCCACGTCCGGTGTAGGGGAGCGAGCACTCGTTGACGATCTTGTACGAGCCGTCCTTGGCGACGTGCTCCATCAGCACGATCACCCGCTTGGCGCCGTGCACCAGGTCCATCGCGCCGCCCATCCCCTTGATCATCTTGCCGGGGATCATCCAGTTGGCGATGTCGCCTCCGACCGAGACCTGCATCGCCCCGAGGATGGCGGCGTCGATCTTGCCGCCCCTGATCATCCCGAACGAGGTCGCCGAGTCGAAGATCGACGCGCCCGGGCGCAGCGTGACGGTCTCCTTGCCGGCGTTGATCAGATCGGGATCCTCCTCACCCTCGTAGGGGTAGGCCCCGACCCCGAGCAGTCCGTTCTCCGACTGCAACACCAACTCGACGTCGTCGGGGACGAAGTTGGGCACCAGGGTCGGCAGCCCGATACCGAGGTTGACGTAGCTGCCGTCGGACAGCTCGGCCGCGGCGCGGGCCGCCATCTGGTCGCGGTTCCAGCTCATGCCGCACCTCCGTCGACCGACGCGGTCGTCGGGCGCGGTCTGGTGGTCCGGCGTTCGATCCGTTTGTCGTTCTGCTGCTCGGTCAGTCCGAGCACGCGATGGACGTAGACGCCGGGGGTGTGGATCTCGGCCGGGTCGAGTTCGCCGGGCTCGACCAGCTCCTCCACCTCGGCGACGGTGAAGCGGGCCGCCATTGCGACCAGCGGGTTGAAATTCTGAGCCGACATCCGATAGATCAGATTGCCGTGCCGGTCACCCTTCCAGGCGTGCACCAGCGCGAAGTCGCAGACCAGTGCCCGTTCGAGCACGAACTCCTGCTGACCGTCTGCCACCTCGAAGGTCCGGGTCTCCTTGGCCGGCGACGACACCGCGACCGCGCCGGCGGCGTCGTAGCGCCAGGGCAGGCCGCCGTCGGCGATCTGGGTGCCGACCCCGGTCGCGGTGTAGAAGGCGGGGATCCCGGAGCCGGCGGCGCGGAGTCGCTCGGCCAACGTGCCCTGTGGGGTCAGCTCGACCTCCACCTCGCCCTCCAGATACTGCCGGGCGAATTCCTTGTTCTCCCCGACGTAGGACGCAACGACGCGCCGAATCCGGTGCTCAGCCAGCAGCATGCCCAGACCCCAGCCGTCGACGCCGCAGTTGTTGGACACCACCTCGAGCCGGTCGACGCCGGTGTCCAACAACTGCTTGATCAAGACATTCGGGACGCCGCAGAGGCCGAACCCGCCGACCCCGATCGTCGACCCCGAGACGATCTCGGCGACCGCCTCATCGGCACTCCGGACCACTTTGTCCATCGTCGACCTACCCTTCAGCTCGGTGAGATTCCGGTGGTGTTGACGCGAACCATGTAGATGGTGGTGGTGGCTGCCAGGAACAGTTGGTTGCGCTTCGGGCCACCGAAGCACAGGTTGGCGGCAACTTCGGGCAGGTGCAGCTTGCCGATCAGCTCCAGTTCAGGGGTGTAGATCCGGGCCCCTTCCTTGGTCGCGGTCCACAGCCGATGCGAGGAGTCGAAGCGGATGCCGTCGGCGCCGCCGGAGTCCTCGATCACCACGTCACCGCCGCTCAGCGTGTCGCCGGCGACGGTGAACCCGCGCAGGTGGCGCCGTTCGGAGTCCACGATCAGCAGTCGGGAGCCGTCCGGCGTGAACGCCAGCCCGTTCGGCCGGTCGAAGTCGTCGGCGACCACGGTCAGTGCGCCGTCCGGCGATGCCCGGTAGACGTGGCAGCCGCCGATCTCGGACTCGGCCTGGAATCCCTCGTAGTCGCTGTCGATCCCGTACGCCGGATCGGTGAACCAGATCGAGCCGTCGGCGGCGACCACGACGTCGTTCGGGCTGTTCAGTTGCTTGCCCTGGTAGCTGTCGGCGATCACGGTGATGCTGCCGTCGTGCTCGGTGCGGGTGACCCGCCGGTTGCCGTGCTCACAGCTGACCAGTCGGCCCTGGGCGTCGACCGTGTGTCCGTTGGTGTAGCCGGCCGGGGAGCGGAAGACGCCGACCTGGTTGGTCACCTCGTCCCAGCGCAGCATCCGATTGTTCGGGATGTCACTGACCACCAGGTAGCGGCCGGCGGCGAAATACGCCGGGCCCTCCAGCCAGGCTCCACCGGTGAACAGGCGCTGCACCATCCGGTCGCCCTTGATGGCGAATCGCTCGTCCAGGGCCTCCCACCGGGTCGGGATCGGATCGGTCAATTCGAGATCTGACGTCGTCGGCACCCCGCCATTATGTCCGTCCCTGTGGTCGGCCTTGTGGCCGGATTCGAGTCGGGTCGCCGAGCGAGCGAGAATGGAGCTGATATGAACGGCGACGAGGGTCAGGTACGGGAGACGACGGGGGAGCGGACGAGCGGGCCGCCGCCCGGCCCGGTGACCCCGAGTACGTCCCAACGCGTGCTGCCGACCAGCACCGCCGGCGTCGTGCTGATTGCGACCGCCGTGCTGCTCGCAGTGGTCGCAGTCGTCGCCGCGCAGGTCTGGCAGGTCGGGCAGCCGCCGTTGCCGGGCCGGATCGAGAACAGCCCGCTGACCGGCTTCATCGCCGGCCCGTTGGAACTGCTGGCCGCGTTGGCCGCCCTCGGGACGGTCGGCTCGCTGCTGGCGGCCGCCTGGGGCTATCGGCGTCCGGCGCGCGGCCAGGCCTGGAAACTCACCGATCGGGAGTACGCCGTCCTCGGCCAGGCCCGCCGGTGGGCGCTGCTCTGGGCGATCAGTGCGATCGTCCTGATCCCGGTGAACGCGGCCGACACCAACGGCGTTCCGCTCGGCTACCTGGCCGGCAGCCTCGGCGACTTCCTCGCCTCGACCCAGACCTCGCAGGCCTGGCTGCTGACCGCGGCTGTCGCCCTGGCAGTCGCTCTCGGCTGCTGGCTGAGCACGACCTGGCGGTGGACGATCGGGATGGTCGTGCTGGCGGTGTTGGCCTCGCTGCCGACCGTCGTCACCGCGCAGGTCTCGGTCGGCGCCGGACACGATCTGGCCACCGACGGTGCGATCTTCTTCACCCTCGCCGTCACCCTCTGGTTCGGAGCCGTCTGGGCGACGCCGGCGACGGCGCGGTCGATCGGGGCCGCGGCGGCGCAGCGCCGTACGCTGCGGATCGGGGCGGTCGCGGTCGGTGTCGCGATCATCGCCCGGCTGGGGATCGGTGCCTTCGAGATGGCCGGACAGTCGTTGCTGGACTGGGGATACGGCATCGGACTGATCGCGTCCATGATCATCTTGGTGCTGCTGGCTGTCCGGCTGGTGCTGCGCTGGCGCCGGGTCTCGGGTTCGTCGGCGGCCGTCGACGGACGGCTGCTGATCGGCAATGCCGTCGACCTGTCCCTGGTGGTGGTCTTCCTCGGTGTGCAGACCGCGCTGCTGCGGTTGGTGCCGCCGCGGTTCCTGGTCCGTCAGACACCGACCGAGAACTACCTCGGCTACAACCTGCCGGATCCGCCACGGGTCACCGAGGCGCTGCTGCCCGGTCGGCCCAATCTGTTGCTGCTGATCACCTCGGCAACGATGATCGGGCTGTATCTGTGGGGTGTGCTGCGGCTGCACCGCAACGGTGACCGGTGGCCGATCAGCCGGACGATCTGCTGGATCGTCGGCTGGCTGCTGGTGGTGATCCTGATCGGGTCCCGGATGTGGACCTATTCCTCGGCGACCTTCAGCTGGCACATGGTCGTGCACATGACCCTCAACATGGGTGCCCCGGCGCTGCTGGTGCTGGGCGGTCCGTTGACGCTGGTGCTGCGCACCACACAGCGCCATGGTGCCGGTGCGGCGGTCGGGCTGCACGATGTCGTCAGCACGGTGCTGAACTGGCGGCTGGTGCAGTTCCTGTTGCACCCGATCCTGGTCTGGGTCTTCTTCGTCGGATCGCTGTACGTGCTGTACTTCTCGCCGCTGTTCGGGATCGCGATGCGCTACCACTGGGCCCACCAGTTGATGGCCGTGCACTTCCTGATCATCGGCTACCTGTTCTACTGGCTGGTGATCGGCGTCGACCGGCCGCCGCGGTCGTTGCCGCACATCGCCAAGCTGGGCTACATCTTCGCCGCGATGCCGTTCCACGCCTTCTTCGCCGTTGCGGTGCTGTCCGGCGGAGCGATCATCGGGGAGAACTTCTACGTATCGCTCGACCTGCCCTGGCTGACCGACCTGGCCGCCCAGCAGCGGGCCGGTGGCCAGGTGACCTGGGCGACCGGTGAGATCCCGCTGTTCATCGTGATCATCGCCCTGGTGGCGCAGTGGTTCGCCCAGGATCAGCGGGAAGCCCGCCGCAAGGATCGGGCGGCCGACAGCGGCCACGACGACTCGTTGGCGGCGTACAACGAGATGCTGGCGGCGCTGGCGGCCCGCGATCGAGCGCAACAGGACCAGGAACGGACCCGAGTTGATCATGATCGGGCATCGGGCGGGGGCGCGTCATGACCAGTACTCCGGAGATCACGTCGGAGACCGACGTGGGGCAGCCGACCCGGGTCGAGCTCGACATCGACGGGATGACCTGTGCTGCCTGTGCCGCGCGGATCGAGAAGAAGCTGAACAAGTTCGACGGCGCCACCGCGATCGTCAACTATGCAACCGATCGTGCGGTCGTGACCGGTCTGCCCGAGTCGGCTACCTCGGATCTGGTGCAGGCGGTCAAGAAGGCCGGCTACTCCGCGACCCCGGTGGCCCGCGGAGAGGATCCGTACGCGACCAGCCGGCCGGACCGGGCGCGGATGCTGTTGATCCGGCTGCTGGTCGCCGCACTGCTGACGTTGCCGTTGGGCAACCTGGCGATCGTGTTGGCCCTGGTGCCGTCGCTACGATTCCCTTACTGGCAATGGGTCTGCGTGGCGCTGGCGATCCCGGTGGTGTTCTGGTGTGCCTGGCCGTTCCACCGGGCGACGCTGCGCAACATCCGACACGGCTCGTTCAGCATGGACACCCTGGTGTCGATCGGCGTCACCGCCGCCTTCGTATGGTCTGTGGTCTCGATCGCGCTCGGACTGGACGACGAACCCGGCTACTGGCTGTTCTGGGGTGCGACACCTGCCGGAGCCGATTCGATCTACCTGGAGGTCGCCGCGGCGGTGACGACCTTCCTGCTCGGCGGCCGCTACTTCGAGGCGCGGGCCCGGCGTTCGGCCGCCGACGTGCTCGGTGCGCTGAACGAGCTCGCAGCCAGCACCGTACGGGTGGTCACCGACGGCGGCGAGTACGTCATCCCGATCGACAAACTCCAACCAGGACAGCAGTTCTCGGTGCGACCGGGCGAGACGATCGCTGCCGACGGCGAGGTGATCAGCGGCAGTTCCGCGGTCGACACCTCGGCGATGACCGGTGAGCCGGTACCGGCCGAGATCGGCACCGGTGCACGGGTGCTCGGCGGCACCATCGCGCTCAGCGGGCGACTGCTGGTGCGCGCCGTCGCGGTCGGCGGCAAGACCCAGCTGGCCCAGATGGCGCAGCTGGCCGAACAGGCACAGGCTCGCAAGGCCCGGGTGCAGCGGCTGGTCGACAAGGTGGTGTCGGTCTTCGTACCGATCGTGCTCGGGATCGCCGTGCTGACCTTCGTCGGTTGGCTGGTCTTCGGCGGCGGACTCCGGGGCGGCTTCAGCGCCGCAGTGTCGGTGTTGATCATCGCCTGTCCGTGTGCGATGGGACTGGCCACACCGACCGCGCTGATGGTCGGCGTCGGCCGCGCCGGCCAGCTCGGAATCGTGATCAAGGGCCCGGAGGCGCTGGAGGCCAGCGGCTCCATCGACACCGTCGTGCTGGACAAGACCGGCACCCTGACCAGCGGCGAGATGACCGTCGAGTCCGTTCTGGCCCTCCAGGGGCCTGAGCTCGTCGAAGGACCGCAGGCCGGCCCCGTCCGCCGACTCGCCGCCGCCGTCGAAACACATTCCGAACACCCGGTCGGACGAGCCATCGCCGCGGGCGTCGACGAGTTGCCGGAGATCGCTGACTTCGAGGCCATGGCCGGGCTCGGCGCCCGCGGGACCGTTGACGATCAGGACGTGCTGATCGGCAGCTCGGCGCTCTTCGCCGAGCGAGGCATCGCGGTCCCCGCGCCGATCCGGGCGGCGGTCGATCGTGCTGAGACCGCGGGGAAGACCGCCGTACTGCTCGCTGTCGACCGTTCCGTCATCGGAACGTTGGTGCTGTCAGACCGGATCAAGCCCTCGGCGGTCGACGCCGTCGCCGCGCTGCGGGATCTGCGGCTCAGCACCGTGCTGCTGACCGGTGACAACGAACGCGCAGCCGAGGCGGTCGGTGCCGAACTCGGTGTCGACCGCGTGATCGCCGGTGTGCTGCCGACGGGAAAGTCCGCGATCATCGAACAGCTGCAGGCCGAGGGGCACCGGGTCGCCATGGTCGGCGACGGCATCAACGACGCCACCGCGCTGGCCACTGCGGATCTCGGACTGGCCGTGTTGAACGGCACCGACATCGCCCTCAAGTCCGCCGACGTGATCTTGGTACGCCGCCACCTCGGCGTGATCGCCGACGCGATCGGACTGGCCCGCAAGACGTTGCGCACCATCCAGGGCAACCTGGTCTGGGCCTTCGCCTACAACATCGCCGCCATCCCGCTGGCCGCCGCCGGCCTGCTCAACCCGCTGATCGCCGGCGCCGCGATGTCACTGTCCAGCGTCTTCGTCGTCACCAATTCGCTGCGGCTCCGCTCCTTCCGACCCCGGTCCGGTCAGAGCACGGCGGACAACGAGGCTCCCTGATCTGGTGGTCCCTGAGCTTGTCGTAGGGCACTGGTGGCGCCGCGCCGCGATGGGTCTGCCGAGCGTTCGGCAGGTGACGAGTGCTCTCCGCGAGGTTGATGCGGGGTTATGGTTTCGTGCATGTCGCTCGGAACCCAGCCCGTCACCGCCGAGGGCGGTAGCGGCCCCGACCTCGAACTGACCGTCGAACATCGCGGCGTGCCGTTCGATGTGCCGGTCTTCGTGCCTGCTGGTGTCGGGCGGCATCCGCTGCTGGTGCTCGACCTGCACAGTAGTCACGGCAATGCGGCCAGTCAGGCCGAGTGCTCACGGCTCGATGCATGGGCCGACCGTCGCGGGTGGGTGATCGCTCGGCCGGAAGGAGTGATCGAGGCCGAGTTGCCGAATGTCGATCGGCTCTGGCTGTGGAATGTGCCGGACGTGCCGACCACCACAGGACTCCGGCCGACGGAGCGGGATCGAGACGATGTCGCGTTCCTCACCGACGTGGTCGACACAGCAGCCGAGCGGTTCGGGACCGGGCGGCGGGCAGCGCTGGTCGGGATGTCCGGCGGCGCCCGGATGGCGAGTGCGTACGCTGCTGCTCGGCCCGACCGGGTCGCCGCGCTTGCCGCGGTCGCCGGCCTGCGAGCAGACGGTGTCGATCAAGGGGCAGCGGCCGACCGGGTGGTGCCGGCGGGCCACCGGCGAGAGCCGGTCCCGGTGCTCGCGATCCACGGCGACGCCGATGACACCAATCCGTGGCAGGGCGGCGCAGGTCCGCGCTGGCAGGCCTCGGTGCCGGCCGCTGTCGACGGGTGGGTCACCGCCAACGATTGTCATCGACCCGGCGTGCAGACCGCGGAGGCCGACCGGGTCACCCGGATCGCCTACGCCGGTACGGATTCGCGGAGCAATGTGACCCTGTATCGGATCGCGGGTGGCGGTCACAGCTGGCCCGGCAGTGCCGAGCCCGATGCCTTCCCGGGGCTGGACGCGACCGCGCTGATCGCTGACTTCTTCAGCCTCCATGCTGGGATCTAGTGGCGCGTTGCTGAAATTTGTTGACGTTTCGCGGCGCCCAGGCACGCACATCGCTGCGTTGGCGATCGCTCGACATACGCCCGGTATGCCTTCGCGACGCCGCCTTGCACTGCACGCACCTGGACACCGCCAAACGTCAACCTATTTCAGCAACACACCACTAGATGCGGACGTTCTTCAGCCAGCGGGCGTTCCCTGGTCGACCGTGCCGACGAAGATGATCTTGTCCGGATCGGTCGCCAGGGCGGCACCGGCGACCGCGTCGGCGAAGTCCTCGATGCTCGGCAGGTAGCCGGCCCGGTCGCGGCGTTCCTCGATCAGGCCGGGCCGGGCCCGGTCCAGCAGCTTGGCGGTGATGGTGCCGTCGATCAGGTCGCCGCTGACCACGACCAGCGAGACGCCACGGGCGGCAAAAGCCGCCTCGCGGTCCAGCAGCGCTCGCTCGCCGGCCTGTTTGCTGGCCGCAACCGGGGCGTACACGGGCAGGGTGGACCCGTCGGAGTAGAAGTGCGCCTCATGGCTGGTGACGAAGACGATCCGTCCGCCGTCGGTCATCCGATCCGCTGCCAACTCGGCGAGCCGGACCTGCGCATCCCGGTTGAGTCGTCGTGCGTAGTCCTCGGCAACATCCCGTTCCAGGCCGCCGCTGGCGTTCAAGATCAACAGATCCAGCCGACCGTACGCCGAGACGGTGCTCTCGATCATGGACCCGACGGCGTCGGCGTCGGTCAGATCCGCACGGGCCGTGAGGGCCCGGCGACCCAGGCCGCGGACCTGTTCGGCGACCGCCTCGGCGCGGGCCTGCTTGTCCCGGTAGTTGATCACCAGATCGACACCTCGGCGGGCCAACTGCACGGCGGTGGCGGCGCCGATGCCGCGGGAGGCGCCGGTGACCAGGGCTGTCCTCGTCGTCATGTTGCTCCTCCTCGGTGCAGGCTGCCCCTTGACGGGCGCAGAGCCGTAGTGCGGAGGATCACGGTAACGCAGCTGCGCTGGACTGCGGGACCGACGGCCGCACAGCGACGAAGCGAACCGACAAATCATTGTCCGGATCGATCGACGGTGGCTTAGGCTGAGCGCAGCGCGTTGACGGAGACGAGTAGTCCAGGACCCGTGAGCCGAGAGAGTCACCGGTTGCTGCGAAGGTGGCCTCACACCCTGGGCGAAGACACTCCTGAGCGGCGGGGAGGAAATGCCCCGCCCGGCCGGCATCCGGTGATCACTGCTGCAAGAGGCCATCCGTCCCGGACGGGTGGCGAAAGTGCGGTGGCACAGCGAGTCACCCTTATCGCCCGCACTCCCAAGGGATCACCAGATGTCCCTGAGGAGGGCATGATGATCCACCTACCACAACCTCGCGTGCTGGCAGCCCAGCTGCCGGACCACGTCGGGGAATCGGTTCAGATCGCCGGCTGGCTGCATCGGCACCGGCAACTCAAATCGATCAGTTTCATGATCATCCGGGACCGCAGCGGTCTCGCCCAGGTCGTTGTCACAGACCCGGCCATCACGTTCGCAGAGGAGTCGGTGCTGCAGGTCCGAGGGATCGTGACCGCAAACACCCAGGCCCCGGGCGGGGTGGAAATCACCGACCCGGAGATCGTGCAACTCGGCGAGGCCGAGCAGCCGCCGCCGTTCGACCTGTATCGCCCGACGGTGCCGGCCGGGCTGCCGGTGATCTTGGATCAAGCCCCGGTGACTCTGCGGCATCAACGGCTGCGGGCCGGTCACGCGCTGGCCGCCGCAGCTGTGGCCGGCTTCCGCGATTCCCTTGACAGACAGGGATTCACCGAGATCCATACCCCCAAGGTCGTGGAATCCGCGACCGAGTCCGGAGCCGGCGTCTTCAGCCTGGACTGGTTCGGTCGGCGGGCCTACCTCGCGCAGTCGCCGCAGTTCTACAAGCAGATCATGGTCGGCGTCTTCGAACGGGTCTACGAGACCGGTCCGGTCTTTCGAGCCGAGCCGCATGACACCGCGCGGCACCTGGCGCAGTACACCAGTCTGGACGCCGAGTTCGGTTTCATCGAGGACCACTCTGACGTGATGATCATGGTCGAGTCGGTGCTGGCCGGCATGCTGTCAGCCGTCCGGGAGCGGACCGCGGAGCTCGAGTTGCTGCAGGCCGAGCTACCCGAGCTGCCGGCGGAGATCCCGCGGATCCATTTCGCCGAGGCAATGCGGATGCTCGGCAAGGATGACGTCGACCTGGCTCCGGTCGACGAACGTGCCCTCGGTGAATGGGCGCTGCGGGAGCACGGCAGCGACTTCGTCTTCGTCACCGGCTATCCGATGGCCAAGCGCCCCTTCTACACCCATCCCGAGGTCGGCCGGGCGGAGTATTCCAACAGCTTCGACCTGCTGTTCCGGGGGTTGGAGTTGATCACCGGTGGCCAGCGTCTGCACCGTCACCAGGACTATCTGCGAGCGCTGGCCGACAACGGCGAGCCGGTCGAGCCGTACGCCGGGTATCTGTCCGCGTTCGCGCACGGGATGCCGCCGCACGGCGGCTTCGCGATCGGGCTGGAACGATTCGTCGCTCGGCTGATCGGCGCTGACAACGTCCGACTGACGACTCTCTTCCCCCGCGACCTGCATCGCCTGGCTCCCTGATCCGGGCACGGGTTGGGTGATCCACGGTTCGACATCGGACCGAGGATCACCCAATCCCTGCGGGCTTATCCACAGATGTGCCTGCTGGTGGCCCGAGCTGGGTGTGGGTCGGCGACGATCAGTGGAGGCGGGCACGAGTAGAGCCGAGTGAGGAGCTGCGTCGATTGGCAAAGCTGCAGGCCGGCGTGCTGACCAGGGAGCAGGCGATCGGGCACGGTTTTGGTGCGCCGAGCCTGCGGCGGTTGGTCCGTGACGGGCACTGGCAGCGGCTCGCGCGCGGCGTCTACCTGACCAGCCCGCTGAAACCCGATTGGACAGCAAATGCCTGGGCCGGCGTGCTGATCGGCGGCGACCAGGCCCGTCTCGGCGGACTCGCCGCGGCGTACCAGGAGAGACTCACCGAACCACCTGACGAGCTGTTGGTACTGGTCCCTCACACCATCCAGCGAGAGAACATGCCGCCCTGGATGTTTCGTCGGGAGCGCACCGAGGTCCGACGACCGATGTCCCTCGGCAGCCCGCCGCGCAGCAGGGTGGAAGACACCATCCTCGACCTGTGCGATCCGGATTTTCCCGGCTCGGACCTGCGGACGCCGGCGGACTGGATCGCCGATGCTGTGCAGAAGCGGCTGACGACGACGGCGCGGCTGCGGCGCGTGCTCGCCGGACGTCGGAAGGTGCCGCGTCGCCGATTGCTGGAGTCGTTGCTCGACGATGTGGGCGCCGGCGCCCAAAGCCGTCTTGAGCTGACCTACCTCAATGACGTCGAGCGCCCGCATGGGCTCCCTCGCGGGACCCGGCAGCGATCGACGCGCAACCGGGTCGGGCGATCATTCCAGGACGTGCGATACGAGGACTACGGTGTGATCGCCGAGTTGGACGGGGTCAGCACCCATGCCGGGGCGAACAGTTTCCGTGACATGCGACGGGACAATGCTGCTCTGCTCGATGGTGCGGTCACGTTGCGTTACGGCCGGCACGACCTGTTCACCGATCCGTGTGGTGTCGCATGGCAGGTGGGCGAACTACTGATCGGTCGAGGATGGCAGGGCATGGTGACCAGCTGCCTGCGCTGCCGGGACCGCCGGTCTGCTTCTGGGTGATTGCCGGTGTGACGTCGAACCGAGGATCACCCAAAGATGCTGAAGCTACAGCCAGCCCAGCTCGTCGAGCCAGGTCGCGCAGAGGTCCTTCCACTGCGCGACTGCCGGTTCCTCCTCGTCGGCAAGGCCGAGGCCGTGTCGACCGTGCCGGAAGACGTGGCCCTCGAAAGGGACTCCGGCGACTGCGAGCGCAGTCATCAGCTCCAGCGAATGCAGGGCGGGGACGCCCTCGTCGTCGCTGGTGGTCCAGATGTAGAGCGGCGGCACGTCCTCGGTGACCCGGGTGCTGGGGGAGAGGTCGGCGAGCAGTTCGGCGCTCGGTTCGTGCAGCAGGTTGCGGGTCGTGCCGATGTGCAGGTTGGGGATCCGACCCGCCAGCGATTCGCGCAGATCGGTCACCGGGTAGCAGAGGATGGCCGCGTCGGGTCGACCGGCGAAGCTGCGCGGATCGGTACCCATCACATCGTCGGTGTCGGTGGCCAGCATGCCGGCCAGATGCCCACCGGCAGAAAAGCCGAGCACGCCGAGATGGTCGTGCTCGACCGCCAACTCGGTGCGCCCGGTCCGCAGCAGGTGGAGCGCCTCGCGGCCGTCGTGCAGCGCCGCCGGATGCACCGCCTCGCCGACGGTGTACCGCAACACGGCGGCGTGCAGACCCAGAGTGTTCAACCACAGCGCGACCGGTTCGCCCTCATGGGCAGCCAGATGCGCATACCCGCCGCCGGGCAGCACGAGCACCGTCGGCCGTTCCTCGGAGTCGACGGGGTAGCAGGTCAGATCCAGGGCCATGGTCGCCAATCCTCGCACCCGCTCCGGCGCCGTCGACACCGGCACGACCGATCGACATCCGGCCCGACACCCAGATCGACGGCGAGGTCGGCAGCCAGGTCCACGGTCAGGAGGGGATCTTTGGACACTCGGCCGGTTTTCGGTGGTGGAGATCGATGATGGGCGGCGATTTGTGGACACTCGCCCGGTTCTCGCGCCGGTCCGATGCCGGTCGGCCGCCGCCGAGCTTCGAATGGGTACGAACAGAACGGGCCCTGACCATTGCTGGTCAGGGCCGTCTGTGTGGGTCGGGGTGACAGGATTTGAACCTGCGACTTCTTCGTCCCGAACGAAGCGCGCTACCAAGCTGCGCCACACCCCGGTGGCTCTGATCAACAGAGCCTCGGAGAGTTTAGCCCAAAGACGGCGGGCAGGACGAATCGGTTCGGATGAGGGTCGTCAGGGCCGTCGAGCGACGAGGGTCATCAGGGTGGCCTCGGGCCGGCAGGCGAACCGGATCGGTGCGTACGGCGAGGTCCCGACCCCGGCAGAGACGTGCAGGTAGGCGCGTCGGCGGCCCGCCTCGTGGGTGGACAGCCCCTTGGCCTTGAAGGGGTCGAGATCGCAGTTGGAGACCAGCGCGCCGTAGCCCGGGACGCAGACCTGACCACCGTGGGTGTGGCCGGCGACGATCAGGTCCATCCCGTCGGCGGTCATCGCATCCAGCAGCCGCCGGTAGGGAGCGTGGGTGACGCCGATCGACACCGCAGCGCCCGGATCGGCAGGGCCGGCGATCCTGTCGTAGCGGTCCAACTCCAGGTGGGCGTCGTTGGTGCCGCGGAACTCGATCTCGGTGCCGCCGATGTTCAGCCGGGTCCGGGCCTCGGTCAGCTCGACCCAGCCGGACTCGGCGAACACCTTCTGCAGCCGGTCCCAGGGCAGTTGGGTGCCGGCCGGTCGTGGTGTGTGCTGGCGCTTCTTCAGGTAGCGCAGTGGATTCTTCGGCTTGGGGCCGAAGTAATCGTTGGAGCCCCAGACGAAGACGCCGGGCGTCTCCAGCAGCCGTCCCAGGGCGGTGGTCACATAGGGCACCGCATCCGGATGGCCGAGATTGTCGCCGGTGTTGATCACCAGGTCGGGTTCGAGACCGGCCAGCCGGGCCAGCCAGCGTTGTTTGGCCTGCTGGTACGGCGTCAGGTGCAGATCGGAGATGTGCAGCACCCGGATCGGGGCGGCACCGGCCGGCAGCACCGGGATCTCGACCCGGCGGAGAGTGAACGCCCGCACCTCGTACAGGCTCGCGTAGGCGACACATCCGACGCCGATGCCGGCGACCGTACCGACTCCGGCGGCGATCCGTCCGAGGACACGGCGGGCGGGTCGATCTGGCATGCCTGCAGGCTACCCGACCGTGCTCGGCGGACCCGTCTGCCGGTTCGCGCCCGGCACTGCATCCGACGGGCCCTGAGCTTGTCGGAGGGTGTGATCTCGGGCCACTGGCTCGCGGTCCTTCGACAGGCTCAGGACGGTCGCCGAACATGGAAAGATGGCGGCATGTCTGACACCGATCTGCTGACCCGGCTGCGGGGCGATCTGACGACCGCCCTGAAGGCCAGGGACCAGCTGCGAGCCAACACCATCCGGAGCGTGCTGACGGCGGTAAGCCGGGCGGAGACCTCGGGTTCCGAGGCGACCGAACTCACCGACGATCAGGTCCGTGACGTGGTGATCACCGAGGCGAAGAAGCGGCGCGAATCCGCCGAGGCCTTCCGCGGAGCAGATCGCGCGGAGCTGGCAGACAAGGAGGACGCGGAGGGTGCGGTGCTGGCCGAGTATCTCCCGGCGGCGTTGTCCACAGAGGAGATCAGCAGCATCGTCGCCGAGGCGATCGACAAGACCGGTGCTGCCGAGCTCGGCATGCGGGGAATGGGCAAGGTGATGGGCGTGGTCACCGCACAGACCAAGGGCCGCGCGGACGGCAAGGCCGTGGCCGACGAGGTCAAACGCCAACTGAGTTCCTGAACGCCGCCGTCCGCGGGTGACACTGCAGGGGACAACGAACGGGTGACAACGAAACAGCCGCACCGGATCTCTCCGGTGCGGCTGTTTGCATGGTCCGCCGTGCCGGGCTCGGGCCCGGCCGGATCGGTCAGTTGTTCTTCTTCTTTTTCTTCTTGCCGCCGTCGTCGGACTTCTTTTTCTTGCCGCCGTCACCGTCGTCGGACTTCTTCTTTTTCTTCTTGCTCGTGTCGTTGTCCGAGGAGTCGGAACCGCCGGACTTCTGCTTCTTCGTCACCTTCGGCTTCGGCGCCGGACCGGCGGAGAAGACGGCGTAGATCGTGCTGAACTTGGGCAACTCGCCGCCGTACTGGGAGAAGCCGATGAAGCTGCCTTGGGCGTAGTCGCTGTAGCGGGTGGTGTTGACGACGCTGAAGCCCGCTTCCTCCAACTTCTCCTGGCCCTTCGTCAACCCCATGCCGCTGACATCGGGCACCGCGACATTCTTCGACCCGGCGGTGTCGCTGTTCTTGTAGTTTCCGAACTTGCTCGGTTCGACCCCCTTCAGGGCCTTGGTCATCGCCGGTGACCAGATGCCGGACCCGGCGTCGCCGCCACCGGAGCCCTGAAGTGTCCGGTCGCTGTGCTTCATGTAGTAACCCTCGAGGCCACCGGGTCGGCGGTCGTGCTTCTTGTCCTTGAGGAACGGCTTCATCGTGACGTCCTCGGCAATGGACGCCACACCGGCCAGGTCCGGGGTGTAACCCGCAAACCAGACCGCCTGGTTGTCGTTGGTGGTACCGGTCTTGCCTGCCTGCGGACGACCGTCCGGGATCCGCGCCGGGACGCCGGTGCCGTTGCCCTCCATCACGCCCTGCAGGATCGAGTTGACGCCATCGGCGACGTCCTTGGAGATGACCCGCTTGCAGTTGCCGCTCGGCGGGTCGATCTTCTTGCCGTCGGCATTGGTGATCTTGTCGATGATGATCGGATCGCAGTGGATGCCACGGGCGGCGAAGGTGGCGTAGGCCTCGGCCAGGCTGAGCGGGGCCAGGTCGACGACACCGAGGGTCAGTGACGGAATGGCGCCGTAGGTCTTGACCAGATCCTGTCCGTTGGCCATCTTCACGCCGAGCCGGTCGGCCATCTTGGCGACCTTGCAGATGCCGATCGTGCGTTCCAGTTGCAGGAAGTAGGTGTTCACCGAACCCTTGGCTGCCCGGCGCATATCCATCACGCCGTTGACACCGGTGGAGTTCTTCGCGTTGTACGAACCGCCGAGCGGGAATGCGCCGTCGCAGCCCTTCCAGACCTTTCCGTTGCCGAATTGCATGCGGGGTTGGGCGTTGTAGGTCTTGGAAGGCGAAACACCTTCCTCCAGAGCGGCCGCAATGGTGATCGCCTTGAAGGTCGAGCCCGACTGGAAGCCACCGGAGCTACCGCCGAGATCCGAGGTGGCCGGATAGTCGTAGTAGGTCTCGCCTTTCTTGGCGTTGTCGCCCATCTTGTAGCGATTCTGCGCCATCCCGACGATCAGACCGGTGCCCGGTTGGATCATCGACATGGTGGAGATGATCGGTTCCTTGGGGTCGACGTACTTGGTGACCGCCTTCTGCGCCGCATCCTGGGTCTTGGGATCGATGGCGGTCTCGATGTCCAGACCGCCGCGCTTGATGGCATTTTCCCGGGCCTGCGGCGTCTTACCCAGCGACGGCAGTTTCAGCAGGCTCTTGTAGACGTAGTCGCAGAGGAACGGGTACTGGGCCGACAGGCAGCCGTTCGGGGTCCGCTTGACCTCGCTCTCGTCGAAGGTGGCCTTCTTGGCCTCGGCGAGCTGCTTGCTGGTGATCGAACCGACCTCGCTCATCCGGCTGAGCACGAAGTTGCGGCGGTTGATCGCCTGCTCCTCGTGGCGGACCGGATCGTTGTCCGGGCTCTGCACCAGACCGGCCAGCATCGCTGCCTCCGGCAGATCGAGCTCGTCGGCCGACTTGCTGAAGTAATGCCGGGCTGCCGCCTCGACACCGTAGGCGCCGTCGCCGTAGTAGGCGATGTTCAGGTAGCGCTCCAGGATCTGATCCTTGGAGAGCTTCTTCTCCAGCCCGATCGCGTACTTCAGCTCCTGGATCTTCCGGGCGTAACCGGCGGCGCCGGAGGCGGTCTGGGCGTCCTGGATGCCCTTCTCGTTGCCTGCCAGCTCGGCCTGCTGGATCCGGACCATCTTCACGTACTGCTGGGTGATCGACGAACCACCGCCGGTCACGTCACCCGAAGCGGTGTTGGACAGCAGCGCCCGCAGTGTGCCCTGCACGTCGAGTGCCCCGTGCTCGTAGAAGCGGTGGTCCTCGATGGCCAGCTGCGCCTTGCGCATCACCGGCGCGATGTCCTTCAGCTTCACGTAGGTGCGGTCCTGGTCGTAGAAGTAGGCCAGCACCTTGCCGTTGGCCATCGTGACCTTGGACTTGACCGGCTGCGGTGGGGTCTCCAATGCCTGCGGCAGGTCTTCCACGGTCTTCTGCGCGGCGCGTCCACCGACTCCGGCCATCGCTGCGACGGGCACCGCGAGACCGGCGACCAACAGTCCGGCAACCATGCTCACAACGAGGAACATCGCGGCTGAGTAGGCTACACTCCCCGCACGTTTGGGGCTGAAAGGCATGTGCTACAGGCTACGTGAGGTTGAGGGCGACACCGAATCGTCGTGTCGGTGGCGAAGGTTGCGAAAAAGTCTCGGCCCTTTAGCCCTAGTCAGCGCACGCCTTCGTTCGTACTATGCCTACACCGATCCGATGGGAATGCATCTTCAGGAGTTGGGCCTGGGGGTGTACGGACGGGAAGAAACTGGGGGTTTACGCATGACCGCGTTGTATCAAGAGGACTGGACCCTGAACGCGAAGTGTCGGGGTCTGGAGGACGCTCTCTTTCCGGAAGCCTCGGAACAGAAGCGTGCTCGGGGGGTCTGCGCCGGCTGTCCGGTCCGTTCCGAGTGCCTCGCCGAGGCGCTCGACAACAGGATCGAATGGGGAGTCTGGGGCGGAATGACCGAACGGGAACGGCGGCAGCTGCTGCGGCGGCACACCGACGTCCGCAGTTGGCGCACGTTGTTGGTCGATCAGAGGGGCGGCCAGGAATCAGGGATGAAGCGAGAATCAGGGATCAAGCGCTGATCGAATCGACGGGACGCCCGAGGATGCCGCTGGCATCGTCGGGCGTCGCCCGCCCCGGTTGAGCCGAATTCGGAACGATTCACCGGGTTAAATCGATTCGCCGGGTCAGAACGATTCGCCGAGCCGTCGCAGTGTTGCGAGATCGGTGACATCGGACGGCAGCGCCGGGACCCTGGTCATCGCGACGTCGGGGCGCGATGACGTGAATCGGTTCAGCAGCCGGTGTTCACGATCGATCATCCGCATCCGGTCGGCATGACGGCGCAACGCGGCCACCTCGGCGGCGTGGGAATCGCTGCCCTGATCGGCGGCCAGATCCTCGGCGAGTGCCAGCGCGCGGTCGGCGGAGATCTCCAGTTCGCTGGAGTGCGTCCGATTGACCACCAGACCGGACAGCGGCAGTCGCGACTCGGTCAGCCGGTCGACGAAGAAGCTCGCCTCGCGCAGCGCGTCCGGCTCGGGGGTGGCGACGACGACGAAGGTCGTCCGGTCCGAGCTGAGCAGCCGTAGCGTCTCGGTCGAGCGCGCCCGAAAACCACCGAACAACGTCTCGAACGCCGCCGCGAAGGTCTTCACGTCGGTGATGATCTGCGCGCCGAGCACCTTCTCCATCGCGGTGTAGGCGAAGTTGAAGCCGACACTCATCAACCGGAACGGGCCCTTGGCCGGCGTCAGCAGCAGCCGCAGGAACTTGCCGTCCAGCAGGCTGCTGATGTGTTCGGGGGCGTCCAGGAAGTCCAGCGCGGAGCGGGACGGTGGGGTGTCGACGATGATCAGATCCCAGCGGCCGTCGCTCTCGGCCTGGGCCGACAGCTGGCCGAGCTTCTCCATCGCCATGTATTCCTGGGTGCCGGAGAACGAGGTGGACAGCGCCTGGTAGAAGGGGTTGGCGAAGATCGCGTCGGCCTTCTCCGGCGTCGCATGCATCGCGACGACGTCGTCGAAGGTGCGCTTCATGTCCAGCATCATCGCGTCCAACGAGCCGCCGGCGCCGGTGTCGATGCCGGCCACCGGACGTGGCGTGTTGTCCAACCGTCCGACGCCGAGCGACTGTGCCAGCCGGCGGGCCGGGTCGATCGTCAGCACCACGGTCCTGCGGCCTGCCTCGGCCGCCCGCAGCGCCAGTGCCGCCGAGGTGGTGGTCTTGCCGACCCCGCCGGAACCGCAACAGATGATGATCTTGGTGTTCCGGTCGGCGATCACTGCGGACAGGTCGAGCGCCGCGTTGTCGATCATGCTCGAACCTCCCCGGAGAGTTGATCACGGAGTCGGGCCGCGATGCCGAACAGGGCGGCGGTATCGATGCCGAGCGGGTCCTGATCGATCTCCACGATCGGCAGCCTCAGTTCGTCCAGCCGCGAGCGGCGTTGATCCTCGTCGAGCATCCGCTGCGCGTCGACCGCGAACTCTGCTGCCAAAGCTTTGTTGTCCACCTCCGACAGTCCGGGGACCATGATCGGCAGCTCGCCCTGGACGGCTCGGACGAGTTGATCATGGTCCAGCGTGTTCGGGGTAGCCATGTTGGCGATCACGGCGCCGAGTTCGATCTTGGTCGGCCCGAGATCGGTGACCGCCTCACAGGTCTCGGTGATCGGCATGTCCTCCAGCAGAGTGACCAGGTGCACCACCGTGTGCTCCGAACGCAGCAGGGCGGTGATCGAGTCGGCCTGGCTGCGGATCGGGCCCATCTTGGCCAGATCGGCGACCGCTTCCGGGACGTTGAGGAACTTTGCGATCCGGCCGGTCGGCGGCGCGTCCAGCACCACCGCGTCGTACGGCTGGGGCAGGCCCTTGATCAACCGCCGAGCGACCTCGTACACCTTGCCGGTGAGCAACACGTCCTGCAGACCGGGCGCGATCGAGGTGGCGAAGTCCACCACACCGAATCGGTCCAGCGCCTTGCCGGCCAGCCCCAGGTGGTAGAAGGTCTCCAGGTATTCCATCAGCGCGTTCTCGGGGTCGATCGACAGTCCGTGAACGGTGCCGCCCGTCGGGGTACGGACCAACCGGCGTTCGCCGGCTCCGCGCAGTGGATCGGCGTCGAAGAGCTGCGAGATACCTTCCCGGCCCTCGACCTCGCAGACCAGCACCCGACGGCCCTCGGTCGCCAGCGCACAGGCCAGGGACGCGGCGATCGTCGTCTTGCCCGTCCCGCCCTTGCCGCTGACGATGTGCAGGGTGTGCTTCGGGCCGTTCGGCGGCGGCGGTTTCAACCAACCCGGTCGTGCCGGACTCTCCATGATCACTTTCCGCGGCTCAGACGTCGGTGATCCGCAGCCCGGCGTGGGCCTTGTAGCGACGGTTGATCGCAATCAGATTGGCGGTCAGCGCCTCGACCTGGGCAGCGTTGCGGAGCCGGCCGCCGTAGATCCCGCGCGCACCGGGGATCGCAGTTGCCAGCCGGTTGACGACCTCGACGGCCGCGCGATCCTCGCCGAGGACCAGGACATCGAGCTCGATCTGCTCGACCTCCGGATCGTCCAGCAGCGTCGAGCTGACGTGGTGGAATGCGGCGATGACGGTCGAGTCGGGGAGGATCTCCGCCGCCTCCTGGGCGCTCGATCCGGCCGGCACTGCGATCGCGTACGGGCCCTGTTTGTCAAAGCCCATCCGGTTGACACAGTCGACGACGATCTTGCCGGTCAGTTTGGGCGCCAGCTCGGTGAGCAGTGCGGCGTGTCCGTCGTAGGGGACGGCGACCACCACCAGGTCGGCGCCGGCCGCGTCGGCGTTGGCGGCTCCGGTGACCGATCCGACCGCCGCGTAGTCCGCGGCGACTGCCGCGGCCCGCTCGGCGTCGCGGGATCCGATGACCACCTGGTAGCCGGCCGCTGCGAAGCGTCGAGCCAGTCCGCGCCCCTGCGGACCGGTACCGCCGAGGATGCCGATCGAGCCGGGAAGTTGCGTGCCTGCCGCGGGGGCGTCATCCGTCATATGTTCGATGGTAGACGGGCGCCGCACGCGCTGTCCCTCGGATCAGCCCGCTGCGGTCCGGTCCGATCCCTGGCTCAACCCTGGCCGCCGCCGGTGCTGTCGTCGGTGATCCCCTGGGCGGCGCCGCTGGCGAGTTGGGCCGCGACGAGTGCGCGGCTGCGACCGCCGCCTTCTCCGCTCCCGCCCCCCGTCCCGCCGCCACCACCGCCGCCGCCACCGGCACCGCTGGGGCTGCTGCCGGTCGACGCGTAACGACGTCCACGCGGTTTGTCATTGCCGGTCGGACCGCCGCTGATGCCGCCGCTGCCGGAACCGGCAGAGCTTGTCGCCGAGCCGGAGCCCTTGGCTGCCGAGCCGCTGCCGGCGCCGGCGGCTCCGGCCGTCGCACGCGTCGCGGTGTCGGCGGCATCGCGACCGGCCTTCCCGAGCGAGCCGGCCGCCCCGGCTAGGCCCTGGGCCCCGCCGACGCCCTGGCTGCCGGAGGAGCCGGTCATCCCAGGGCCGCCCGATCCTGAGCTGCCTGAACCCGACCCGCGGCCGCCGCCGGCCCGCTGCGATCCGCCGGAGCCGGCACCGGACGCACCGGATCCCGAACCCAGCTGCGCCAGTCGACCGACCGCCCCGCCGACGGCGCCGCCGGCGGAGCCGCCGCCGGCCGATCGCGCACCGCTGGGCAACGCGGACAGTGCGGCGACGGTGGCCGCACCGCTGGCTGCTCCACCGGCGGCTCCGGCGGCCATCGGTGAGACGAAGCGGAGGATGGCCGGCAGCGCGAACACCGCCAGCACCATCAACATGACGCCGGTCAGCATCGCGATCAGGTCGTCGGTGGTCTGGGCGCTGTTGCCGAACAGCTTGAATGCGGCCGCGTACACGATCGCAGCGGCCGGTTTGTAGAGCAGGAAGCCGATCAACCAGGAGACGCATTTACGAAACCAGGTCTTGCCGTTCTCGGTATTGGTCGCCGACGCAGCGATCGGCAGCACGCCGGCCAAGATCACCAACATCCCGGACCGAGCGATCAGCAACACGATCTGGATCAGCGTCGACAACAACGCCAACAGCGCGATCAGGCCCATCACCAGCAGCGATGACACCGCACCGCCGACCCCGTCCGGATCGGAATGATTGTTCAGGTGCAGCAGCTTGGCGACGCTGGCCGGGAAGCAGTTGGCATCGGTCAACGAACAGTCCAACGCCCCGTCGATCACCCAGGCGGAGAACGAATCCGCGGCCTTGATCAGGATGCCGACCATCGACACACCGGCTCCGGACACCACGACCAGCGTGATCACGCTCTTCAACGTGTCCATCCCTGGCTGCAGGCGTTGCTCCCAGGCCATCCTGATGCCGCCGATGATCACCGACACGATGGCGGCTGCGGCCATGTACCACCACAACGAGGCCTGGATGTAGCCGGTGGCGCCGCCGACGCCCTGCGGTCCGGACGGCAGGACCAAAGCGACCAACGAGGATGCGCTGGAGATCATGATCACCGCACCGAGCACGATGCCGATCCGGCCGACCGCGGCAACACCCTCACCGGCGCGCATCCGGGTGGCGATCATGGCGCCGAGGATGATCACCGCAATGATCGCGATGGCGAATCCGATCCAACTCACGTAGCCGAGGACGGTCAGCACACTCTCGGCATCGGCGGCATGCCCCCGCGGTGCGACCTCTCCGCCACCGGTCAGATCCGGAGTCTTCACCTTGACCCACAGCGTCCCCAAGCTGGTCAGCGCCGGCGTCACCGAATCGATGAAGGCGTCGACCGATGACGTGATCTTGTCCACCAAGGCATCTGCGCTCGCTTCGGTCGCGTAGCAGATCGGCTTCGGATCACACATCAGGCGTCGCCCCAGGAGGTGTAGCCGGACAGATCGACCAGACGCGTGGCCTGCACCGACTCGGGGACGTCGCTGCTGAACCGCCAGTCGCCGCGCTGCCAGACCAGATCGAACATCACCGACGTCGTCATCGATCGCTGCGGAGTCGACACCCGCACCGCAAGATCGATCTTGGCGTGATCACCGTCGTAGGACAGCATCCGATAGCCGATGGTCTCGCTGCGGACCGACGGGTCGGCGGGGACGTACTCGCCGTCGAGTTGTCGGTCCCGGTAGCGACCCTCGGCCTGCATGTAGCGCGACCAGGCCCGGGACGCCTCCCTGCCGGTGTTGTTGAACGCCATCGAACCGGCAGCCGAGAACAGCGCGCCGCGAGGCGAGTGTTGGAAGCAGTAGCGGAAGCCGGCCGGCGAGGTCCGGCCGGGCCCGTAGTCGGGTCCGGACGGATAGGCGGCGACACCGTCGTACTTCCAGTCGGCCTTCGGTGCGGCGAACTCCGCTGGGTCGCGGACTGCGTCGGGCAGGCCGCAGACGCTGGCCCCGGAATCGATGCGTTGCCGGGCCGGAGTAGCGGGCCCGTTGTCGGTGCTCGGATCGGCGACGGCGGACGCCGTCGGGTCGGGTGTGGAAGTTGCTGTCGGCGGTCGGCCCGCCGCGGCGCTCGCGGCATCGTCGCGGCCGTCAGCGGACCGGACGACAACCACGACACCGAGCAGAACGACGACGGCGACCAAGGTCGCGGCGATCACAAAACCAGGCTTCGTCCAACGGCCCGATGAGGCTTGATCCACAACGGCTCCTTTCGTTGCCGTCAACGCTAGGAACTTCCGGCCGCGAACTGGCGAGGTTATCCACAGGCACAGGTCATCAGTAGGGTGAGCCCATGACGAAATGGGAGTACGTGACCGTGCCGGTGCTGGTGCATGCCACCAAGCAGATTCTGGACAACTGGGGCGCTGACGGGTGGGAACTCGTGCAGATCGTTCCGGGGATGAATGCAGAGAATCTCGTCGCCTATCTGAAGCGTCCGATCAGCGACGGTCAGGGGACCGGCGGTCAGGCATGACCGCATCGGCCGCGCTGACCGAACTGGGCCTGGAGTTGCCCCAGACGGCCGCGCCGATCGGTTCCTACCAACCGGCGGTCCGGCTCGGAGATCTGATCTACACCTCCGGTCAGTTGCCGTTGGTCCAGGGCGATCTCAGCACAGCCGGCAAGGTCGGTGCCGACGTCACGATCGAGGCTGCCACGGATGCCGCGCGGATCGCCGGGCTGAATGCGATCGCTGCGGTGGCCCAGGTCGCCGGCGGAGTCGACAAGATCGAACGGATCGTCAAGGTCGTCGTCTACGTCGCCAGTGCGACGGACTTCACCGCGCAACCGAAGGTCGCCAACGGAGCCAGCGATCTGTTCGCCGCGGTGTTCGGTGACGGCGGCGTTCACGCTCGCAGCGCGGTCGGCGTCTCGGTGCTGCCGCTCGATGCGCCGGTCGAGGTCGAGATCATCGCGCAGGTCACTTCTTGATCATGGCCTCCTCGTCGAGGGATGTCCTCGGCCGGCTGTCGGATGCGGTGCCACCGGCGGTGGTCGACCGCCTGGCCGATGAACGGTCCGAGGTGGCGCCCGCCGGGCTCGCAGCAACGGTGGTGTTGCTTCGTGATCATGACGACGGGTTGCAGACCTATGCACTGCACCGACACAACAGGATGCCGTTCGCACCCGGCATGGTGGTGTTCCCCGGCGGCCGGCTCGATCCGGCCGACGGAGTGCCGGTTGATGATCATGATCTGGACGACCTTGCGGTGCGACACTGTGCGGTTCGGGAGACCGAGGAGGAGACCGGCGTCCGGCTGCGCCCCGAGGACCTGCAGCCGTGGGCCCGGTGGATCACCCCGGAGATCGAGCCGCGGCGTTACGACACCGCGTTCTATCTGGCGGCCATGCCAGCCGGTCAGACCGCCCGGGACATCTCCGGCGAGACCTCGGCGGCAGGCTGGCAGACCGTACGCGGTCTGTTGGCGGCCGCCGACGATGGCGAGATCACCCTGATGCCGCCGACCCGTGCGACGCTGCTCGAGTTGGCCGACCATGATCGGCTGGCATCGGCGTTGGCGGTCGGCAGCGACCGATTGATCGAGATCGTGATGCCGCGCCCGGTCCACAGACCGGACGGCGGATGGGTGTGGTCCTGGGAGGGCAGAGGAAACCGTGAACGATGAGCTGATCGCGCCCGGCGTGCAACGGGTGCTGGCGCCCAACCCGGGCCCGATGACGCTGGACGGCACCAACACCTGGGTGCTCGGCGACGTCGCACACCAGGCCCCGGTGGTGGTCGATCCCGGCCCATTGGACGAAGATCATCTACGGCGGGTGCTGGAGGCCTCCGGTCTGCGTATCTCGGCGATCTGGATCACGCACCGACATCATGATCACACCGACGGTGCACGACGACTGGCCGAGCTCGCGAGCTGTCCGGTGATGGCGGTCGACCCGGAGGTCGCCACCGGTCGGGACCAGGTCCTGAGCGACGGACATCGCACCGTCGTCGGCGATCTCGAGATCGTCGCCATCGCGACGCCGGGACACACCTCGGATTCGGCGTCGTTCCTGGTCCGCTCACCCGCCGGTCCGGCGCTGTTGCTGACCGGCGACATGGTGCTCGGTCGAGGGACGACCGTGATCACCTACCCGGATGGTGATCTCGGCGCCTACCTGGAATCGCTGGAGTTGATGATCAAGCTGGTGGATGATCATCAGGTGGTCGAGATCCTGCCGGGACACGGCGATCGGGTCCGCGATCCCGGCAGCGTACTGCGTTACTACCGGAAGCATCGGCAGCAGCGGCTGGACCAGGTCCGGCGTGCGCTGGCCGACGGTGCCCGATCGGCCGCCGAGGTGGTCCGGATCGTCTACGCCGATGTCGATCCGGCGGTGTGGCCGGCAGCGGAGCAGTCGGTCCGAGCACAGTTGGACTATCTGAACAGCTGACCATCGAGCGCCGGCCCGCCGTCCGATGGGCCGACCTGCAGGTCCGCGGCGGGTCAGCGGTCTGCGACAAACCGAATGGCCGCGCCACCATCGGTGGTGGCGAACCCGGACAGCTCGAACGGCAGCTGGGTATCTTCGCCCCAACCCGAGCCGGACGTCAGCTGGCCCGGCGTCGTGGTGGTCACCGTGATCGCGCCGTCGGTGACGGCCAGTTGGGTGGTCGGGTAGGCGTCGATGGTGATGTCCTCGCTGTACACACCACTGAGGAACGGGCAGTCGTCGGGCGCCCCGCTGGGGTCGGACCGCAGCTTCTCCACGCACCCGTCGACGTACGTCTTCACGACCGGTACGAATTTGGCCTGAGCGCCCTCCTTGAGGGTGGCCTTGATCGCGGCCCTGCCGGCACCGTTCACCGGGACGTTCACCGTGACCGGCTCGACGGTGACCAGCGGATTGTCCGCCGTGGTCACCCGATAGCCGCCCGGGTAGAGCACAGGGGAGTCGGTCGCCAACTGCTGGCCGTTGATCAACAGCATGGTGGGTGAACCGGCGATGTCGAGAGCCCCGAACGCGTCGGCGACCTTCCACTGATCAAACGTCGCGAAGGCACGCTCGGAGGACTTCACGACTCTGATCTTGGAGCTCACCGGCTTGCCGTCGACGGTGTAGTTGATCGCGGCGACGCCATTGTGATCACCCGATTCCAATGTCACCTTGCCGACCCGGAGATCTTCTGGTGCTCGGTAATCCTTGCTCTGCAAGAGTTTCCCGGCGGCCCGGACGGCTGTCGAATCCTCTTGGGCAGCAGCGGCGGCAACCTGATCATGGGCGCTCAGCGCGTCGAAGTAGCGCTGCACCGCTGCTCGGGGCGAGTAGATGGTTGCCCGGAGGATCGCCGAGACCGCGACCAGCAGCACGATCGCGGCAGCGATCGACAGGCAGACGATCCAGAACGTACGGGTCGGGATCCACGGCTTGACGAACGGTGAGGTGGCCAGCTGCTGCGGTGCGCTGACGGCGGGGGCGCCGGGCGATTCGAACTCGGTCGAGCCGCACCGTGGGCAGGCGGCGGCCGAAGCCGCGACGTCGTTGTGGCAGCTCGCGCACCGGACGAGTGTTGAGGCCATCGGTCCTTACCTCGGGTCGGGGAACTGTTGAACTTGCGGAGACGATTGGTGTTGCGGAGAAGCCGGCTGCTGCGATGCCGACAGGGCCGGTGGGGCGGTCTGCGTCTCGGCGCGGATCGCTTCGGCGATGTAGTCGTCGCGGCGCCGGCGTTCGCCGGCCCGGATCTGTTGGCGGTGCGGCATCGGCGGATCATGACGGCAATTGGCGAGATCGCGCCAGGCCTGCGCCGAGCGCCGCAACTCCTGATGCCAGCGGACGCCGTCGATGGGGTTGACCGCCTTGCGTTGCACCCACCGATGCCAGTACCAGTACATCCGCAGCTCGGTCCGGAGCCCTTCGTGATCCGGCCAGCAGGGTGGCAGCAGGACCCATGGAGCGTACGCGTCCTCCAGCCAGTCCACCCAGTCGGCGAGGTCGCGCCAGCTGCGTTCCAGCTTGCCGGGGTCGAGGTCGGTCCAGACCCAGGGCGGTGGTGTCGAGTCGGCCATCAGTCCTCTCTTCCCGTGCTGTAGTCGGCACCGGCGTCAGCACTTTCGCTGCTCCAGTCCGAGCCCTGCTCCGAGGACGCCATCGCATCGTCGACGCGATCGTCGTCGGCGGCCTGTTGATCTTCATAGCTGTCGCCCGCGTCGGATTCGCCCGCGTCGGATTCGCCCGCGTCGGCTTGGTCGACGTCGCTATCCTCGGCAGCCGGTTCCTCCTCGGCAGCCGGTTCCTCCTCGGCAGCCGGTTCCTCCTCGGCAGCCGGTTCCTCCTCGGCAGCCGGTTCCTCCTCGGCAGCCGGTTCCTCCTCGGCAGCCGGTTCCTCCTCGGCAGCCGGTTCCTCCTCGGCAGCCGGTTCCTCCTCGGCAGCCGGTTCCTCCTCGGCAGCCGGTTCCTCCTCGGCAGCCGGTTCCTCCTCGGCAGCCGGTTCCTCCTCGGCAGCCGGTTCCTCCTCGGCAGCCGGTTCCTCCTCGGCAGCCGGTTCCTCCTCGGCAGCCGGTTCCTCCTCGGCAGCCGGTTCCTCCTCGGCAGCCGGTTCCTCCTCGGCAGCCGGTTCCTCCTCGGCAGCCGGTTCCTCCTCGGCAGCCGGTTCCTCCTCGGCAGCCGGTTCCTCCTCGGCAGCCGGTTCCTCCTCGGCAGCCGGTTCCTCCTCGGCAGCCGGTTCCTCCTCGGCAGCCGGTTCCTCCTCGGCAGCCGGTTCCTCCTCGGCAGCCGGTTCCTCCTCGGCAGCCGGTTCCTCCTCGGCAGCCGGTTCCTCCTCGGCAGCCGGTTCCTCCTCGGCAGCCGGTTCGTCCTCGGTGGCCGGTTCGTCCTCGGTGGCCGGTTCGTCCTCGGTGGCCGGTTCGTCCTCGGTGGCCGGTTCGTCCTCGGTGGCCGGTTCGTCCTCGGTGGCCGGTTCGTCCTCGGTGGCCGGTTCGTCCTCGGTGGCCGGTTCGTCCTCGGTGGCCGGTTCGTCCTCGGTGGCCGGTTCGTCCTCGGTGGCCGGTTCGTCCTCGGTGGCCGGTTCGTCCTCGGTGGCCGGTTCGTCCTCGGTGGCCGGTTCGTCCTCGGTGGCCGGTTCGTCCTCGGTGGCCGGTTCGTCCTCGGTGGCCGGTTCGTCCTCGGTGGCCGGTTCGTCCTCGGTGGCCGGTTCGTCCTCGGTGGCCGGTTCGTCCTCGGTGGCCGGTTCGTCCTCGGTGGCCGGTTCGTCCTCGGTGGCCGGTTCGTCCTCGGTGGCCGGTTCGTCGTCGGTGGCCGGTTCGTCGTCGGTGGCCGGTTCGTCGTCGGTGGCCGGTTCGTCGTCGGTGGCCGGTTCGTCGTCGGTGGCCGGTTCGTCGTCGGTGGCCGGTTCGTCGTCGGTGGCCGGTTCGTCGTCGGTGGCCGGTTCGTCGTCGGTGGCCGGTTCGTCGTCGGTGGCCGGTTCGTCGTCGGTGGCCGGTTCGTCGTCGGTGGCCGGTTCGTCGTCGGTGGCCGGTTCGTCGTCGGTGGCCGGTTCGTCGTCGGTGGCCGGTTCGTCGTCGGTGGCCGGTTCGTCGTCGGTGGCCGGTTCGTCGTCGGTGGCCGGTTCGTCGTCGGTGGCCGGTTCGTCGTCGGTGGCCGGTTCGTCGTCGGTGGCCGGTTCGTCGTCGGTGGCCGGTTCGTCGTCGGTGGCCGGTTCGTCGTCGGTGGCCGGTTCGTCGTCCCACCAGCCGTACATGTCGGAGGTTCCGAACTGGCGTGGTGGTTGCGAGGGCGGCATCTCGGGCCAGACCATGTTCTGCGAGGGGTGACCATCGGGCGGCGGGATAAAGTTCGCCAGCCGATCGTCGACCAGACCCTGGGTCGGGTCCGGCGTCTGCCGGGCGCCGGCGGGCTCGTTGCTGCGATCGTCCTGTCGGGACTCGCCGCGGCGGAGCCACCGCCACCGCGCGGGTTGCCGGTCGGCCTGCTGCTCGGGTGTCAGCCACGGCTCCCGGGTCCCGTCGGGGTTATGGGCATACCAGATCCCGTCCGGTGGCCGAGTCTGGCGGACAAACCCGAACCTGTTCCTTCGCTCCGATGTCGCGTACGGCTGGTCGCCGGGACGCTCACCGCCCCACGCATACTGGTCCGGCGCGATCACCCGAACACCCATCTCGCTCGACAAGCGTCGGGCAAAGCCGTTGTCCGGGTCCGCGCCGGTGTGGCAGGACATCAGAAAGATGTCTCGGCCGTTCCAGTTGGGATCGGCCCGGATCAGCTGCGCGAGCTCGAACTCGGTGACCCCGAAGCGTCCATATCTCACCGAGTTCGAGGTTCCGTGCATATCGACGGTGTAGAGCCCGTCCTGGGCCGCGACGTTCGGCGCAAATCGGGCCGTCTGGTCACCCGGTGCGAAGTAGGCACGGCCACCAGGGGTGTCGAATCCGTTGTCGTAGATCTCCTGCAGCCAACCGTGCAGCCGTGCCGGCTCGTGTTCTGTTCCACGGGATTCTTCGGCACGGCGGGCCGTTCCTCGGCGGCGCAGTTCCAGAGTCCGGGTCGGCTGGGCGTCGTACTCGGACGGGGTGAAGGCCCGATCCATGCCGTGCCGGGCGTCTCGGATCTCCTGCAATTCCGGCTCGGCGCGGTCCGGATGACTTCGATAGCGGACGTAGCTCTCGATGCCCGGCTGGGTCTCGGCGATCCGCGCGGCGGTCAGCGTCGAGCGGCAGCGGCCGTCCTCGGTGAACATGCTGCGCGGCACCGAATCCGCGATCGCCCGCCCGCCGAAACGGTCGGACGGTTGGAGTTGTTGTCCGTCGAGCTCTCGTTCGCCGCGTGCCAACGCCTCTGCGCGGGCGTTGCCGCCGAGATGGCGTCCCTCGACACGTTCGATCGAGGTATCCCGGTCGGCGTCCACGCTGACCAGATGAATCCGGTATCCCCGCCCCTGCAGTCGTCCGACCAGTGCATCGGCCTTCTGCGAGTTGGCCAGGGTGCCGTCGACGATGACGTTGTCACCGCGCTCGATCGCACTGTCCCGGGCGCGATCGGCGATCCGGGCGCTCTCCTCGTGCACGAGTCCGGCCATCTCGCGTGGGTACGGGTTGAGGTCGCGTACCTCGGCCGGCGCGAGTCGCGCCAGGGAGCCGTCCCGCTCCATCCGCTCGAAGACTCGGTCCTTGAAGTCATCGGGATCGATGTGGTGGAACTGGTCCTTGGTCATCCCGATCGCGGCAAGCTGCCGGTTCAGCGAGCCGGACTTGCCGGCGCCGGGAGGCCCGGCGGTGATGATCGCGACGGGTTCGCCGTTGCTCTGAGCGCGTGGCGCCTCGGCCCGGTGTTCGGCGAGGATCGACAGGTGCATGCGGTGGCGTTCGCCCAGCGGTTGGCGTCGGCCGGTACGCGTGACGTCGAAGTAAGCGGGGTTGTTGATCGTTGCGTTGGGACCGCGGGAGTCGAGTGGTCCGCCCGGCTCCGCTGCCTCCCGGATCCGGCGTCCTCGCTCGCGCGGATCAAGATCATCAGCGGTCATGACGGTTGCTGGCGCAGTCGGTCGATGATCGCTGTGTAGAGGTCGACGTCGATCAGCCCGTCGATCGATGCCTGCTCGATCTCGTCGACGGTACCGGGAGGTTGAACGACCGCGTCGTTCCATTCGCGATCATCGACCGTCGGCGTATACGGATACTCGGCCAGCAAGTTGATCAACTGCTCGCGGTCGAGCTCGCCCCGGGCAAACCGGCTACACCACTGGTACGGCGTCAACTCGACCAACCGCGAACGTTCCGCCTGAGCGGAGTCGACAGGCTCCTCCGCCTCGGCTTCCTCGTCGGCCTCGTCCAACGCGTCCATTGCGTCGTCGATCGCCGATTCGGGGACGTCGCCGACCTCGAAGTTGCGTCCGCGGGCGTATTCGATCAACTCGGGGTCGATCGGGATGTCGTGATGCTCGGCGTAGTAGATGTGTTCGGCGCTCCACACCCACTCGCCGTCGGTGTAGATGATCACGTTGACGGCCAGCGGACGCATCGGATCCATCTCGTCGGGCAGCAACGTCCGCGCGGCCGAAACCCCGAGCCCGTCATTCAGATAGCGCAGGATCGCCGGCTTGTCGGCGGCCCAGGTCTCCGGCCGCTGGACATCGGGATCCAACTGGCCCAGCATCGCGATCCTCATCGCTGGCTCCTCGCATACGGATCGGACCAACCGTCGGGTGACCGTGGGGTGAAGCCGCGCAGTTGTGCCAGTTGCGGGATCGCACCGGCCGGTCTGGCCTCGACCTGCCGTGGGCGTTCGCTGCGCCAGAACAGCCAGGCGTTGAACGGTGGCAGCATCTGGATCGCGTTCGTCGGTAGGACCGGGATCAGTGCCTGGGACATTGACATCTGTTGCATCCCGGTGCTCTGGTTGACCCCGATCTGCCCGCTCGGGGCTGCGCCCTGCGGACCGATCACCGTACTGGTCAGATTCTGCTTCTCCTCGCCGGCCCAGGACGAGATGTCGCGAAGATCATCTCCGCTGGAGATGCCGCCGAAGATCAACTTCGCGGTGGTCGCGGCCAGGATCGCCGACTGCTGCTCCTCGCCGTATCGGCTACGCAGCTGAGCAAGGCTCTGCGACGCCCACATCGTGATGATGCCGCGGCCGCCGCCCTCGCTGACCAACGACGGCAGGCTCTGCAGCGGCGCGATGTTGGCGATCTCGTCCAACGCCAGCAGCAGCGGCGGATCCAGCCGTCCGCCCTGACCAGCAGCGACTTCCGCGGCCCGCTGGGCGATGCTGTCGACCAGCCCGGCCATCAACGGGGCGATCGCCTGCTGCTGGTGTGACGGCCCGATGATGAACAGCGACGACCGGGTTGCCAGGAACTCGTCGATATCAAGATCGGTACGGTCGCAGGAGGCCAGCACCTTCGGCTCGGCCGTCGCCTCCAAGGTGTTCCGGGCGACGGAGTAGAAGCTGCCCCGCTCCCGGTCGCCGATCAGCTGCATCGCCTCCAGGTCGTCGGCCCAGATCTCCGCACCGGTACTGGCCAGCCGGAGGATCGCCACCGGATCACGCACCTCCTGCCCGGCCAGCCAGCGACGGACCGCGGCCATCGGCAACCGCTCAAGGGCCGCGGCGTGGAAGTAGGCCCGCAGAATGATCGCCGCGCCGGCCCGCCAGTGATCGCCGTCGCTGACACCCTGGCCGGAGACGGCGGTCATCGCCGCGACCCGTCGGTAGCAGACGCTGGGGTCCTCGCAGTCGGCCAACGGCGACCAGTGCATGGACAGCTGAGGGAACTCGCTGCCGAACGGATCGTAGACATGGATCCGGCCGCCGTACTGATCGGCGAGCCGCTGCCGAAGATCACCGGTGAAGCCGAGGATGTCGCCGCGGGTCGAAGTGCAGACCAACGGACCTTCCCACCACAGCAGGGTCGGGATGATCAGTCCGGAGGTCTTGCCGTAGCGGGGCGGGCCGACGATCCCGACCGAATCCTCCGGGGCGCTCCAGCACCGTTTGTAGCCGTCCCGGGCGTCCCAGCCGAGGAAGATCTGGCGACGGAAGCCCTGCTGGAAGGCTGGCATCTCCGGCCATTGGATGGTCATCGGCCGTTCCTGATGATCATCGACGGAACAGGCGTGATCACGGAGCTGATGATCATCAGTCACGCTCCAGCACACTGGTGACCGCGACCTGCATCGGCACCGCCGGACCGTCCGGATCCGGCAGCGGATAGTCCACGCCGTCGTCCTCGATCCGTTCCAGTCGGAGCTCGTTCGGCGGGTGGGTCGAGCCGACCGAGGCTTCCCAGCCGTTGCGCGCACCGTCGAAGCTGGCCCGGAAGCGGGCCAGAGCGCGACGCAGACCGGCCCGCATCCCGGCAGCTACCGCACCCTGGTCGGCCTGGTACTCCATCATCCGCGAACCGTTGCGCTGCGACGGCATGATCACCAACCGGACGCAGACCTGGATCGGCCAGAGGGTGATGATCAAGACGAAGGTGAGAATTCCTGCCCAGACACCGTAGGACCGCCGAGCGAGCCACATCACTCGGGTGATCGCGGCGTACAGCAGATACAGCGGCAGCGCGACCCCGCGGACCAAGTAGTTCGACACACAGTCGGCGTTGCGCCAGTGGGTGAGCTCGTGACAGAAGACGCCGGCGATCGGCTCCGGATCGTAGTTGAACTCGTCCATGAATCCGCGGGTGATGATCAGGTGCCGCGAGCCGGCGTACATGTTGGTCTCGCGGGTGTCGTCGATCAGTAACACCGGGAGATCGGTCAGGCCGAGCCGTCGGGCACAGTCGATCAGCAGCGGCTGGAACAGGGCCCGCTCACGGCGGCTGGGCCGCCGCATCCCGCGGATCCGGAAGTTCACCCGCTCGGCTGCGATCGAATACGTCGTGTAGAGCACGCTGCACAGTGCCGCGATCGGGATCTGGGCCAGCAGGATCGCCAGCCCGGTCGGCCAGCCTGCGGAGAATCCCAACACCCACGGCCCGATCAGGCCGATCAGGAATCCGGCGAGCGCCCCGAGGGCGGCTCCGACGAGCAGGCCGACGATGCCGCCGCCCCGGGCCGCGACCTCGTTCAGGAAGGTGCCGACGAACGGGGTCTGATTGATCATCGGCCCGATGATCGGCACCTGATCGATGCCGGCCAGCGGTCCGGCTGTGCCACCGATGAAACCGCCGACGCCGCCGATCACCAGTCCGACGCCGCCCAGCAGCACGCCGGTCGGCAGCCCGTACCAGGTCGCGATCAGCGCACCCAGCAGCCCGAGCTTGTTGCGGCCGGCCGCGGTCACCAGCCAGCTCAGATAGGACGGGTAGGCGGCCGGCCGGGCGAACGGCCGCGGATCCGCCCGCAACGGTTCCGCCGCGCTCGGTCCGGTCCGTACGCCGCCGGCCGAGACAGGATCCAGCGCCGGTTCGATACCTCCGGGGCCGCGTGGGTCGTGGTCCGGCGACCGGCCGGGACCGGGAAAGCCCAGCGATCCGGGAAATCCTTCGGGCGGTCTGCTGCTGCCGGTCGGCGGCCGGCCCGGTGGTGTCGCCCCGGGCGGTGTCGCGCCAGACGGTGTAGCCCCGCGCTGGGTGGTGGCGGATCGGGACGCATCGAAACCTGATGGGTGGGATGGTGTCGGATCGGGACGGCTCGCCTCGGCGTCGGTGACCCGGATCCAGTCCGATGTCGGCCGGGGCTCGGACAGTTGGGTCGGATACGGCGTGTTCCGGCCGTCGCCTCCCGGGCCGGTGGGTGCCGTTTGGCCGGCGGCTTGCCCGGATCCCGAACCGGCGTCGTCGCCGGCCTGTTGCGGCTCGGGGAAGACCGGCGCCGCCGCGTTGCGCTCCTGTCGCTGATCGGCCGACGGTCCGGTCGGCCCGGTCGCGCCGGCCTGCTGGATCCGGGTGTCGTCGTTCTGAGCGCCATCGGATCCGGCCTGCGCCGGCGGACCCTGCGGTGCGTCCGTCGGCCCGGACTGCCATGGATTGGTTGCCGTCTGATGGCCAGCAGACTGAGCCGACGACTGCGGATCCACCGCAGCGCCACAGGTCGGGCAGACGGTGCGGTCGGCGGAGAGCTGGGTGCCACAGCGCGGGCAGGTCGTCACGACGCTCCTGTCGGAAAGACGGATCAGACTGACCACTGTCGGGGTCGGAGGACCGGCGTGGTCCAAGTGACGGAAGTCTGCCACGCCCGACAGGTCATCCGCCTCGCAGTTGATCACCCATATCTTGGCGTCGTCCCGGCTGCGATCGCAGCGGTGGCCGCGAAACGTCTCGATCCGCGACGGCGGCTGAGCCTGCCCCGACACGTCGATGCAGCAGCCCGAGTGCGGTCTGGTCGGTCCCGCTGCCCAGCTCGGCGGCCCGGCCGTCACCGGCGGCCAGCTGCGCCGGTTCCGCGGGGGAGAAGGTCACAAAGGTCCCGGTCGGCGGTTTGATCGGACGGGGGATCCCGAACCCGTCCAGGCAACCGTCGGACGAATAGGGCTGGGCGCCGCCGCCGGGCTCGAAGTCCGACCAGGCCAGTTTGTCGGGGGCGGTCACGTCGACCCGCAGACTGGTGGCCAACTGCTGTGCGAAGCCGTCGTCGCGGCGCCCCGTGTCGCACGACATCAGAAAGACCGGCTGGCCCTGCCAGTCGGGAGTCTCGCGGATCAACGCCGCCAACTGGTCGGCGTCCAACCAGGTCGGACCGACCTTCGCCCGGTCGGCTGTGCCGTGGATGTCGACGACGTAGTAGCCGGGCTGCTGCGCCAGCGTCCGGGCCGCCTCCCGCATCGGCTGATCATCGGCGGGGTAGAAGGAACGACCGGCCGGCGTCGGCTCGCTGTCGTCCAGGATCTCCTGCAGCACCGGCGGCAGTGCCTCGTCCGCGGCCGCCCCTTCCTTGATGCTGTTCGCTCCGACGGTCACGACGCCATCCCGTCCACGGCCGCGAGCGCTGCCGTGACCGCGTCTGCCGACGGTTCGGCCGGAACGAATCCTTGGTCGCGGACATGGGACAGCAGTCCCGCATCGACGGGCACGTCGTGCCGTTCGGCGTAGTAGATGACCGCACCCGACCAGACCCACGCGCCGTCGGTCAGCAGGGTCAGCGGGACTGCCGGCTTACGCTCCGGGTCGAGCTCGTCGGGCGCCAGCGACCGTGCAGCCCGGATCACGCAGCCGCCCTTGAGATAGCTCAACACCGCGTCCCGATCTCGCTGCCACTGAGCCGGTTGCGACGATCCGACCTGCAGCGGCCCGAGCTTGGCGATCTTCATGGGTTCCTCCTCGGATCAGCGATCCGACGCCCCGTCGGATGTCCTGACAGTCTGCGGGCGGACATCGCCGCGACGGCGTGGTTATCCACAGCCTCGGATCGTCAGCCACCCGACAGCCGACCCACAGGCTCTGCACAGTCGAGCGCGGCACCGTGGTCGGCATGAACGAGAACGGGCCCGGCAACGGCAACGACCCGCAGGGGCAGGCGGGTCAGCAGCACTTCTTCGGACAGGGCGACGGTTTCGGCCGGCCGCCACAGCCATCCCCGTACGGCACCGGCTACGGCCAGGGCGGCTACGGCTACACCGAGCCGACCGCGGCGTACGAACAACAGCCCGGTCAGCAGCCGGATGACCCGGAACGTACGACGATCTTCGACCGCCCGGCCGGCGGCTTCCCGCCACCCGGCGGGCAGGGCGCAGGCACCGGACAGGGTTCGGCGATGGCCGGCCCACCGGCACCCCCTGCCGGCAGCAGCCCGTCAGCACAACCCGCACCGCAGCCGTCGCCGCGACGACGGGGTCGGGCCGGCCTGATGGTGTTGTCGCTGGCACTGGCCGCGCTGGTCGGCGGCGGCGTCGGGGTCGGGTCCTATGCCGCCCTCGGACGGGACGGGCAACAGGTCGCCTCACCGATCAACGTCAGCACTCAGCGGGCACCGCAACAGGCCAAGACCGACGGCACCGTCGAGGACGCGGCCAAGGTGATCGAACCGTCGGTGGTGACGATCACCGTGCAGTCCGGTACCAGCGGCGACATCGGCAGCGGCGTCGTGCTGGACAAGAACGGCCACATCCTGACCAACAACCACGTCGTCGCCGGCAGCCAGAGTGGCGGCGGCTTTCCCGGCAGCCAGGGTCAGGTGAGTGGACAGACCAAGATCACCGTCACGTTCAGCAACGGCAAGACCGCGCAGGCGAAGGTGGTCGGCAGTGACGAGACCGACGATCTCGCCGTGATCAAGGTCGACGGCGTCAAGGATCTGAAGCCGGCGAAGTTCGCCAAGTCGTCGTCGCTGTCGGTCGGCCAGTCGGTGGTCGCGGTCGGCGCACCCCTCGGACTGTCCCAGTCGGTCACCAGCGGAATCGTCTCCAACGAGGCCCGCCCCGTCCGGTCCGGCAACAACAACGACGCGGTCTACATGGCAGTGCAGACCGACGCGGCGATCAACCCGGGCAACTCCGGTGGCCCGCTGGTCGACCTGGACGGATCGGTGGTCGGCATCGACTCCTCGATCGCCTCGACCGACGAAGGCGGCGCCGGCGGCGGCAGCGAGTCCGGCAACATCGGCATCGGTTTCGCGATCCCGGCCGACGTCGCGGTCCGGGTCGCCTCCGAGCTGATCGACAACGGCAAGTCCGAAGACGCCGTCCTCGGTGTCACGATTGCCGGCACCGACGACAGTTCACTCGGATCGACCACCACCGGCGTCCAGTTGCGCAGCGTCGAATCCGGCAGCGCAGCCGACGACGCGGGGTTGCGGGCCGGTGATGTGGTGACCGCGCTGAACGGATTCAAGGTGACCACAGCCGACGGTCTGATCGCCGCGACCCACTACTACGCACCGGGCACCGCGGTGCAGGTCGACTATCAACGCGACGGACAATCCAAGACCGCCAAGGTCACCCTCGGCTCCGCCTGACCCCCACTCTTCCCGCGCACCTTCGAGGTCCCAGCGCAGGCTGCAAGCAGCGCTGGAACCGCAAAAGTGCGCGGGAACCGTACGGGGTGGGTCAGCGGGCTCGGCGTTCGACGCGTTCGACGTCGATCAGGGTGACCGAGCGCGGCTCGAGCCGGATCCAGCCGCGGGCGGCGAAGTCGGCCAGCGCCTTGTTGACCGTCTCGCGGGACGCGCCGACCAGCTGGGCCAGTTCCTCCTGGGTCAGGTCGTGGTGCACATGCACCCCGTCCTCACGATGGTCGCCGAAGCGGTGCGCCAGGTCGAGCAGCGCCTTGGCGACCCGGCCCGGCACGTCGGAGAAGACCAGATCGGCGTTGGTGTCGTTGGCCCGGCGGAGCCTGCTGGCGAGTTGACCGAGCAGACCCTGAGCCACCTCGGGACGGCCGACCAGCCACTTGTTCAGCACCTCGTGCTCCAGGACTCGCAGATCGCAGACCGTGACGGCGGTCGCCGTGGTCGAACGCGGTCCGGGATCGAAGACCGACAGCTCGCCGAACATCTGGCCGGGGCCGAGCACGGCCATCAGGTTCTCCCGGCCCGCCGAGCCGCTGCGGCCGAGCTTGACCTTGCCGCTGACCACGACGTAGAGCCGGTCCTCGGTGTCGCCCTCGTGAAACAGGATCTCGCCTCGCGCGAGATTGACCGTGCCCATTGCCGCCGACAGCGCCGCCACTGCCTCGTCGTCAAGCCCTTTGAACAGCGGAGCCTGTTTCAAGACTTCGGGGTCCACGTGCCCTCCTGGTCATCTCCAATTTCCCCCGACAGGCTACCGTCAGCCGCCGTGGTGTGCACCACGTCATCGCAGCGGCGCGGCGTCGTAGGCTGAGCCGTATGACTCCTGGCTCCACCTCGCCGACCGAAACCGACGCCGCGGCCGACGGTGTGGCACCGAGCCGGACGTCCCTGGTCCGCCGAGCGCGCACGATGAACCGTACTCTGCACGCAACCTATCCCGACGCGGCCTGCGAATTGGACTTCGACAGCCCGTTGCAGTTGTTGGTGGCGACGATTCTGTCCGCACAGACCACCGACAAACGGGTCAACCTGGTGACCCCGATCCTGTTCGGTCGCTATCCCGACGCCGCGGCGCTGGCGGGCGCGGACCGGGCGGAGATGGAGGAGATCCTCAAGCCAACCGGGTTCTTCCGGGCCAAGACCGAATCGATGCTCAAGCTCGGGGCGGCCCTGGTCGAGCGTTATGACGGACAGGTGCCCGGCAAGCTCAAGGAGCTCGTGACGTTACCGGGTGTCGGGCGGAAGACCGCCAATGTGGTGCTGGGCAATGCGTTCGGAGTGCCCGGGATCACCGTCGACACCCACTTCGGCCGACTGGTCCGTCGTTTCGGGTGGACCACCGAGACCGATCCGGACAAGGTCGAGGCCGAGGTCGGCACTCTCTTCCCGCGGAAGGACTGGACCCAGCTCAGCCACAACGTGATCTGGCACGGTCGGCGACGCTGCCACGCCCGCAATCCTGCCTGTGGCGCCTGCCCGTTGGCCCGCTGGTGCCCGTCGTACGGCGAGGGACCGACCGATCCGGCGAAGGCGGCGAAGCTGGTCCGGGAACCGCGGGGATGATGCCCGCAGCTCGCCCGGCGGCGGTCGCCGCAGGACTGTTGATCTTGCTGACCACCGGCTGCTCGGCATTGTCCCCCTCTGCGACCCCGGGTACGACCCCGTCGGCCCAGCCACCCGGCGCCTCGACCTCCTCAGATCCGAGCCTGGCGGCGGCGAAGAAGCAGGCCGGGATCGCCGACTGCCCGACCAGTGACGCCGACGCCCAGGCTCAGCCGGATGGTCTGCCGGCCGTCACGTTGCCCTGTCTGGGCGGTGGTCGGTCGGTCAATCTGGCCGGGCTGCGAGGCACCCCGACCGTGATCAACATCTGGGCCCAATGGTGCGGCCCCTGCCGGCAGGAAGCGCCGCACCTGCGGGCCGTCGCGGAACGAGCCGACAACAAGATCAACTTTCTCGGCATCGACTACGACGACCCCGATCCCGCTGCCGCGATCGACTATGCCGGGCGGGCGAAGTGGAGCTATCCGCAGCTCCAGGATCAACAGAAGTCGATCAAGCCCGGACTGCGGATCCTCGGGCCACCGCAGACGCTCTTCATCGACGAGAGCGGACGGATCGCCTACCGTCACAACGGTCCGATCACCTCCGACCGGGAACTGATCGACGCCATCGATGATCATCTCGGGGTCCGGCTGTGAGTCCGGACGACGGCGTTCCGGCCTGGCTGGACACCCTGCGGAACAGCCTGGATGACCCGGGCACCCCGCACACCTTCACCGAAGAGGAACGACGCCCGGCGGCGGTGTTGATCTTGCTCGGTGAGGACACCCTGCCGGGGCCGGACGGCGGTGCACCCGTCGGCGGACCGGATCTGTTGTTCATCGAGCGGGCGGCAGGGCTGCGCTCGCACCCCGGGCAGGTCGCGTTCCCCGGTGGCGGATACGAGCCCGGTGATCATGATCTGGCCGACACCGCGCTTCGCGAGTCGGTGGAGGAGACCGGGCTGGATCGGGACGGGGTCCAGGTGCTCGGGGAGCTGGCCACCATCGAGGTCCCGATCAGCGGCTACCAGGTGACGCCGGTGCTCGGCTGGTGGCGGCGGCCGAGTCCGATCGGCGTCGTCGATCCCGGCGAGGTCGCCGCCGTGCTGCGGATCCCGATCGCCCGACTCGCCGATCCGGAGAATCGCTTCACCATGACCCATCCCAGCGGACGGTACGGTCCCGGCTTCTTCATCGGGGAGTTGTTGATCTGGGGGCTCACCGCCTACATGGTGGACGGCGTCCTGACCCGCGGCGGCTGGCAGCAGCCGTGGGACCGGCGTCGTACCAAGAACATCCCGGACCGCTACCTCGGCAGAGTTTGAGGTCCCGTTACGCTCGTTCGGCCCGATACCCTCACAGGGGTCTTGTCCGGGTCGGATCCACACGAAGGAGCAGCACCGATGACCGAAGATCAAGAACTGGCGCAGAGTCTGAACGCACGGTTCGCCGATCTGCTCGGCGAGCACGCCGACGTCGGTGCGGAGCTGGTACGGCGCTACGCCGAGCCGCAGCGGCACTACCACGATCAGCGACATCTGGCCCACGTCCTGGATCGGGTCGAGGAGTTCGCGACCGCCAAGCATGATCGTTTCCTGGTCTCGTTGGCCGCCTGGTTCCACGATGCGGTGTATGCGATCCCGACCGCCGAACTGAGCAACGAGGAGGCCTCGGCCCGACTGGCCATCCGTACGCTCGGTCGCTGCGGCTTCGAACAGGAGGAGATCGGCGAGGTCGCCCGGCTGGTCCGGCTCACCGAGACCCATCGACCGTTGGGCTCCGACGCCGACGGCGAGTTGCTCTGTGACGCCGACCTGGCGATCCTCGCCGCCGAACCGGAGGACTATCGCCGCTACGTCGCCGACGTTCGCGCCGAATACCCCAAGCTGGATGATCAGGAGTTCGCCCGCGGTCGACTGGCTGTGCTGCAGCGCTTCGGTGGCCGGGACATCTTCCGGACCAGCAAGGGCCGCCGGTTGAACGCCGCCGCCCGGACCAATCTGACCACCGAGGCCCTGCAGTTGATCGACGACCTCGGCGTCCGCGCCGACTTCGACCCCGACGAGTGGCCCCTCAACGCCGGCTGAGGAGTCGTCGGCACCCGCAGACCACTCGCCAGGGGCCACCCATCTGGGCGATTTCGTAACACATGCGACCGTCTCGCCCCTGGCTGCCGCTCTCCAAGGGGCGATTCGGTAACACCGACTGCCATCTGACCGGACTGAGTGTGGACCGTTCGACGCCAGTACGCGACGGGGCGGGTCGCCGCTCGGCAGGATCGGATCCGAGGTCAGGCGTCGGAGCCGTGCAGGGCGTCGCGGAGGGTCACCCGGGCGCCCACCCGGAGCAGTGCGTTGCGGTAGATCCGGGACGCGATAGCGATCACGCCCGCGGTGCTCGCGATCAGGATCAGCAGTGACAGCAGCGGCTCCCACCAGGCGGCGTCGGAGACGAACATCCGGAACGGCATCCCGACCGCTGCCGAGAACGGCACGTAGGACATGATCGTGATCACCAGGTCGTTGTCGTTGAGGAAGATCACCAGGAAGTAGGGGATCATCACCAACATCGTGACCGGCATCAGCACCGACTGCACGTCCTCCTGGCGGGAGACCAGGGAGGCTGCGGCGGCGTACATCGCTGCCAGCAGGACGAAACCGATCACGAAGAACACCACGAACCAGGCGATCGGTGCCCCGAGCGCGCCGAGCAGTTGGGTGTCGCCGGTGACGGTCAGGCCGACGACGGCGCAGGCGCCGAGCAGCACCACCTGACCGAAGGCCAGCAGACTGTTCCCGATGATCTTGCCGGTCAGCAGTACCGACGCCGGAATGGTGGACAGCAGGATCTCCACGATCCGGGTCTGCTTCTCCTCCACGACACTCTGCGCGATCGTTCCGCCGAAGGTGACCGCGGAGATGAAGAACACCACACCGAAGGCGAGTGCGGCGAAGTAGCGCACCATCGGCGACATCTGGGACCGGTCCAACAGCTCGACCGAGGGCTTGACGCTCAACAGCGCCACCAGTTCGTCCGGGCTGGAGTCCTCGGCGATGATCTTGAGCCCGGTCCGGTTGCCGTTGTCGCTGATCACGACAGCATCCACGGTCCCGTCGCGGAGCAGCTGAACTCCCTGTTCCCGGTCGTTCACGGTCTTGACCGTCAGCTCTGGACTGTCGGCGATCTGCTGTGCCGCCGGACCGACCGCGGCGACCGGGGTCGAGTGATCACGATCGGCCAGCAGGCCGCTGATGATCACCGAGGCGAGTACGCCGGCCAGCATCAGCGCGGTCGAGATCAGGAACGCCTTGCTGCGGACCCGAGCCAGGATCTCCCGCTCGGCGACCAGCCAGATCTGTTGGCTGCGGTTCACTGGATGACCTCCTTGAAAATCTCGGCCAGCCTGGGCCGGCGAGGGGTGAAGCTGAGCACCGGGCCGCGTTCGACGGCCCGCGTCAGGACGGCCTGTGCGGCGTCGGCGGAGTCGGTCTCGAAGATCGCGTGCGGACCGTCGAACTCGATCACCTGGACCCCGGACTGATCACGCAGCCAGCCGGCATCGAAGCCGAAGGTCGCCTGATAGGTGCTACCGGCGTACTGTCGGCGCAGCGCGTCGCGATCACCGGTCGCCCGGATGGTGCCGTCGGCGATGATCACCAGGTCGTCGCAGAGCTGCTCCACGATGTCCAACTGGTGTGAGGAGAAGAGCACCGGCACGCCGGCATCGGCCCGCTCCTTCAACACCGCGAGCACGACGTCGACCGCGAGCGGATCCAGGCCGGAGAACGGCTCGTCGAGGATCAGCGCCTCCGGGTCGTGGACCAATGCCGCCGCGACCTGGGCCCGCTGTTGGTTGCCCAGGGACAGTGTCTCGACCCGGTCGCCGGAGCGTTCGGCGAGTCCGAGCTTGTCCAGCAGATCGGTGGTGTTGTGCCGAGCCCGGGACGCCGACAGCCCGTGCAGTCGGGCCAGGTAGCCGAGTTGCTCACCGATCGGCATCTTCGGATACAGCCCGCGTTCCTCCGGCATGTAGCCGAAGCGTCGTCGGTCGTCGGCGGTCAAGGACTGCTTGTCGAGCCGGACCTCGCCGCTGTCGGCGGCCAGCACGCCCAGCATGATCCGCATGGTGGTGGTCTTGCCGGCGCCGTTGCGGCCGACGAAGCCGGTGATCCGTCCACCGGCGACGTCGAAGCTGACATCCCTCAGCACCCGCCGCCCGGTGAAGGACTTGTTGATCTTCGACACTTCGAGCATGACCTCAGCCTAGGAAGCATCGCCCGGTCACACCTCCGCACCAAGGGGGAGATCCTGGCTCCACCCTCAGCCGGACCCGGCACACCCGCACCCGATCACCGCCGCACCACTTCCGTACCTTCGCACCACGTACACCTGGTGCGAAGGTACGCAACTAGTGCGACGGTGGGGGTGGGTCGAGGTCGGCCTGTTGGACGAGCAGGGCGATCTGGACCCGGTTGGCGACGTCCAGGTGGTCGAGCAGTCGGGAGATGTAGGTCTTCACGGTCGGCAGCGAGATGCTCAGCCGATCGGCGATGTCGGCGTTGCTGAGTCCGTCGGCGACGGCGCGGCCGACGTCCCGTTCGCGCGGTGACAGGTCGGCCAGCCGGGCACGTGCGGCGTCCCGGGACGCCGTCCGGTGATCTTGGCGTACGTGGTCGAGCAGCGCCCGCGCTGCCGTCGGAGCCAGTGTCGGTTCGCCACGGCCGGCCGCACGCACAGCATCGACCAGATCTTGCGGCGGTGTGTCCTTGAGCAGGAACCCGACCGCTCCGGCGGCCAACGCCGCCAGCGCCAGTTCCCCGGTGTCGAAGGTGGTCAGCGCGAGCACCCGTGTCGCGGGGCTGCCCTCGGCGATCCGTCGGGTGGTCTCGATGCCGTCCAGGACCGGCATCCGCAGGTCCATCAGGATCAGGTCTGGCGCGAGAGATCGTAACTGGGCAAGGCAATCCCGGCCGTTGGACGCCTCGCCGACGAGGCGCAGATCTGGCAACCCGTCCAGCATCATCCGCAGTCCGGAGCGGACGATCGGGTCATCGTCGACGATCATGATCCCGATCGCCGCCGGCGCGGTCGCAGGATCCACGGCCTCCATCACGCCGGAGCCGTCTCACTCGACTGCGTACCGGTCAGCGGACTTGCTGCGGCGCGCGGAAGATCGGCGCCGAGCGGCAGCCGGGCGTGCAGCGTGAAGTCGTTCGGTGATCGGTCGATGTCGAGACTCCCTCCGAGCAGGGCGACGCGTTCGGTCAGTCCGACAATGCCATAGCCGGACTCCGGCAGCGGCGCACCGGGTCGGGCCGATGGTGTTTGCGCGGCGATCGGGTTGCGGACGGTGATCTCCAGACTGCCGTCGGTCCTGTCGATCGTGAGTGACACCGGCTGGCCGAAGGCATGCCGTCCGGCGTTGGTCAGCGCCTCCTGGACGATCCGGTAGACGGCCCGACCGATCGGCGGAGCAAGATCATCGAGAACGTCCTGATCGATCCGGACGCGCAGGTCGGTCCCGGTCGAAGAGTGGGAGTCGAGGAGTTCGCCGAGGTGGGCGGCCGAAGCGATCGGCCGAGATCCGTCGGTGTCGTCGGTGTCGCGGAGTACGCCGAGGATGTCGCGCAGCTCGGTCAGCGCCAGATGGGACGACCGTTGGATGGTCGTGGCGGCCGCACCGACCTGAGCGGAGTCCAGGTCCGGGCGGAAGGCCAGGGCACCGGCATGCACCGAGATCTGCGAGATCCGATGGGCGAGCCCGTCGTGCATCTCGCGGGCGATCCGTTGCCGTTCCATGCTGCGAGCCTGCGCGATCCGCAGATCACGCTCGGCCTCGGCCCGTCGGGTCCGGTCCTGCAGCTTCCACAACAAGCTGCGCTGGGCTCCGATTGCGCCGCCGCAGATGCCGCAGGCCACCATCGTGACTGCGGTTGCGGCCGTCACGCCGAAGACGAAGAACGCGATCCCCTTCACACCGGCCTGGGGAACATGGTCGCTCGGCAACCCGGTGCTGAGGTCGATCGGAACCAGCATCTGGGCTGCGTAGATGATCAGCACGCCGGCACCGACCCATCCGTACTGTCGCCAGCGGCGTCGAGTGGCCAGCGAACACGACGCCCAGAGGAACGGGCCGAACGCCGGCGGCGACACCGCAGCACAGCAGAAGATCAGGAGCGGCGTGATTGCCGGGCGGCGTCGCCGGAAGAACACCAACACCCATCCGGCAGCACCGAAACCGATGGTCAGGATGATCGACCACGTGGGTTGTGTCCCCGCGCCGATCACGGACACCACCGTGTAGATCCAGGCCGCAGCACTGATCGCCGCACTGATGCAGATCCGCCCGAGAAGAGCGTTCGGGGTGAGCCGAGGTGGCGGCGGATCGGCCTCGTCGATGGCGTTCATGATGGTGACAATAGGAACGTCGAGGTCCGACCGATAGTCCTCCACGGAATGATCCGCCTTCGTCCGAAAGGATGACCGCCGATCGGCCGCACCCCTGAAGCGCTGAACCAGCCTGCCGCACCGTTTGCGTACGTTTGCACCAGGTGTACAGGGTGCGAAGGTACGCAAACGGTGCGGCAAGGGTGTGGTCCGGCGGACCGGGCGAGGGACTACATGGTGGCGAGGTAGTCGGCGGGCTGTTGATCACCGACGATGGCGCCGTCGGAGACCACCAGGACGCGTTCGACCCAGTGCAGGGACTGCGGCCGGTGGGTCACCACCAGCGTGGTCCGTCCCTGGGCGGCGACCCGCATCGCCTGGTTGACCTTGCGTTCGCTGGCCAGGTCCAGATTGGAGGTCGCCTCGTCCAAGATCAGGATCGACGGATCGACGATCAGCGCCCGGGCCAGGCAGAGCAGCTGCCGCTGACCGGCCGACAGGGAACGGCCCCGTTCGGTGATCAGCTGTCGGTAGCCACCCGGCATCCGGGAGATGAACTCGTGTGCACCGACCGCACGGGCCGCGGCCTCCACCTCGGCATCGGACGCGTCCGGCCGACCGTAGGCGATGTTGTCGCGGACCGACCGGGTGAACAGGTGCGGTTCCTGCGGCACGTATCCCATCCGGTTGCGGTAGTCGGCCAGATCGAACTGATCAAGGTCGATGTCGTCGACCAGAATCCGGCCCTCGGTCGGATCGTAGAACCGCGACACCAACTTCACCGTGGTCGACTTGCCGGCACCGGTCCGACCGACGAAGGCCACCCGCTGACCGGCCGGGATGTGCAGGTCGACCCGCTTCAGCGCGTCGCTGGTGGTGCCGGCGTAGCGCAGCCGGACCCCCTCCAGCTTGATGTCGCCGTTGATCACGTCCGGCCGGACCGGAGCATCCGCAACCGGGGTCGAGGTCTTCAACCCGAGCAGCTCGCTGATCCGGACCAGGCCGGCGCGGGCCCGCTGGTAGACGTCGAACACGGTGGCCAGCTGCTGGATCGGTGCGAACACCTGCGCCAGGTAGAGCATGAACGCCAACAGGGTGCCGACCGCCAGCGTGCCGGCGTCGACGAACCGCGCGCCCAGCCCGAGGACGGCGACGGTGGCCGAGGTGGACAGGATCTCGATCACGCCGACGTAGACCGCGGTGGCGAACGAGCTGCGCTTGGACCAGAACATGAAGTCCCGGCCGAGGGCTGCGAACCGGTCCAGGTTGGTGGCCTCCCGCCGGTAGGCGTGGGTGACCCGGATGCCGGCCAGCGATTCCTGCAGGTTGGAGTTCAGGATCGAGGTCCGCTCCCGAGCCTCGTCGTAGGCGACCGACGCCCGGCGGCGATACCACCAGGTCGCCACGGCTGCCGGCGGCACCACGCAGAGCACGGTCAGCGCCAGCCGCGGATCCAGCGCCAGCACCACGATCGACATCCCGGAGAAGGTCAAGATCGCCATCAGCAGGTTGATCAGACCGACCTGCAGCAGCTCCGCGATCGCGTCGATGTCGGAGGTCATCCGGGTCATGATCCGGCCGGCCTGGGTGCGGTCGTAGAAGTCGATGCCGAGCCGCTGCAACTGCCCGTAGACCCGGGACCGCAGCGCGACCAGCAGCCGTTCGGTGGTGCGCTGGGTGGTCAGCTGCGAGCCGCGCTGGACGAAGAACAGACCACCGGCCAGCAGTGCGGCGCCGACGCAGACCATCCCGAGCACCGGCAGGCTGCCGTCCAGCATGCCGCCGTTCACACCCTCGCGGATCAGCAGCGGATTGACCAACGCCAGTACGGTTTCCAAGGCCACCAGCAGCAGCCCGGCCAACAGCCCGTACCGGTAGGGGCTCAGGAACTTCACCAGCTTGAACGGCTCGGATCGCCGGCCCTCGCCGTCCAGGTCGACACCCGGATGATCATCGAAGGTCGGCAGTGCGGCGATCTTGGCGGCGACATCCGGCGGAGTCTCCAGCTCGGCCGGCGGACGGCCGCTGGCATCCTGCCGGGACTCCCAGGCCGAGGCGGTCGGCGCGAAGTCGCCCCGCCGGGCGGCCGGCAGCAGACCGGCAGCGTCGTCGTCGCCACCGGCCATCTCGCCGAACAGATCCCGGTAGAGCGCGCTGCGGTCGAACAGTTCCTCGTGGGTTCCATGATCGACAACGTGGCCGTCGTCGAGCAGCACGACCCGGTCGGCCATCCGCACGGTGGACTCCCGGTAGGCGACCATGACCGCTGTCCGGCTGGCCAGGAACGGCCCGAGGTTGGCGTGGATCTCGTGCTCGACCTTGGTGTCGACCGAGCTGGTGGCGTCGTCCAGCAACAGGATGTCGGGGTCGACCAGCAGCGCCCGGGCCAGAGCCACTCGCTGTCGCTGACCACCGGAGAGCGTCATGCCCTGCTCGCCGATCAACGTGTCGTAGCCGTCGTCCAGCCGGGTGATGAAGTCGTCGGCCATCGCCGCGCGGGCGGCAGCCCGGATCTCGTCGTCGGTCGCGTCCGGCCGACCGTAGGAGATGTTGTTGGCGATCGTGTCGGAGAACAGGAAGCTGTTCTCGAACACCATCCCGACCCGGCCGCGGAGCTGGGACAGCGACTGGGCGCGAACGTCGACGCCGTCCACCAGCACGCTGCCGTCGGTCGGGTCGAAGAACCGGCCGATCAGCTGCATGGCGGTGGACTTGCCGCAGCCGGACGGACCGACCAGGGCGATCGACTCGCCGGCGGCGATGCTCAGATCAAGATGGCGCAGCACCTGATGGCCGTCGCCGTCCACATAGGCGAAGGAGACATCGCGGAAGTCGATGGTGCCGGCCTGGTCGGTCGGGGTCACCGGCTCGGCGGGCTCGGTCAGGTCGGGACGCAGGTCGAGGATGTCGCCGATCCGCTCCACCGCGGCCTGGCACTGCGGCAGGTTGCTCAGGATCATCCCGATCACCCGGGCCTTGCCGGCCAGTCCGGTGAGGTAGCTGGAGAAGGCGAGGAAGACGCCGACGGTCAGGTAGCCGTTGATCACCAGCAGGCCGCCGAGGGCGATGATGATCACCTGGCCGAGTTGCGGCCCGGCCATCAGCGAGGCGAAGAACGGCGCCCGCAGCCGGACCGCCCGGACCCGTGCTCGGAACATGTTCAGCAGAGCATGGTGCAGCCGGGTCGTCTGGGCAGCCTCCTGGCCGAAGGCACGGACCACCCGGACGCCGAGCACGGCCTCCTCGATCTCGGTCATCAGCTCGGCCTCCTTCTGCTGGGAGTCCCAGCCGGAGGCGTGCACCTGGGTGCGCATCCGGTGTGTGATCACGAACACGGTGCCGATGATGATCATCACGACGACGGCCAGCAGCGGCGACAGCCGGAACATCACGACCAGCGAGACGGTGATGCCGACGGTGGTGGCCGCGACCTCGGCGATGAAGCCGATCAGCATCTGCACCCAGCGCAGATCTGTGCTGGCCCGGGAGACCAGCTGGCCGCTCTGCAGTTGCGAGTGGCCGGAGAAGTCCAGTCGTTGCAGGGTGTCGTAGATGTCGTTGCGGATGTCGTGCTGGATCGCCAGCGCGGCCTTGCCGGAGCGGTAGCGCCACAGCATCGACAGCACACCGATGATCAGACCGAACACGGCCAACAGGCCGAGCCAAGGCAACAGCGGGCGATTCTTGGCGATGATCGCGTCGTCCAGCACGATCTGCTGGATCAGCGGCAGGGTCGAGCCGAGCGCGGCGTAGACCGCGGCCAGCACGGCCGTACCGATCAGCAGCCGACGGTGGCGGTTCAGGACGGGGAGGAGCCGGCGTCGCCAGGACGGCGGAGTGGGCGACTGCAGGGAGTCGACGGTTTCGGCGGGCGGCGCGGACGGACGGGTCCGGAGCGCGGGCGCGGACATGGAGTCTCCGAAGTTGATCTTGGAATGGGCTGCAGGAGGATGTCACCCGGGACCGCAACGGCGGTCGTCGGGTGCAGGCAGCAGGCATCGCTGCCGCGGTGTCGGGACACGGCGGCGTGTGGAGGGGGATGCTCAGGAGAGGGAAGAGGTGGTGGCGGTGTCGATCCGTTCGGCCCGTGTCGTCGGCTCGGAGCCGGCGAGGGGCGGATCGATGGCGCGATGGTTGTGGCGGCTCAGCGTCCACAGCCGATTAGGGCAGAAGCACCTGGAACACCAGCTAAGAGGAGTGGGATGGGAAGACGAGAGAAAAGTCTTGCACCATGTCACCGCAGAACTCAACTGCAGACCCGTTGTATTGCCAAATGCGATAAGAGATATTTCTCCGCACCGGTGTCTGCGGGCTCTGTCAGGAGACGGGCGTCACAATTCCGTGCTCGTAGGCATAGATGACGGCCTGGATCCGGTCGCGGAGTTGCAGTTTGGCCAACAGGTTGGAGACGTGGGTCTTGACGGTCGCCTCGCCGACCACCAGCTCCGCGGCGATCTCGGCGTTGGACTTGCCCTGCGCGATCAGCGCCAACACGTCGGACTCCCGTTCGGTCAGCTGGGGGATGTGGGCCGCCGCTCGGTCCGGATGTGCAGCTGCTGCCGGTCGGCGTTCATGATCACCGGGCGACAGCTGTGCGGGATCGCCGGTTCCGGTCGCGAAGCGGGCGATCACCCGCTTGGTGACTGCGGGGGCGAGCAGCGCGTCACCACCGGCGACGACCCGGACCGCCTCGATCAGATTCTCCGGTGAGGCGTTCTTGAGCAGGAAGCCGCTCGCCCCGGCCTGCAGCGCCTGATACAGGTAGTCGTCGCGATCGAAAGTGGTCAAGATCAACACCGCCGAGCCGACCGCCGGGTCGGCGACCAGCTCCCGGGTCGCGGCCAGCCCGTCCAACACCGGCATCTGGACGTCCATCAAGATCACGTCCGGGTGCAGCGTCCGGGCGCGGTCGATCGCCTGCCGTCCGTCGGAGGCCTCGCCGACCACCTCGATCCCGTCGGCCATGCCGAGAATGACCCCGAAGCCGTAGCGGACCAGGTCCTGATCATCGACCAGCAGGACGCTGATCGGTCCGGAACCGGTCTGCTCCGAGCCGGGGGCATCCGATCCCGGGGCGGTCGCATCGTCGTTCATGGTGTCCTTGCAGGTCGTGGGTGAATTGTCGAACGGGGCTGCCGAATCCTGATCGGTCCGGCTTCGGTCGCTACGAAGGATCCGGGTCGGTGGCCGGCGGTTGCAGCGGCATCCGCGCCCGGACCAGGTAGCCGCCGCGGTGCAGCGGCCCGAGCTCGATGGTGCCGGCGGAGGCGGCGACCCGTTCCCGCATCCCGCGCTGGCCGAGACCGGCGCCGGTCAGCCGATTGCCCGTCAGTGACGCGATGGAGCCGCCGTTGGTGATCTCGATCTCCGCCTGGTCGGCGTAGAACCGCAACCGGACGTCGGCCGTAGCGTGCGGCCCGGCATGCTTGCGGACGTTGGTCAACGCCTCCTGCACGATCCGGTAGATGTTGACGTCGGTGACTGCGGAGAGTGGCCAGCGGGTGCCGATCACCTCCAGTCTGGTCGGCAGGCCCGCCGCATTGGCCTGGCCGATCAGCTCCGGCAGCCGACGGGTCCCGACGGTCGCCGCGGCATCGGATGCCGACCGATCGGTCGTGTCGTCGGCGGACGGACCGTCCAAACCCGAACGCGGTACGGAGTCGCCGTCGGGGTCCCGCAGGGTGGTCAGGATGCCGCGGAGCTCGCTGATCGCCGACCGAGCGCTGTCCTCGACATTGCCCAGCGCATGCCGAGCGGTTTCATGATCACGATCGATCGCCATCCTGGCGGCGCTGGCCTGGACGCCCATCACCGAGACGTGGTGGGCGACGACGTCGTGCAGTTCGCGGGCGATCCGCACCCGTTCCAGGGTGATCGCCTGGGCGGTACTGCGTTCCCGTTCACGGGCAAGTTCCTGGCTCTGCCGATCCAGCGCGTCCTGCGCGACAGCCTGGCCGAACGCGCGATCCCCGAGGTAGTAGGCGCCGGCGAAGAAGACCGCATTGGTGAGCAGCTGGATCATCGCCACCGACACCAGCGGGGAGAACGGTCCGGTCTGCGCGGGTTCGTCCTGATGGGCGTCGCCGGTGGCATAGATGAAGATCGAGATCATCAGCCAGACGAACATCGCCGCGGTGATGATCACCCGCGTCCACCGTGCCCGCGCCCGGTTCGGTTCCCAGGCGCCGACGGTGTAGAACGCGACGAACAAGGCGATGTTGTGGAAGAACAACGACACCCCGAACGCGATTCCGCCGGCGATGAAGATCGCGGACACGGTTGCCGCCACCAGCAGCGGCTGCCGACGACGCCAGGCGATCGGCAGGCACAGCGCACCGGACCAGATCAGTTCGAGCCACATCGGCGCATCGGTGGGGGAGGTCAGCCCCGCCCACGGATACAACGGCAGGGTGAGGACGGCAGCCACGCACAGCGCGACCGCGGCGATCAGGTCGGCGCGGTACCCGCCCGGACCGGGATCGGGGCGGGACCAGCCCTCGTACGGCGGGTCGATGTTCGGCAGCAGGCCGACGTTCGGCGAGGCGCCGGGAGACGAGCCGGCGCCGGTACGGGACAACCCGGCTGATGCGCTCACCCGGCCACGGTAACCACCCGCAGCGGTCGGGACATCCGCCGTACGACGGAAACGGGTCGGCCGCAGAGCCGGCGCTCGATCAGGATCAGCGGCGGGCGGTCTGGTCGGCGGTGACGGCGGGTGTCGGCTCGACGGTCCCCTCGATCTGCTTGCCGCTGGCGGCGGCGTTGCCCCGCTCGATGGCTGCCTTGACGCTGTCGGCGGTGCGCTGCCCCTCGTCGATGGCGGCCTGCGGGGGCTTGACCTTCTTGACCCGGATGTAGCCGATCAGTCCGAGGATGCCGGCGACAACGATCAACACCCCGGCCATGATCACGAAGCCGAGCGCGATCGGCAGGTCGAGCCATTTCCAGATCGCCAGCGAACCGGCGATGAAGAGCAGGATCAGGGCGTTCAGCACGAAATAGAGCGCCCCGGAGAACAGGCCGGCGCCGATCCCGGCATTGACCGCGGACGGCTTCAACTCGCTGACCGCGAGCTCGACCTCGCCCTTGACCAGCACCTGGAGATCGGACTTGATCTTGTCGAAGACGTCCTTCACACCCGGAGCCGTCGGAGTCGATGACGTGGCCTGCTCGGGGGTTGAGTTCGCCGTATTCGTCATTGCCGCGGTCTCCTCTCGCGTCGATGGCCGACGCTGGATGAACGATGCCTCGCCGCAGAGCCTAACGGTTGGACCGACCACCCCGAACAGCCCGGCGTCCTCAGCCCGGGCCGGGATCCCGGGTCCGACGACGGCTCCGGTTGCGCCGGCTGAGGCTGAGAGTGGCGAGCACGGCCGCGAGTAGCGACCCGACGAGCACCGCGGACTTGCTTTGTTCGGCGGCGGCGGACGCGGTGCCGAACGCCAGATCGGAGACCAGCAGCGCCACAGTGAAGCCGACGCCGGCCAGGATCGCGACCGAGAAGACCTCCGACCACCGCAGGTCCTCGGCGAGTTCGGCCCGGGTGAAGCGGGCGGTCAGGAACGCGCCGCCGAAAACGCCGATGGTCTTGCCGGCGACCAGCGCGACCACGACGCCGAGCGCGAGGGGTTCGCGGAACAGACCGAGCAGGCCGGCGCCGCTGACCCGGACGCCGGCCGCGAGCAGTGCGAAGATCGGCACCGCGACGGCTGCCGAGATCGGCCGCCAGCGATGCTCCCAGGCTTCGGCCGGCGAGGTGACCTCGTCGCCGCGGGAACGGGTCGCGAGCCCGACCGCGACACCAGCGATGGTGGCGTGCACGCCACTCTGCAGGGTGCAGATCCAGGCCAGCACGCCGAGCGGCAGGAAGATCCACCAGTGGTCGATCCGACGCCGTTGCAGCCACCACCACAGCGTCACGCAGGCGGCGGCGCCGAGCAGCCAGAGCAGGTTGACCGAATCGGTGAAGATGATCGCGATCACGCTGATCGCGCCGAGATCGTCGACGATGGCCAGGGTGAGCAGGAAGGCGCGCAGGCTGGCCGGCAGTTGTCGACCGACGATGGCCAGGATCGCCAGCGCGAACGCGATGTCGGTCGCCATCGGCACCGCCCATCCCTCGGGCCGCCCGTCGGCCGTCGGCAGGTTGATCGCCAGGTAGACCGCCGCGGGGATCGCCATCCCGGCGACCGCCGCCACGATCGGCACCAACGCATCCGCCGGCCGGGACAACGAGCCGGTGGTCAGTTCGCGCTTGAGTTCCAGCCCGGCGACGAAGAAGAAGATCGTCAGCAGCCCGTCGGCCGCCCAGTGTTCGAGGCTCAACGGGCCCAGGTGCAGGGTGCGGAAGATCTCGTACGAGTGGTGGCCGAGGTTGGCCCAGAACAGGGCGATCACGGTGGCGGCCAGCATCAGCGCGCCGCCGACGGTCTCGTCGCGGAGGAATTCGGCGACGGTACGGCGTTCGCGACCGGCGCCGGCGGCGAACAGCCGACGTTTGGGCAGCTTGTCCTTCAGGGGTGGGAGGTCGGGCACAGGGCTCCTCAACGGGCGGTCGACAGATGGCCGTGCCGACCAGACTTCCCGGCGCTCCGTTTCGCTGATTTTACCGGTCCGATGCGGCCCCGACCAAGTAGCCGGGCGGGATCGAGCAGGTAGCCAGGATCGAGCACGCAGGTGGGATCGGGCTCATTGCAGGGCGCGCAACTGCTCCAGGGTGTCCTTGGCGAACGCCTCCAGTTCGGTCGGATCGACCTCGCCCGGCTCGCGAGCCGCGCTGTCGCCCTCACCCAGCCAACGCCGTACCGAGACCGTGAAGACGGTCAGCGCTGTCTCGGCGGCGAGCAGTGCTGCCACGTCGTCCAGGCCGCGGAGCCTGAACCCCTCGCCGATGGCGTCGCGGAGATCGGCGAGCTTGCGCAATTCGCGTTCGCGCAGGCTGGGGTCGGCGGCGATCACCGCTCGTCGCTTGCGGACGTAGCTGATGCTGCGGCCCTGGAAGATGGTCCCGCTGAACGACCGGAGTGCCTGCTCGATCACCTGCAGCGGCGACAGCGCGGCCGGGGGCTCGGTGATTGCCTGGGTGGCCATCGGCGGCAGCGCCTCCTCGCCGGCGAACAGCACCTCCCGCTTGTCGGCGAAGTAGCGGAAGAAGGTCCGCGTGGTCAGGCCTGCCCGATGCGCGATCTGGTTGACGGTGGTCTGCTCGTAGCCCTGTTCGGCGAACAGATCCAGTGCCGCCTGCTGCAGCCGTTCGCCGGCCCCCGGTTCCCAACGCGCCATGGGCCCAGTCTAGTGATGACACGGTATGACATCAGGGTGTAGGGTGATGACACGTAATGACATCACTCCTTGATGGGTACCGCAATGAACGGGGTCGGCAATGAGCACAGACGGGGGACAACAATGAACACAGAGGTATGGATCCTCGGCAGCACCGGCCGGGTCGGGCGAGCGGTCGCCGCCCGGTTGACCGACAGCGGCGTCCCGGTCGTGCTCTGCGGACGGGACAGCGAACGCCTGGCGCGGCTGAGCTCCCAACTCGGGAACCCATCGCGGGTGGTCGCCGGCTCGCTGACCGAGGTACTGGCCGGATTGGGTCAGCAGGCACCCGCCGCCGTCGTCAATACCGTCGGTCCGTTCCCGGAGACGGCACCACAGGTGCTTGCCGCCTGCTCACCCACCACGCACTACGTCGATGTGGCCAACGAGCCGTCCGCTGTATCGGCCGTCCTCGACCGGGACCCGGCCGAGGACGCGACGCGGACCGTGGTGACCGGTGCCGGGTTCGGGGTGCTCGGCACCGAGAGCATCGCCGGCAGGGTGTGCGCCGATCGCCCACCGGCGGCGTCGTTGCGAGTGGATGCGATCGCCTCGGTCGAAGGAGAAGCCGGACGATTCGGTACGGCGCTGGCCAGGTCGCTGCTGGAGAGCATCGTGCTCGGCGGTCATCAGGTCGAGGACGGCCGGCTGGTGCCGGCCCGATTCGGCGATCATCCGATCGAACTGGTCACTCCCGACGGCGACACCGTACGGACCGCGGGGATGCCGAGCGGCGAGCTGATCGCCGCTTGGCGGCTGAGCGGGGCGAGGTCGGTGCTGGCCGCCTCGAACATGGCGCCGTCGACCCTGCCCGTACGGATCGCGCTGCGGGTCGGCACCGCGCTGCTGCAGATCCCGCCGGTCGCGCGGTTCGCGGTCGCCCGGTTGGCCGCCGTCCGGATGCCGGCCAGGCCGCGGCCGCGAGAGCACTCCTGGGCCCGCGCTCGGGCGCAGTGGGCGGACGGTGAGGTCCGGGAGGGCTGGCTGCGCGCTCCGGAGGGGATGGCGTTCACCTCGGCGATCATTGCCGAAGTCGTCCGTCGCTGTGTCGCCGGCGACAGCAAGCCCGGTGCCTACACGCCGGTGGCCGCCTTCGGCCCCGAGCTCGCCGAAGCTGCCGGGGCCGAATTCATCTTCTCCGAGTCCGTCGGCAGGTAGTCCCGCACCCGGTGACGACCGGTGTGCCCCGGTGCTGCAGGTGGATGTGGTCAGGAGGGCCAGGGATCGCGGCCCTAGGGGCGATCCTGCGGCGGCGGGATCTGCGGGGAGTAGCCGTGGGCGTCCGGGCGCGGCATCGGCTCGGCCGACTGTTGCGCCGCCGCCGATGAGGATCCCGACGGCGGCTGGGTCGGATCCTCCCGGCCGGCCCGGGTCTCGTCGCCCCGGTCCTGCCGGGCCTGGTACTGGCTCGACTCGGCCGTCGAGGGTTCGGGCCGGGCAGGTTCGGGTCGGGCGGGTTCGGGTCGGGCGGGTTCGGGTCGGGCGGGATTCGGCGGCTGTTGAGCAGTGCCCGGCGGCACCGGCTGCCACGGACTTTGTGGTTGTGCTGCCGGTCCACCGTGTGGTCGTGCCGTCGGAGCACCCTGCGGAGGTGCCCCCGGACCGCCCTGCGGCGGGGGTGCTGCAGGCCCGCTCGGCTGCGGTGCCGGCGGGCCGCCCTGCGGCATCGGCGGCGGTCCGCCGAATCCTGGCCTGCCCGGCTGCGGACGGCCGAAGCCCTGCCCGCCCTGCGGTCCCGGCTGTGGTCGATTGGGCTGGTGCTGACCCGGTTGGGACGGGCGCTGACCGGCCTGCTGGATCGACTGCGGAGTGGCGCCCTGCTCGCCCTCGCCGAGCGGGCGGGCGACCACGGCCGTCCCGTAGGCACAGATCTCGGTGAACGCCTGACCGATGTCACCGGTGTCGAATCGCATCCCGATGATCGCGTTCGCGCCGCGCCGCTGGGCCTCCGACCACATCCGGTTCATCACCTCGTTACGACTCTCGTAGACGAGCTGGGTGTATTCGGTCACCTCCCCGCCACCGATCGCCCGGAAGCTGGCGGAAAAGTTGGCGCCGAAGTTCGCGCTGCGGACGGTCATCCCCATCACCTCGCCCAACACCGCCTCGATCGCGTACCCGGGCACCTCGTTCGTCGTCACGATGATCACCAGGCAATTCCACCAGACCCCGGGTCACCCACCCGCCGACCCGTCAGTTTGTCCCGCCTATTTGCGGCGTGTCGGTGAGCAATCGACGGGTCGGCCCAGAAGGGTTTCGCCGGGTCGGCGCCGGTGTGGGAGGGATTGCCGGGTCGGGCCTGGTGTGAGAGGGGTTGCCCGGGTCGGCCCAGAAGGGAATCGCCGGGTCGGCGCCGGTGTGGGAGGGATTGCCGGATCGGTCCTGGTGTGGGAGAGGGGTTGCCCGGGTCGGCCCTGCCTCGGGAGGCGGCGGGGCCGGCCCCCGGGACCCGTCAATTCCTCACCGACACGCCGCAAAAAGGCGGGAGGAATCGACGGGTCGGCGGGGTGGGTGTGGGTTAGTCCTCGGACGGGGCGCTGGTGAGGTTGGTCTTGATCAGGTCCATCACCGTCGAGTCCTGCAGGGTGGTGACGTCGCCCAGTTCGCGGTTCTCGGCGATGTCCCGCAGTAGCCGCCGCATGATCTTGCCCGAACGGGTCTTCGGCAGTTCCTCGACGATCATGATCTGCCGCGGTCGGGCGATCGGGCCGATCTCGTTGGAGACATGCTGACGCAGTTCCTTCACCACGTCCGGCCCGCCGTCACCGGCCTCGGAGCGCAAGATCACGAAGGCGACGATCGCCTGGCCGGTGGTGTCGTCGGTGGCTCCGACGACCGCCGACTCGGCGACCTTCGGGTGCGACACCAGTGCCGACTCGATCTCGGTTGTCGACATCCGGTGACCGGACACGTTCATCACGTCGTCGACCCGGCCGAGCAACCAGAGGTCCCCGTCGGAGTCCTTCTTGGCACCGTCGCCGGCGAAATACAGCCCCTGGAAGCGTGACCAGTAGGTGTCGACGTAGCGCTGATCGTCACCCCAGAGCGTACGGAGCATGGCCGGCCACGGCTTGGTGATCACCAGATAGCCGCCCTCGCCGTTGCCGACCGGCTGGCCCTCGTCGTTGACGACGTCGATCGAGACCCCGGGGAACGGGGTCATCGCCGCGCCGGGCTTGCCCGACGTCACGCCCGGCATCGGGGTGATCATGTGCATCCCGGTCTCGGTCTGCCACCAGGTGTCGACCACCGGGGTCTTGTCGCCGCCGATGTTCTCCCGATACCAGACGTAGGCCTCCGGATTGATCGGTTCACCGACCGAGCCGAGCACCCGCAGGCTGGACAGATCGAACTTCGCCGGGATGTCCGACCCCCACTTCATGAAGGTCCGGATCGCGGTCGGAGCGCAGTACAAGATCGACACCTTGTATTTCTGGATGATCTCCCACCACCGGCCCTGGTGCGGCGTCTCCGGCGTGCCCTCGTACATCACGCTGGTGGTGCCGTTCACCAGCGGGCCGTAGACCAGATACGAATGCCCGGTCACCCAGCCGATGTCGGCCGCGGTCCAGAAGACGTCGCTGTCCGGTTTCAGATCGAAGGTCGCCCAGTGCGTGTAGGCGGTGCCGACCAGATAGCCGCCGGTGGTGTGCAGGATGCCCTTCGGCTTCCCGGTGCTGCCGGAGGTGTACATGATGTAGAGCGGATGCTCGGCCGGGAAATTCTCCGGGGTGTGCTCTTGCGCCTGCTTGCCGACGAAATCGGCCCACCACAGGTCGCGGCCCTCGGTCATCTCGGTGTCCTGGCCGGTCCGCTTGACGACCAGCACGTTGCGCACATCCGGGCACTGCTTCAGTGCCTGGTCCACGGCCGGCTTCAGCGAGGACGCCTTGCCCTTGCGGTAACCGCCGTCGGCGGTGATCACCACCTCGCAGCCGCAGTCGGTGATCCGGCTGGCCAGGGCGTCGGCGGAGAAGCCGCCGAAGACGACCGTATGCGGAGCGCCGATCCGGGCGCAGGCCAGCATCGCGATCGCGGCCTCGGGGATCATCGGCATGTAGATCGCCACCCGGTCGCCGGTCTTGACGCCGAGCTCCAGCAGCGCGTTGGCCGCCTTCTTCACCTCGGTGGTCAGCTCGGCATAGGTGATCGACCGGCTGTCACCCGGTTCGCCCTCGAAGTGGAACGCGACCCGGTCGCCGTTGCCGGCCTCGACATGCCGATCACAGGCGTTGTAGGCGGCATTCAGCGTGCCGTCGGCGAACCACTTCGCGAACGGCGCATTGCTCCAGTCCAGCGTCTGGGTCGGTTCAGTGCCCCAGGTCACGATCCCGGCCTGCTTGGCCCAGAACGCCTCCGGGTCGGCGGCCGCTTCGTCGTAGGTCGCCTGGGTGACGTTGGCGCTCGAGGCGAGGTCTGCCGGAGGCGGGAACCGCCGGTCTTCGGACAGCAAGTTCGACAGGGTCTCGTCACTCACAACAACACGCCTCCTTGGGTGAAACACGATTCGCGCCCCAGCGTAACGGGACCGGCGTCGCCGACGGTCCGACCCCCATTTCGGCCGTCGTCGCCGGGCCGCTGTCCGAAAACCGGATCCGAACACGACACTTCGGTTCGGCTCACGACATCGGGGATGCCCCCGATGGTCGCGCTTGACACTGTCGGGAAGACTTGGCCGGGGTCGGAATCGCCTGGCCCGGCACACGTACGCCGCCGTGGGGGTGCCCAGCACATCTTCTGTCATCTGATCTGTGTCTTCTGATTCTGGGGTTGAGAGCTTGTGGGACGACTGGCCAATCTGAGCCTGCGGAACAGGGCGTTGATCGCGCTGGTCACCGTGTTCGTGATGATCTTCGGCGGCATCACCGCGACCCAGCTCAAACAGGAACTCATCCCGTCGATCAGCGTGCCGACCGCGGTGATCAGCACCACTTACTCCGGCGCCGCCCCGCAAGTGGTGGCGCAGCGGGTGACCACGCCGATCGAGCAGGCGGTCGGGGGTGTGTCCGGGATCGACTCGGTGACCTCGACCTCGTCGACCGGTTCCTCCCAGGTGACGGTCAACATGCAGTACGGCACCGACATGACGGCCGCTCAGCAGGACCTCGAGGCGGCGATCAGTCGGATCAAGTCGACCCTGCCCGACGACGTCGACAGTCAGGTCAGCACCGGCAGCGTCGACGACTTCCCGGTGGTGCAGCTGAGCGTCACCAACGACTCCGGCAACACCGCCCGACTGGCCGATCAGCTCACCAACACCGCCGTCCCGGATCTGCAGAAGATCGATGGCGTACGGGCCGTCACCGTCTCGGGCGCACCGGTCCGGCAGATCGAAGTCGATCTTGATCTGAACAAGCTCGACGACGAGGGAGTGACGACCAGCCAGGTCAGCCAGACGTTGCAGTCCGCCGGCCTGGTCAACTCGGCCGGCAGTGTCGACTCCGGTGATCGGACGATGTCGGTCAACGTCGGCCAGCGGCTGGAGTCGGCGGCCGACGTCGCCGGTCTGAAGATCTTGAACAGCGACGGGGACAGCGTCGCGATCGGCGACGTCGCCACGGTCAAGGAGAAGAACGCTCCGGCCACCTCGATCTCTCGTACCAACGGTCACCAGAGCCTGTCGTTGTCGATCACCAAGACGCCGGAGGGCAACACCGTCGATGTCAGCGAGGCGGTGACCAAGGCCCTGCCCGGGCTGGCCGACAAGCTCGGTGACGGTGCGAAGTTCAGTACGGTCTTCGATCAGGCTCCGTTCATCACCCAGTCCATCGACGACCTGCTCACCGAGGGCGGGCTCGGTCTGGCGATGGCGATCGTGGTGATCTTGATCTTCCTGCTGTCCGGTACGGCGACGCTGGTCACCGCGATCTCGATCCCGGTGTCGGTGTTGATCACCCTGATCGGGCTGCGGGTGACCGACTATTCGCTGAACATCCTCACCCTCGGTGCGTTGACCATCGCGGTCGGCCGGATCGTGGACGACTCGATCGTGGTGATCGAGAACATCCGAAGACATCTCTCGTACGGTGAGCCGAAGCTGAAGGCGATCACCACGGCGGTGCGCGAGGTGGCGACCGCGATCACCGCGGCCACGGTCACCACCGTCGCGGTCTTCCTGCCGATCACCCTGGTCGGTGGTCAGGTCGGCGAGCTGTTCCGACCGTTCGGGCTGACGGTGACGATCGCGTTGATGGCGTCGTTGCTGGTCGCGTTGACCATCGTGCCGGTGTTGGCCTACTGGATTCTGCGGCCACCGAAGACGATCGTCGATCCCGATCAGGTGAAGGAAGCCGCCGAGGCGAAGGAACGACGCAACCTGCTGCAGCGTGGCTACGTCCCGATCATCCGATCCGCCACCAAACATCCGCTGGTGACGATCCTGATCGCCCTGCTGGTGATGGGCGGCACCGGCACCCTGGCCACCAATCTGAAGACCGACTTCCTGGGCAGCAGCGGCCAGAACACACTGACCGTCAGCCAGCAGTTCACCCCGGTGCTGAGTCTGGACACCAAGGGCGCCCAAGCAGCCAAGGTGGAGAAGGCGATCAAGGGTATCGACGGGGTGCAGACCGTCCAGACCACGATCGGCGGTGGCGGCTTCGCCGGCTTCGGTGGTGGTGGGTCGGACTCGGCGTCGTTCACCGTGACCACGAATGCCGACGATGATCAGGACCGGATCCAACGCGACGTGTCAGCAGCCGTTGATGATCTTGTCGACGTCGGCGACGTCACGGTGAGCAGCAACTCCGGCTTCGGGACCAGTTCCGATGTCGAGGTGATCGTCACAGCTCCGGACAGCGCCAAGCTGGACGAGGCGACCAGCGACGTGCTGGCCCGGATGAAGAAGGTGCCGGGGACGACCAACGTGAGTTCCTCGATCGCCGCCGCGCAGCCGATCGTGCAGATCGATGTCGACCCGATCAAGGCCGCCAAGAAGGGACTGTCGGCGAGCCAGGTCAACGACACTCTGAAGGGAGTGCTCGCGCCGGCGACCGTGGGGACCATCGAGACCACCGGTGATGACGAGGACATTGTGCTCAAGGTCGCCGATGCGCCGGTCGGGATCCAGGAACTGCGCGATCTCAAGATCACCGTGCCGACGTCGGCAACCGGGCAATCCGGTTCGGCCGGCCAGGCTGGTGCTGGTCAGGCTGGTGCTGGTCAGGCTGGTGCTGGTCAGGCGGGTGCTGGTCAGGCGGGTGCTGGTCAGGCGGGTGCTGGTCAGGCGGGTGCTGGTCAGGCGGGTGCTGGTCAGGCGGGTGCTGGTCAGGCGGGTGCTGGTCAGGCGGGTGCTGGTCAGGCGGGTGCCGGTCAGGCGGGTGCTGGTCAGGCAGGGGCAGGGCAGGCAGGCACCGATCAGTCCGGTGCAGGCGCCGGCGCCGGTACGACCGGTCAGTCGGGCTCGACAGCCACGCAGCAGGAGACCAAGCCGGAAAAGATCAAACTCTCCTCGATCGCCGAGGTCCGCCAGACCAAGGTGGCGCCGACGATCAGCCGCCGCGACGGGCAGCAGAGTGCGACCGTCTCACTCACCCCGACCGGCGACAATCTCACCGCGGTGAACGCCGACGTCACCGAGGCTCTCGACGGGCTTGACCTGCCGTCCGGGGCCGAGACCGAGCTCGGCGGCGTCAGCTCCGATCAGGCCGACGCCTTCTCCCAGCTCGGGCTCGCGCTGCTGGTCGCCATCGCCATCGTGTACGTGGTGATGGTGGCGACGTTCCGCAGTCTGATCCAGCCGCTGATCCTGTTGGTCTCCATCCCGTTCGCTGCGGTCGGCGCCCTGCTGGCGCTGGTGATCACCGACACCCCGCTCGGTGTGCCGAGTCTGATCGGGCTGCTGATGCTGGTCGGCATCGTGGTGACCAACGCGATCGTGTTGATCGATCTGGTCAACCACTACCGGGCGCAGGGCGAGTCGGTTGATGATGCCCTGATCGACGGTTCCCGTCGACGGCTCCGGCCGATCCTGATGACCGCGATCGCGACGATCTTCGCGCTGATCCCGATGTCGCTGGGAGTGACCGGCGGCGGCGTGTTCATCTCCCAGCCGTTGGCGATCGTGGTGATCGGCGGCCTGCTGTCGTCGACCGTGCTGACGCTGATCCTGGTGCCGGTGCTCTACAAGCTGGTCGAGGGACGCAGGGAACGCAAGGCGCTCGCTCGGGAGGCCGAACGGCACGCCCGGGAGGCGGAGATCGCCGCCCAGCGTGCCGAGGAGAAGCGCGTTGCCGAGGCAGCCGAGGCGGCGCGGCAGGCCGAGATCGAGGCGGAGCAGCGGGCGGCTAGGCCAGGACTGCTCCGTAGGCTGCGGCGACGCTGATTGCGCCGTTCAGGTCGACCTTCGTGTCGCGCAGCACCGCGTCCCGGAGGTCGACCGCATCCAGCTGAGCGCCGGTCAGGTCGGCCCCGGCCAGCTGGGTGTTCCGCAAGGTGGCATGCCCGAGGTTGCAGCCGCTCAGGTCGGCACCGGTGAGGTCGGACTCCGACAGGTCGGCGTCCCGCAGGTCGGCGCCGGCGAACTTGATCTTGGTCAGGTCGGTGCCACGGATCGTGACCCCCTGCCACAGCCCGCCGATGATCGTGATCGGCTGGAAGACGCAGTCCACGAAGGTGGAGCCGGAGAATTTGCAGGCATCCAACGTTGCGGAGAAGAACGAACTGCGGGCGAACGTGCAGGCCACAAAGCTCGAGCTCCGGTGCTCCGACACGTTGAACTTGCAGTTGGCGAACCGGCAGTCCTCGAACACCAGGCCGCCGGTCCGCACCTCGGTGAAGTCGACCCGGCTGAATCGGACATCGACGAACCGCATGCCGCTCAGCTCGTTGCCGTACCAGTCCTCGTCGACGACATCTTCGTCCACTCGCTCGTCCATGACCGACACCGTAGAGCCCAGCACCGACAGCCGGCTTAGGGTCCAGCCGTACGCCCCGCGCATCGAGTCAGTGCTTGGAGGCACCCTCCGCACCGGCGCCGGTCAGGGCGCGTACCGACAACTCGTCGTACCGGCCGGCACTGCCGTCGTCCTTGCCGATCAACGTCCCGATGACGCCGAGCAGGAAGCCGATCGGGATCGAGATCAGCCCCGGATTGGACAGCGGGAACCAGGCGAAGTCGGCATTGGGGAACAGCGATTTCTCCGTCCCGGACACGACGGGGGAGAAGATCACCAGGAACAGCGTCACCGCCAACCCGCCGTAGATGCTGAACACCGCGCCGGTGGTGTTGAATCGCCGCCAGAACAGGTTGAACAGCAGCGCCGGCAGATTGGCCGACGCCGCGAGCGCGAACGCCAGGGCGACCAGGAAGGCGATGTTCAACCGCTGGGCGAAGATCGCCAACAGGATCGCCACCGCGCCGATGCCGATCGCCGACAGCCGAGCCACCGCCATCTCGCCCCGCTCCGTGGCGGTGCCCTTCTTGATCACGTTGGCGTAGATGTCGTGCGCCATCGACGAGGCCGAGGTCAGTGTCAATCCGGCGACCACCGCGAGGATGGTGGCGAAGGCCACCGCGGCGATGAAGGCCAGCAGGATCGCGCCGCCGAAGGATCCCTCGCCACCGCCGACGGCCTGGGCCAACAGCGGGGAGGCGACGTTGCCCGACGACTCCGCGACCGGGCTGCCCTCCTTGGTGTCGACCAGCGCCGCAGCGCCGAAGCCGAGCACCAGGGTCATCAGATAGAAGGCGCCGATCAGACCGATCGCCCAGAGCACCGACTTGCGGGCGGCTCGGGCGGTCGGCGTGGTGTAGAACCGGATCAGGATGTGTGGCAGCCCTGCGGTGCCGAGGACGAGCGCGAGCCCCAGTGACAGGAAGTCGAACTTGCCGACGAGATCCTTGCCGTACAAGAGTCCTGGTTGCAGGAAAGCCGCACCTTGGCCGGACTTGTCCGCGGCACTGCCGAGCAGCTCGGAGAGGTTGAAGCCGAATTTCGCCAGCACCAGGATGGTGATCAACAACGTCCCCAGCATCAACAGCACGGCCTTGACGATCTGCACCCAGGTGGTGCCCTTCATGCCGCCGAACGTGACATAGATGATCATCAACGCGCCGACTCCGACGATCACCAGGGACTTGATCGTGGTGCTTTCCACGCCGAGCAATAGGCCGACCAGGCTGCCGGCGCCGACCATCTGGGCGAGCAGGTAGAAGATCGACACCACGATCGTCGAGGTCGCGGCGGCGGAGCGTACCGGAGTCTGCCGCATCCGGTAGGCCAGCTGATCGGCCATCGTGTACTTGCCGGAGTTGCGCAGCAACTCGGCCACCAGCAGCAATGCGACCAGCCAGGCGACCAGGAAGCCGATGGAGTAGAGGAAGCCGTCGTAGCCGTTCAGCGCGATCGAGCCGGAGATGCCGAGGAAGGAAGCCGCCGACATGTAGTCGCCGCCGACCGCCAACCCATTCTGTAATCCGGAGAACGAGCGACCGCCGGCGTAGTAGTCCGCGGCGGTCTTGGTCTGCCGGGATGCCCAGATCGTGATCGCCAGGGTGAGCAGCACGACGACCAGGAAAAGGCCGATCGTCAGACCGCGTCCCTGGGTCTGCAGCGGCATGATCATCGGTACAAGATCAGCAGTGATCATGATCGATCCTCCTTCGGCTGAACCTGAGCCTCGAATTGCTGGCGCAGCTTGTCGGCCGCCGGATCGATCGACCGGTTGGCATGACGGGCATACAAGATCGCGATGACGAAGGTCGAGACGAATTGCAACAGCCCGAAGATCAGCGCGATGTTGATGTTGCCGAAGACCTGGATGTCCATGAAGCCTCGTGCCCAGTTGTTGCAGAGTACATAGACCACGTACCAGATCATGAAGATGACGGTCGCCGGGAACGCGAAGCTCAGGAAGCGTTTCCGGAGGTTCTGGAACTCCGTCGACGCGGCGATCTCGGCGTAGGCCTTGTGTTGGGCCGGATCGATCCGATCCGCTTCCGGAGTGTCTGGTTGGGACATCGTCGTGCCACCTCCACAGTCAATTGCGGTGCTGGTGACGATAGTCGCTAACAGCGGCTGCAGCCAGGACCGGAGGACCGACAAGCCGAGATTGGGCACCAGTCCGACTTGGGTGCTCGACTGCGCGTCGCGCAGCGGAAGGGCCTTTCAAAAGGTGAGCGGGATCTCCAGACCGGAGTCGTCGTCGGCCGGAGGTGCCAACTGCTGATGATCGACAACCGCCCTCCAGCACGAGGTCTGGAAGGGCAGCAACAGAGGCTCGGGCCCACGCGCGTAGGAGTCGTACAAGGACCCGACCTCGTCCAGCAACCGGTGCCGATCAGGCTCGTCCAACTGGGCGGTGACCGGACGACGGGACACCATGTCGATCAATCCGGCACGGTCGATCGGCACCCAGTTGCGAAAATTCTTCTGTTCCAGATCGACGAAGTACGGACTGTCGGCCAATGCATGGACCGAGTCCTGGCCGTAGGCGCCGCGCATCGCATCCGGGTCGACGTACTGCAGGATCTTCGCCAGCTTCTTCACCCACGGAACGGTGTCGTCGCGGGTGTTGTAGAGCACCGAAACGACGCCGCCGGGCCGCAATACGCGGGCGATCTCCGCGGCCACCAGGCCGGGGGCGAACTTGTGCAGCGACTCCGCGGAGGTGACGACATCGAACTGCTGGTCGGCATACGGCAAGGACTCGGCCTGGGCGACCAGGTGCAGCCGACTCTGCATCGTCGCCGTCAGCCGGAAGATCCGCTCCGTGGACCGGTCGACACAGAAGACCTGATGGCCGGCATCGGCCAGCATCCGGGCGAACCGGCCACGACCCGATCCCAGGTCGAGCACCCGCCGCGGATCGTTGCCGGCCATCCAGTCGAGCGCCGCGACGGGGAACGGCGTACGGCGCGGCTCAGGCATGCCCGCAGTGTAAATCACCCCTGCTCCCCGGCTCCGCACGACGCGGCCCGGCAACCCGGTCCTGCCGTCCGAAGGTTCCTGAGCGCGTCGAAGGACCGAGGTCGCCGAGTCTGAGGGAGGGGGCAGAGCCTGTCGAAGGCTCCTGAGCCTGTCGAAGGGCCGAGCGCCGCGCGCTTGCGGCGTCGGGAGTCGCCGCCGACGCTCCCGGGGGCGGCAACGCGCCCCGGGTGGGGTTACTGTTCCTGCTCCAGACGTCGAGCCGTGGAGGTGCCAGATGGCGACGCCGATCAGCGATCCGCTCGCCGAGCTGACCCGACTGGAGGGGGTCGGATCGGCGGCTGCGGCCGCACGCGACGCGCTCGATGCGGTGTTACGGGACCGCGGCCGCCGGACCGTGTCGGCAGAGCAGAGTGCGGCGGCCCTGCTGGCGGCAGCGCGGGCGACCGCAGCCCTGGAGATCAACCAGGATGATCACGCCGGTCCGGCGATCGATTGGACCGCGCCGGCGGTCCGGTTGTACACCGAATTGGTCGATCTCGCCGGCCTGATCCGGGTTTCGCCCGGTCAGGCGATCGCCCGCTCGCACGCCATCCTGTGCCGCGGGATCGCTGCCGATGATGATCTTGGCCGGGTCCGCCCCGGGGACGATCTCGGCGCCCGGTTGACGGCTCTCCAACGATTGCTGACGACGCACACCGACGCGCCGGTCATCGTCCTCGCCGGAGTCGCTCACGCGGAGTTGATCACGATGGCCCCGTTCGTCACCGGTAACGGCATGGTGGCCCGTGCGGTGCAGCACATGATCTTGATCGACGGCGACCTCGACCGGCCGGCGGTCACAGTGCCGGAGGCTGGGCATCAAGCACTCGAGGGCGACTATCGGCGGGCGCTGGCGGCGTATCGCACCGGGGCGGCCGACGGGGTACGGGATTGGCTGCTGCATGTTTGTGAGGCGGTGGCCAAGGGTGCCGAACTGTCGCCGCTGAAGCCGATCGCCCGCTAGCAGCAGCCCGCACACAGCTCGGCGCCCACACCTGACGGGTGGGCGCCGGCTTGCGCAATCATCCAAGCGACCAAGCGTGCACACTATGTGTTGGCCCAGGCAAGCCTGGATCGCAACTGCCCTTTGCGGATGGGTGATCACCGCGTGGGTACTTGGTTCCTGCGCAAGAATCACTGATGATCATCGCGCCGACTGCGGACGGCCACAGCGGGCCGACTCGGCATCGTCGCCGACAGTCCGACACAGCGGGCGGACCGATCAAAACCTAAGCAGGACAACAATCCCGGTCTGCACTCGGTACGAGATCATTCAGTTCTTCTTGGCATCAGTTGTACTCCTGCCGACGCCATTTGAGAAGGGTCCGTCACCAATTTTCTGGTCCACTCCTGACGGTCGCGCGAACCTTGGACGATCGTCTGATCTTGGAACCGGTTGACCGCTGCTGACCGGGTGCCGGTGGTTTTCCACAGCCCCGGCGTACACGATCCGACCGTTGTCCACAATCGAGCGGTCATCGCCGAACAGGTGACGCCGATTCGCCCCATGGTGAAGATATGGGAGTCAACCAGACACAGACCCGCGGTCGACCGGATGGTCGGTCCGAGGCTGCATCGGCATTGGTGCTGACCGGTGACGTGGATCTGTTGGACAGCGTCCTTGCCGCTGCAGCAGCGGCCGGGGTCGAGCCGACGGTCAGCGCCGAGCCTGCGGCGGTCAGACCGCAGTGGATGACGGCAGCGATCGTCGTCGTCGGGCTCGATCGGGCGCGGCAGTTGGCCGAGCTCGTCCTCCCACATCGGACCGAGGTGTATGTCGTCGGCCCCCAGGACGACGATGAATTGTGGCGCTGGTCGGCCCCACTCGGTGCGGCGGTGCTGGGGCTGCCGCAGGCTGCCGGCGTGCTGACCGCGGCGATCGCCGATGCCACCGGACGACCGAGCGGTGGTGGCCGGACGGTGTCCGTAGTCGGCGCATCCGGCGGTGTCGGCGCGTCGTCGCTGGCTGCGGGGCTGGCCGTGGTGGCGGCGGGGCAGGGGCTGCCGGCGATGCTGGTCGACCTGGACCCGATGAGTGGCGGGCTGGACCTGCTGGTCGGGGCCGAAGGGGTGCCGGGCTGGCGATGGCCACGGCTGGTCGCCGCCCAGGGCCACCTCGGGGATCTGAGCGGACATCTGCCGCGGCTGGCCGGGCTCGATCTGCTGTCGGCGGCGCGGGAGGACGTGGTCGTCATACCGACCGTCGACGCCGTACGGGCTGTGCTGCAGTCGGCCGCGCGGACCCATCGGCTCACCGTCGTCGACCTGCCGCGGGCACTGGATCCCGGTGGGCGCGAGGTGCTGCGTCGGGCCGATCTCGCGCTGGTGGTCGTCGCGGCCGACGTCCGAGGGATCGCAGCGGCCCAACAATTCGTCCCTGCCCTGCGTGAGGCGGCGATCGACGTCGAACTGGTTGTCCGGCGACCGCGCAGCGGTGGCGTCGAGGCGCGACTGGTGGCCGACGCGCTCGAGCTTCCGCTGGCAGGGGTGCTGCGGGAGGACGCCGCGCTCCGTCAGGGGGCGGAGCGCGGCGATCCTCCCGGTAGAGCGTCCCGTGGCCCGCTGGCCAAACTGAGCCGGCGACTGCTGGAGCGGATCGACGTCGAGTCACGGGCAGCATGACTGTCGCCGATCTGGATCCGATCCGGGCCAAGCTCGCAGGTCTCGGACGGGCCCACACACCGGCCGACGTGGCTGCGGCGATGCGGGCCGAAGGGCTGCTGGTCAGTGACGCGAGCCTCTTCGAGACGGTGGAAGCGATCCGCCGGGACAGCGTAGGAGCGGGTCCGCTCGATCCGCTGCTGCGGATCGACGGGGTGACCGACGTGTTGGTCAACGGGCCCGACCAGGTGTTCATCGACCGCGGCACGGGCCTTGAGCCGTCCGGTGTCCGCTTCGGTTCCGAATCCGAGGTCCGCAGACTGGCGCAGCGGCTGGCGGCCGGCGCCGGGCGCCGCCTCGATGACGCCGCACCGTATGTCGACACGCGACTGTCCGACGGCACCCGGGTGCACGCGATCCTCGGCACGCTGGCCGATCCGGGGACCTGCATCTCGCTGCGGGTGCCGGCACGCCGGTCCTTCTCGCTGCAGGACATGGTCGATTCCGGTTCGATGTCCGCCGTCGGTGCGGAGTTGCTGACGGCGATGATCAACGCCCGCGTCGGGTTCCTGATCAGCGGCGGCACCGGATCGGGCAAGACGACACTGTTGGCCGCGATGTTGGCTCGCGTCCCGCCGACCGAGCGGATGGTGATCGTCGAGGACTCCCGTGAGCTCGCCCCGGATCACCAGCACCTGATTCGACTGGAGGCCAGACCGGGCAACGCCGAGCTGATCGGTGCGGTGACCCTGACCGACCTGGTGCGTCAGGCGTTGCGGATGCGGCCGGACCGGTTGATCGTCGGCGAGGTCCGAGGACCGGAACTGTGTGATCTGCTGTCCGCCATGAACACCGGGCACGAAGGTGGCTGCGGCACGGTGCATGCCAACTCCGCCGCCGACGTCCCGGCGCGGTTGGAGGCATTGGCCGCGCTGGGCGGGATGGCCAGAGATGCCCTGCATGCACAGGTCGCTTCGGCGCTGGACGTGCTGGTGCACATCACCCGTTCGGCGACCGGGCAACGACGGATCGCCGAGATCGACGTCGTCGACCGGGACCGCGAGTCTTCGTGGGTGCGTGCCGAACCGGCGGTCCGCTTCGATGAGCGGGGTCGCTCGGCGCTCGGCCCGGGATCGCATCGGTTGAAGGAGTTGCTGTCCAGATCATGATCATTTTCACCGTGCTGGTGGCGGGGTTGGCCGCCGCGATCGCGGTCCGGCCGCCGCTGTCCCGGATCGTCCTGCGGCGACTCTCGGTCGAGGCATCAGAGATCGAGCCGCGCCGTCGGCGGCGCATCCACGCGGGTCTGGTCGTGCCGGCGACGCTGGCGATCGGGGTGCCTGCACTGATCGGTCTGGCCTGGGGGCGGCAGGCCTTCTGGCTGTGCGTGCCGATCATGATCATGGCTGGCACGGGCTGGGTGATCATCAAGCGCGCCCTTCGTCGACGTCGGGCAGCCGACAACAGTCGCGAAGTCGCCCAGGCATGTGCGGTGCTGGCCGCGCAGGTGCGGATCGGCCAGCCGCCATTGGTCGCGTTGAGGTCAGCGGCCCAGGACTGCCCGGTGTTACGTCCCGCTGTCGCTACTGCTGACCTCGGTGGCGACATGCCGAACGGGTGGCTGCGTCAATCGCGTGAAGCAGGACGCGCCGGCCTCGCTGATCTTGCCAGGGCATGGCGGCTGTCGTCGACGACCGGATCCGGGATGGCCGAGGCTTTGGATGACGTGTCGGAGGCCCTGGTGGCTGACGAATCATTGGGCCTGGTGATCGGCAGCGAGGCCGCGGGGCCGCGTGCCAGCGGCAAGGTGATGGCAGCGCTCCCGTTGGTGGGCGTGGCACTGGGCTACCTGATCGGCGGTGATCCGCTCGACTTCCTGATCAACTCCGGTGCCGGCTGGGCCTGTCTGATCGCCGGTGCGGCCCTGGCTGCCGCCGGCGTGCTGTGGATGGAACGGGTTGCCGATCACGCATCCGGCGGGAGATGATCATGCACGTCATGGTGGCGCTAGCACTATCCGTGACCCTTGCCGGACTCTCGGCAGCCGGTCTGGTGAGCAGCCCGTCGGGGCGACTCCACAGATTGGGCAGGCAACGGCGGCGTTCGCCCGAGCAGTCGCGGCTGCGGTGGTGGCTGCAATTGCTGGCGCCCAGACCGTATGCTCCACCCGTTCGGACGCGTTACCTGGTCGGCGTCGCCGCCGGCCTGGTTGCCATGCTCGGCTGGCGGGTCCTCGATCCGGATGTCGGGCCGGTCGTCGTGCTCGCGGTTCCGATCATCGGGGTCGTCATGATCATCTTTCTCGGTCGTGCGGAGCTTCCCGCTGAGCGCAGGCGCCGGGAGCAGATGATCCAGGATCTTCCTCATGTGCTCGAGTTGATGGCCTCGGCGATGAACGCCGGCTTGCCGCTGCGTGCTGCCGTACGGGAGGTCGTGGCGGTGACCAGCGGGCCGTTGACCGACGACCTGGCCGACGTCGTCCGCAACATCGACCTCGGTCGTTCGGACGCGGACGCCTGGCGCGCCCTTCGTGATCATCCACAACTCGGGCGGGTGAGCGTCGATCTCGCCCGGTCGGTCGATTCCGGGACGATGCTGGTTGCCGTGCTGCGGCGTTCCGCGGAGATCGCGCGCAGGGATCGCCGCGGCGCGATGGAGGCCCGAGCCCGTACGGTCGGGGTCAAGTCGGTGCCGCCGCTGATGGTCTGCTTCGTCCCGGCGTTCCTGCTCGTCTGCGTGGTGCCGACGATCGTGTCGGCACTGCAGAATTCGCTGGGCTGAGACGACAGCGACAGGTGGCTGTCCGGCCCCGTTGCTCATCGCTCTCGCCCGTTGGGATCTGCGTGGCGAACAGCCAAGTCATCAAGTTGACCGAGCGAGTTGCTGTGATCCAGCCCGTTTGGCAGCAACCTTCTCGGTCAAGCTCGCCGGGCACACGTGTCCCGCGCCGACTCCGCCCGACCTCGACGTCGCAAACAGGATGCCGGGGCCCTTTTCGCGGGAACCTCCCGGCTTCACAGGACCTCGGATCTTCGTGGACGCGGCCGTCGCGACTTCTGGTCCGGCTTCCGAACCTCTCTGCAGGACGGGGCGGCGGCACCAGCAGACAGTTGTCCACAGCCCGAAACCCACCACGAAGCGCTGTCCACAGGCGAAACAGTCACGGTCGAAAATCCCCAGAGTGTCAGTGCAGGGCAAGTCCGGGGAGCACATCGGGGCTCCCCTCTTCACACAGAGGAGTTGGGATGCATCAATCATTGGAGGCGGCTTCGGCGGCGAGCGTCAGCGCCGGTCCGCTCAGTCTGTTCAGCACCATGCTCGGCTACATCCTGTCGCCGCCTCGCCCGTCGGAGCGAGGCATGGTCACCGTCGAATTCATCTTCGGCACGCTGGTGGTGATCGCGATCGTCACCGTCGTGGCGACGATGCTGCATGACGAGAAGATGGCGACGTTCCTGGCCGGAGTGTTCAAGGATCTGGTCAGCAAGATCTTCGACTGATCGATCTTTCGGAGGATCAGCGATGCCTCGATTGCAGCGTTCGGATCGGTCGCCGGCCACGGGATCACACCGCGGGATGGTCACCGTCGAACTGGTCTGCGGCATCTTGATCGTGATGATGATGCTCGCGTTCTTCGGCTGGGCGATCTCCCTGTTCGGGACGCAGGCGATGTGCATCGACGCAGCCAGCGACATCGCCCGGCAGGCGGCGCGCGGAGACAAGGACGCAGTCCGCCGGGAGACCGCGTCGGCGCCGACCGGATCCACGGTCGACGTGGACAGCCATGGGCAGGAGGTCACCGTCATCGTGAAGGTGACCTCCAAGCCTTTCGACTTCGTGCCCGCGGTGACGCTGCAAGCACAGTCGACAGCAGTGAAGGAGCCGGGATCGTGATCAGTCGTGTGCCGCTGCGCGGCCGGGAGCGGGGCAGCGGCACCATCCTCTTGATGACCGTGGTGATCTTCATGCTGGTGCTGGCCGCAGGCTTCGGAGTCGTCGGGCGTTACATCGTCGCCAACCATCAGGCGCGGGCGGCCGCAGACCTGGCCGCCCTCGCCGGCGCCCGCGCCTACGGCACCGGCGCCGACGGCTGCCTCGCCGCCGCGGCCAACGCGATCAAGAACCGGCACAAGCTCGTCCACTGCGACATCGTCGGCGACCCGACGGACTTCGTGATCACGACCAAGATCTCCCAGCCGGTCCCGATCAAGATGCCTGGCCTCCGGAAAACCCTGGTAGTCCAGGCTCATGCAGGACCCGTGCGGTGAGCCGCGCCGGCGAGTTGGCCCGCTGCTAGCGCTCACCGGCGGAGGGAGCCATGAGATCACCAGCCGGCTGGATGGCGGTGATTGTGATGTGCGGTGTCAGCGCATGCGCTGGCGATACGCCGAGCATGGGTGGGCGATCGCCGTCGACGGACGTGACACCATCGACGTCAAGAGCCACGGATGCAACGTCGACTCCCAGTGCCTCCGATAGCGCCGAGCGGAGGCCAACGGAAGAGCAGTCTCGAATACAGACTGGGAACTCGTTGCCGTCGAGATGCATGCGCCGATCGTGGACGATCCGACGAAGTACAACCAGGCTGGCGCCTGGAAGGTGTTCCGCAGTGATCAGGTCAGAACACGAACGCGATGCACGTTTGGCGACTGATGGGCATCCGTCGAGTCTGCTCGCCGTGCGCACCAGCACGACTCTGCTGGTCGTGGCGGGGAGACCTGCGGACGAGACGTGCGATACCTCTCGTGATTCGGGAGGTGGGTTGAACAGAGAGAACGTGTCCGGGTGCGTCGAGTGAGTCAGCCAGCCACGGTCCATCATTCTGATGTGTTGAAGGCGTCTCTGTGCGGTCTTGCGTTGGTTCTCCTCGCCGGATGCTCAGGCGTGCCCGACGGCGAGCGACCGGGCGTTGTGCCGAGCGCGGTCGCACCGTCGAAGGGAAGCAAGCAATCGGCGGACACAGAGAAGGACAAGCCGTCAACGACGAGTGACCGCGGAAGTGTGGAGCACGCGTACCGGGCCGGGTTCGCCGAGGCCACGCGGATCCAGCGGATGGGCGGGAGTGCAAAGCCGACGCGCGAACTAAAACAGACAATGACCGGGAACTACCTAGAGCTCAACATGGAGGGCATCGCCCCTGGCGTAACGGGCACCGGCGTCCTTCGAATAGGCGTCGTTGTGACAGCACTCAATGAGGAGCGAGGCCGAGCCGTGCTCGTCGGGTGCGAGGACTGGTCACGGTTCGAGGTCGTCGACGACGAGTCTGGGAAGCCGCTATGGGACCCTGGCAGCAGGTATCTGATCCAACACATGGTGGCCGAGAAGGGGCCAGACGATCGCTGGCGGGTCGCCGATCTGAGGAGCACTGAAGCGCTCACGAAGAGTGAGTGGAAGCGCAACGCTTGCGTGCGGGATGGAAACGTCCGCTGACGCTGCGACATTGAGCGGCACCACCTCCGGTTCGTCGGCTATTGGGGCTTCTCGGCGATCGCGAGCAGGTGGGTGACGGGCCAGTCGATGCTGGCGCCGCCGGGGTCGGCCAGGGAGGCTACCGGTGCAATGCGGTTGGTGATCACCCAGTCATTACGCCAGGCATGGGACCCCGGTGCCATCGAGAGACCTGCCTCGGAGATGATCTTGGTCCAGTCGGCGTAGGTCAGTCCGCAGAACTGCTCGTGCGACTCCGACAGCCAGTTGTCGGCGTAGTCCTTGCGGGTCAGGAAGTCCATCGCATCGCCGAGGCGGAGCAGGATCGCGGCGCCACTGGTCTCGGCGCCGATGATGACGCCGGCGTTGCGGGCGAAGTCGTGCTGGAACTGATCGAACTTCGCTCGCGTTGACAGCGCGCCGACGTGGTCGGCCACCTCTGCTCTGGGTAGTCCGTCGAGATCCCTGACGCTGTTGGGATTCCGGCCGTCGGAATCGTCGAGACTCAGGGCGACCTGGCGGTCCGGATCGTCGGGGGCGCAGACATCGGAGTTGATCCAGACGCCGCCGGCAGTGGTGTGGGCTGCGATGTTGTGCACGAAGCGACGGACCGCGTCGAGCCGGCTGGAAGGCGAGGTCGGCGGTGTGTAGGACCAGATCTCGTGGGTCAGTGCGATGCTGATCGAGGTGTCGATCGAGTTCGGCGAGAAGATCGCGTCACCGAGCATGTTGCGTTGATAGAAGTAGACGTTCGGATTGCTGAACACGCCCTGGTTGAGCTTGTGTTCGCATTCGGCCATCAGATGTCGCGCCACCTCGACGCCGAGCAGGTCGGATTCGTGGAATCGCAGGTCACGATCGATCCGCTCCAACAGACCACCCGTCGCGCAGCCGATGTCGAGGATCCGTCCCGGCCGGACGAAGTCGGCGATCTGCTCCCATTTGCGGTCCGACGCCGTCTCGAACGCCTCGGCATAGGTGTGATAATCCCGAGTCGGCGTCAGCCCGCCGTCGTCGCCGATCACCGGATCGTTGACGCACCGGCGGACATGATCATCCAGCCGGTAGCGCTCGAAGACATCCACGGTCGCCGGGTGCGCTGACTTCCGCCAAACGTCGGAGCCGTCGGCGATCTCCAGCAACACGTCCCACGGTCGGGCCGGCTGCGGGTCGAGACCGTCCTCGACCGGCAGCACGGTGTAGCCAAGATCGCGGTACATCGCCGCCACCGAAGCGGTCGAACAGGCAACCGTCGTGGTCGCCGGCGACAGGTCCTCGCCCAGTGCTTCTTCGCAAGCCTTCACCGTGGCGTCGGCGAACAGGTCGGTCGGCGGTACGTCGTGGACCGCGACCACCAGCGACCGGAGCCCGGTCTGGGTCGACAACCGTTCGATCGCGGCCTCGCGGCGGTCGTACGGGACGGGGTTGCGCTTGGTGGTGTGGTGGTTCGCCGACGTGACCGCCCAGACCACTGTCGCCTCCGGGCACTGCCCGTCGGGGCCTGTCACGGACTGCAGATAGTCGGCCTGGAAGGTGGTCAGCACGTGATGGCGGCCCGGGAACAGCAGGAAAGTCACCGGCCATACCGTACCGGGCATATCGGGGAAGATCCTGCCGCGAGTAACCGGCAGAAGTTTCCCCGATGATCAGCCGGCGGGTCAGTCGACGAGCAGCGCCTCCAGCAGCCAGATGGCAGCCTGCTTGTCGAGCATCTGGTTGGCATTTCCGCATTTGGGGGAGACCACACAGGACGGGCAGCCGGCGCTGCATTCGCAGGACCGGAGCCGTTCCAGGGTCGCCTGCCACCAGTCGTCGGCGACCCGGTAACCACGTTCGGCGAACCCGGCGCCGCCGGCCTGGCCGTCATGGACGAAGACCGTCAGCGTCCCGGTGTCGGGATGCAGCACCGTGGACAACCCGCCGATGTCCCAGCGGTCACAGGGCGCAAACATCGGCAGCAGCCCGATCGCGGTGTGCTCAGCGGCATGTGCGGCCGACCCGAGCTGGACCGCCGACAGATCGAGGGCTGCAGCATCGAAGGTCCACCAGACCGCCTTGGTCCGCAGCCGGCGCTCAGGCATGTCGAGTGGTGTCTCGTCCCAGACGTCGCTCGTCACCTCGTCCCGACGCAGATAGCCGATCACCTGGGAGAACACGTCGACATCGCCGTAATGCAGGATGCCGCGGCCGAACGGGCGGGTGAACTGCTCGGCGACCACCTCGACTTCGTTGCTGCCGCGCGGCTCGGTGTAATAGCCGAGCCGGGCGGCGTGCACCAGTGCCTCGGACTCTTCAAGATCAAGTTCGTCGACCAGATAGGTCTCGCCCTGATGCAGATACACCGCGCCCTCGTGCACCGTACCGTCGGCGGCGGCTTGATCGACCGTGCCCAGCACCCGGCCGCTCTCGTCCTCGATGATGTCGACGGTCGGCCCGCCCGAGCCGCGCAGATCCACCGAATCGACCGCCCGGTCCGGCCGGGACCAGAACCACCCTGCCGGCCGCTTCCGCAACACACCTTGCGCCTCCAACCGGCGGAGGGTATTGATCATGGAGTCGCCGAACCAGACCTTGTCGGTGTCGGTGAGCGGCAGCTCCTGGGCAGCCGCGGCCAGATGTGGACCGAGCACGTACGGATTGTCGGCGTGCAGGACGGTCTTTTCCACCGGTTCGTCGAACAGCAGCCCGGGATGATCGAAGTAGTAGGCGTCGAGCGGGTTCTTCGCCGCGATCAAGATCACCTCTGCCTCACGACCGGATCGCCCGGCGCGTCCGGCCTGCTGCCAGAGCGCGGACCGGGTGCCGGGGAAGCCGCAGATGATCACTGCGTCCAGCCCGGCCACGTCGACACCGAGCTCCAGGGCGTTCGTGGCCGCCAGCCCGTGCAGCGACCCATCCTGCAACGCACGCTCCAGAGCACGGCGGTCGGCGGCGAGGTAACCGCTGCGATAGGAATCGATCCGCGGGTCTTCCTTCGGCGGGTTCACGGTCAGTCCTTCGGAAGCACCGGTCAGCCGTGACGCCCGCTCCTGGGCTCGTACGGCAGTCAGCTCGGCCATCCGGCGGGACGGGATGAAGGCAACCGTCTGTTTGCCCGCCGTCACCAGATCGGCGAGCAGCACGGCCGCCTCGTCGGTCGGATAGGCCTCCGGGTCCCACATGATCATCTCGACCGGACCGTGCGGAGACGCGTCCCGATCGACGACCGTGACCTCGTCAGTGCTGCAGCCGATCAGCTCCGACACCATCTCCTCGGCGGCGGTGACGGTCGCCGAGGCGAGGATGAACGTCGGATGCGAACCATGCGCGGCACACAGCCGCCGCAGCCGCCGGATCACCTGCGCGACGTGGCTGCCGAAGACGCCGCGGTAGCGGTGCGCCTCATCGATGACCACATAGCGCAGAGCGGAGAGGAACGATGCCCACCGCCCGTGCCGCGGCAGCATCGAATAGTGCACGAAGTCCGGATTGGTCAGCACATAGGATGCGTGTTCCCGGGCCCAGTCCCGTTCCTGGCGTTCGGAATCGCCGTCGACGGCGGCCACCCGCCAATCCGGCAGACCCACCTGGTCTGTCACCCGCAGTTGATCATGGGCCAGTGCCTTGGTCGGTGCCAGGTAGAGCGCGGTGTGCGGCCGTTTCGGTTTGACGATCAGCTCCCGCAGCTCGGCCCGGCCACCGACCGGCGCACGGGAGGTCGCCGCGACCCCGCCGTAGGTCGCGGCCAGCACCGGCATCAGGTAACCCAGCGTCTTGCCCGATGCCGTACCCGTGGTCAGCGCGACGTGACTGCCGGAATAGGCGGCCTCGGCGGCGGTGACCTGGTGGGTCCACGGCCGCTCCAGACCGGTCGCCCGCAGCGACTCGACGATCTCGGCGGGCAACCAACCCGGCCAGTCGCCGAACTCGGCCGTCCGCCCGTCGAGCCGCCGGCGGTGCCGGACGCGGCCGGCGTCGGTGCCGGACGCGGCGGGATCGGTCGAGATGGTCACCGTCCCAGTGTGCCGCCGCGCTCCGACAGTGCGTCAACGGACGCCCCGGACGAGTGGTCACCGAGGGGACGCGGTCGACGGCGAGTTGTCGGTTCACGATCACTGCACGTGCGCACTACAGACATCCCGACTGCAGGAACTGCGCATCCGTGCACTCCGGGCCGGTCAGTGACGCAGACAACGACAGCGACGCGGGGCCCATCTGTGTCGCCAATGTGACCCAGGTCATGCGTGAGCCGGGCGGTCATGGTTAGACTCCCGGCAAGCTGCGCGCGAGGGCGCGTTGTGGAGTAAATCCGAAACTTCCGCAGCATCAGGAGTGCACGTTTTATGTACTTTCCTACCGCACAACAAGTGACCTTGTCGTCGGGCAATCTCACCGTCGTCGCGATCGTCGCGGTGATCGCGCTGATCGCCCTGGCAATGGCTCTGGTCTTCCGTCGTCAGGTGCTCGCCGCCGGTGAAGGCACCGAGAGCATGCGCACCATCGCGCAGGGCGTCCAGGAGGGCGCCGCCGCCTACCTCACCCGCCAGTTCAAAACCCTCGGTGTGTTCGCTGTCGTCGCGTTCCTGCTGCTGCTGTTGCTGCCGGCGCACACCGACACCGGCGCGTCCCAGGTGCTGCTCCGGATCGGCCGCTCGCTGGCCTTCATCGTCGGCGCGTTCTTCTCCGCGATGATCGGCTACCTCGGGATGTGGCTCGCGGTCCGCGCCAACGTCCGGGTGGCGGCTGCCGCGCGGGACGAGGGCCGTGACCCGGCGATGAAGATCGCCTTCCGCACCGGCGCCCACGTCGGCATGTCGACCGTCGGGCTCGGGCTGTTCGGCGCTGCACTGGTCGTGTTGATCTTCCGCAGCGACGCCCCGACCATCCTCGAAGGCTTCGGCTTCGGCGCCGCCATGCTGGCCATGTTCATGCGTGTCGGCGGCGGCATCTTCACCAAGGCCGCCGACGTCGGCGCCGACCTGGTCGGCAAGGTCGAGCAGAACATTCCCGAGGACGACCCGCGCAACGCCGCGACCATCGCCGACAACGTCGGTGACAACGTCGGCGACTGCGCCGGGATGGCCGCCGACCTGTTCGAGTCCTATGCGGTGATGCTGGTCGCCTCGCTGATCCTGGGCAAGGCCGCCTTCGGCGAGGCCGGGCTGATCTTCCCGCTGATCGTCCCGGCGATCGGCGTGATCACCGCGATCATCGGCATCTTCCTGACTCGCCCGCGTGCGGGGGAGAGCGGGCTGCGGACGATCAACCGGTCGTTCTACATCTCCGCGGTCATCTCGGCGGTCCTGGTCGCGATCGCCGCCTTCGTCTACCTGCCGTCCAGTTTTGCCGATCTCGGCCTGGCCAAGGGCACCTTCAGCGGCCCGATCGACGATCCGCGGGTGGTCGCACTGCTGTCGGTAATCGTCGGCATCGTGCTGGCGGTGCTGATCCTGTCGCTGACCGGCTACTACACCGACACCGAGAACCGGCCGACCAAGGATGTCGCCAAGACCTCGCTGACCGGTGCGGCCACGGTGATCCTGTCCGGCATGTCGCTCGGCCTGTCCTCGGCGGTCTACACCGCGCTGGTGATCGCGGCCGCCGTGTTCGCCGCCTTCCTGATCGGCGGCACCGGCATCGTCGCGCTGTTCTGCATCGCGCTGGCCGGCTGTGGCCTGCTGACCACCGTCGGCGTGATCGTCGCGATGGACACCTTCGGTCCGGTCTCGGACAACGCGCAAGGCATCGCCGAGATGTCCGGCGACGTGGACGGTGACGGCGCTCAGATCCTCACCGAGCTGGACGCGGTCGGCAACACCACCAAGGCGATCACCAAGGGCATCGCGATCGCCACCGCCGTGCTCGCCGCGACCGCCCTGTTCGGCTCCTACACCGACGCGATCCGCGGCGTGCTGGGCGATGCCTACGCCAAGTTCACCGCCGACGCCGTGGTCTACGCACCGCAGACCCTGGTCGGTCTGATCGCCGGTGCGGCCGTGGTATTCCTGTTCTCCGGGCTGGCGATCAGCGCCGTCGGTCGGGCCGCCGGTGCGGTCGTCTACGAGGTACGCCGCCAGTTCCGCGAGATCGCCGGGATCATGGAAGGCACCGGCAAGCCCGAGTACGGCAAGGTCGTCGACATCTGCACCCGGGACTCGCTGCGTGAGCTGGCCACCCCGGGCCTGCTGGCGATCATGGCGCCGATCGCGGTCGGCTTCGGCCTGGGTGCCCCGGCCCTGGCCGGCTACTTGGCCGGTGCGATCGCGGCCGGCACCCTGATGGCGGTCTTCCTGGCCAACTCCGGCGGGGCCTGGGACAACGCGAAGAAGATCGTCGAGGACGGGTACGGCGGCGGCAAGGGCTCCGATGCCCATGAGGCCACCATCATCGGCGACACCGTCGGTGACCCGTTCAAGGACACCGCCGGCCCGGCCATCAACCCGTTGATCAAGGTGATGAACCTGGTCGCCGTGCTGATCGCCCCGGCCGTGGTCGCGATGTCGCCGATCAGCAACTCGTCCAACCCGCTGCGGTTCGTGATCGCCCTGATCGCCTTCGCTGTCGTGGTCACCGTCGTGGTGATCAGCACCAAGCGTCAGGTCGGCATCGCCGATGAGAACGGCGGCGGCAACGGCGGCGGGTCCACGCCGGCGTTGGCCGGTGAGGCTCCCGCTACCTCGGTCGAGACCCCTGAGCGGGCACCGGAGAACACCCACGGCGTCTGAACGGGAGTCGGCAGCGGTCCGGTCGCCGCGCAGGCTGCTCGGAGGGTAGAACACCACGCTCCTTGGCCGCTGCTGACACAATCGGCCCTATGAGCCAGCAGCAGGACCCGTCCGGGAACCACCCATCGGCCCGGCCCGAGTCTCTCGGGCCGGGCCTCGGGGTTCCCGCTCACCAGCCGGTCGTCGGCCCGGCGGGGAATGCCGCCGGCGGCGCGTACGGGGCCGGCGGGTACGGGGCCGGCGGGTACGGGGCCGTTCAGCCGGCCGCCCCGCCCGAACGGCCCGGACCGATGCCGATCACACCCCGGGAGTATCAGCAACTGCCCCGCGGCCTCCGCTTCGCCGGCTGGCGGCCGGTGGTCGCGATCGTGCTCACCGTCGTCTTCGCGATCGGGGCCCAGCTGCTGCTGATGGTGCCGCTGATGATCTACGTTGTCGCGGCCGGGCTCGATCCGATGTCGGTCATCGGCGGCATGGTCAGCGGGAAGGTCGACCCGATCGCCTTCGCCTACCTGATTGCCGGACTGGCCAGCCTGATCCCACTGTCGATGCTGGCCAACCGGATCGCACACGGCATCCGTCCCCGCTACCTGTCCTCGGTGGTCGGCGGATTCCGCTGGGGCTGGCTGGCGCGCTGCCTGATGATCACGCTGCCGCTGTTCATCGTCTACATCGGACTGCAACTGCTGGTGGACGGGCAGACCGGCCCGAAGCCGGAGGGCTGGATCGCGCTGTTGATCATGGTCGTGATCGGTATCCCGTTCCAATCGGCCGGCGAGGAGTATGCCTTCCGCGGCCTGCTGATGCAGAACGTCGGTGCCTGGTTCGCCAACCCCAAGGTCGCGTTGATCGTCTCGATGATCCCGTCGGTCCTGCTTTTCGCGGCCGCCCACGGCAGTTCCGATCCGTGGATCTTCCTCGATCTGGCGATCTTCGCCACCGCCTCCTGCTTCCTGGTCTGGCGCACCGGTGGTCTGGAGGCGTCGGTGGCGTTGCACCTGTCCAACAACGTCACCATCATGATCGGCACCATCCTGTTCGGTGGCTGGGACCAGGCCTTCGTCAGCTCCACCTCGCAAGGCAGCCCGCTGGCGCCGGTGATCACCCTGGTGGTCAACGCGATCGCGGTCGCGCTGATCCTCTGGCAGGCCAAGCGGCAGCGGATCCAGCGGATCTACCGACCGAGCGGCCAGCCGTCCGCGCTGGGGCCGGCAGCTGCGCCGACAGCCCCGTAGGCGTGCACTGCACGCCACGAGGTCAGGCGTTGCCCGTGACCATGGCGAGTTCGTCGGACTGGCCTTGGTTGTCGTACACCGTGATGTAGACCGGCTTGCCCTCCTTGTAGCTCAGATCGCAGACCTTCAGATCGACGGTCTTCGGTGTCTTCGGTGGATTGCAGTCCTCGGGGTTTGCTCCTGGACTACGGAGGATGACGTAGAAGCTGTCGCTGTCGTTGCTGGTGTCGTAGACGTAGGCCTTCTCGCCGTATGGGTGGAACTCGACCTTCCCGATGTAGTGGCCGCTCTTCGTGCGCAGCTCGATCTTCGCGCCGTAACCGCCCGGATCCTTGTGGAAGTAGGTGTTGTCGACCGGGTCGGTGAGGGTCCGGCTCTGATCGGTCGAGACTCTGGTCGGTCCGGGCTTCGGCGACGGATTCGGGCTGTAGGCGTGCGCCGGCGTGGCGACGCCGACGGCGGCGCTTGCCGCCACGATGGCGGCGGCCAAGCCACCGACGATCCGGCTCTTCAGTTGGTTGCGATGCGACACGGTAGGGAGTCCTCTCTGAGACTGCACGATGCGACAGCGTGCTGAGGTCGGTCAGCGTGCCGGTCGGGAGGGGCGGTGACCGTCGACATTCGATCAGATCGAAAACACCCGGTAAGCCGGGCCGTATCATTCCCTGGTCTGCTTTTGGAGAAAGAGGCCCGTCATGTCCCGTCGTTCCGACCTCCTTGCCACCGTCCTCGTCCTCACCCCGCTGCTCGGCATCGCCGCCTGCAGCGCACCGATCGACGAAGCGGCCGAGTCCTCGGCGAGCGCTGCCGACTGCAGCACCGACCAGCTCGCCGTCAAGACCAAGGGCACCTTCACCATCGGCACCGACAAGCCGGCCTACGCGCCGTGGTTCGTCGACGACGACCCGAGCAACGGCAAGGGCTACGAGTCGACGGTCGGTTATGCGATCGCCGACCAGCTCGGCTTCGACAAGTCGAAGGTGAAGTGGGAGACGGTACCGTTCAACTCGGTGATCACGCCGGGTGAGAAGACCTTCGACATCGACCTCAACCAGGTGTCGATCAGCGCCGAGCGCAAGAACGCCGTCGACTTCTCCTCCGGCTACTACGACGTCCGGCAGGCCGTGATCACCTATCAGGGCAGCCCGATCGACGGCAAGACCAAGATCAGCGACCTGACCGGGGCCAAGCTCGGCGCCCAGGTGGGGACGACCTCCTACGACGCCGCCACCAAGCAGATCAAGCCGACCGAACAGGTCGCGGTCTACGACACCAACGATCTCGCCGTGCAGGCATTGAAGAACAAGCAGATCGACGGCATCGTCGTCGACGTCCCGACCGCGTTCTACATGACGGCGGCGCAGTTGGACAACGGCGTGATCGTCGGCCAGTTGCCCTCCGGCGCACAACCCGAGCAGTTCGGGGCCGTGCTGGACAAGGGATCCGAGCTGACCAGCTGCGTCAGCAAGGCAGTGGACACGCTGCGTTCCGACGGCACGTTGGACAAGTTGGAGAAGGAATGGCTGTCGGCCAAAGGAGCGCCGGAGCTGACATGATCACCGAACCCGGCCCGCCGGTCGTCGGCGACGACTGGACACCATCGGACCATCAACTCCGACGGGTCGCCTTCCGTCGGCGGCGAGCCCGTCGGTCGATGGTGATCGCTCTGCTCTCGACCCTGATCGTTGTCGGACTGCTCGGCGCCGGCGTGCTCGGATCTCCTGGCTGGCCGCGCGTCCAGCAGACCTTCTTCAATCCGGCCAAGGCTGCCGAGGCGCTGCCACAGGTGCTGACCGGGCTGTGGCTCAATATCCGGGTGATGCTGGTCTGCGCCGTGCTGATCGGGATCATCGGGTTGGTGTTGGCGATCGTCCGCACCCTGCGCGGGCCGGTGGCGTTCCCGTTCCGGTTGCTCGCCACGGTGTACGTCGACGTGTTCCGCGGGCTGCCGCTGCTGTTGGTGATCTTCCTGCTGGGCTTCGGAGCGCCCGCACTGCGGCTGCAGGGTCTGCCGTCCAGCGTGCTCTTCTGGGGCTGTGCCGCGCTGGTCCTGACCTACTCCTCCTATGTCGCCGAAGTGTTCCGGGCCGGCATCGAGTCGGTCCACCCGTCGCAGCGGGCAGCCGCAAGATCACTGGGCCTGAGTCATCTGCAGACGCTGCGTCATGTCGTGCTGCCGCAGGCGGTCCGTCGGGTGCTGCCGCCGTTGATGAATGATCTTGTCTCGCTGCAGAAGGATTCCGGGCTGATCGCCGTCCTCGGGGTGATCGACGCGATCCGGGCTGCGCAGATCTCGACCGCGACCGACTTCAACTTCACCCCGTACGTGGTGGCCGGGATCCTGTTTGTCTGTCTCACCATCCCGATGGCACGGCTGACCGACTGGATCGCCCGGAAGCAGGGCTTTCACGGGGCAGGTGGTCTGGTATGACCGCGGCCGTTCCCGGAGCATCCAGCCTGCTGTCACTGAGCGGAGTCCGCAAGTCGTTCGGCAGCCGCCGGGAGACCAACGTCGTCCTCCGATCGATCGATCTGGAGGTCGCAAGCGGCGAGTGCGTGGTGCTGATCGGTGCGAGCGGCTCCGGGAAATCGACACTGCTGCGTTGCATCAACCTGTTGGAGACGGTGGACGACGGCATCATCACGTTGGACGGTGTGGAGATCACCGATCCCGGCGTCGCCGTCGATCGGATCCGCGGTCGGATCGGGATCGTCTTCCAGGCCTACAACCTGTTTCCGCACCTGTCGGTGATCGACAACATCACCCTGGCACCGACTCGGGTGCACAAGGTGCCCGTCGCCGCAGCGCGTCGGCGGGCGATGGAGATGCTCGAACGGGTCGGTCTGCCGGACAAGGCGACGGCACGTCCGGACGATCTGTCCGGCGGCCAGCAACAGCGGGTGGCGATCGCGCGGGCCTTGGTGAACGATCCTGCCGTGATGCTGCTGGACGAAGTCACCTCGGCCTTGGATCCCGAGTTGGTCGGTGAGGTGCTCGATCTGCTCGCCGAGCTGCGCAGTGAGGGCATGACCATGATCATCAATACCCACGAGATGAGCTTCGCGAGCCGGATCGCCGATCGGATCTGCTTCCTGCACGGCGGCGAGATCCACGAGCAAGGGACACCGGCGGAGATCCTGCAGGCCCCGCGCCGGGAACGTACTCGGCAGTTCCTCTCCCGACTGGCCGACCGGACGACGCCGCCGTCGGAGCAGGCGCCGGACCGCTGAGTCGGACCGGCCTCGTCCGGCGGCGTCGTTTGACCGAGTGCGCCCGGCCTGTCGCGATGGCAGGATGGACCGACATCGACGTGGGAGGCGAGCATGGGCGCATACGCGGAGAGCTATCGGCGCAGCATCGAGGATCCGGAGGGATTCTGGCTCCAGCAGGCCGACGCGATCGACTGGTTCACCCGACCGCGGTCGGCACACTCGACCGAGCCGGCCGGCTCCGGTGACGTCGACCGTTGGTTCGCCGACGGTGTGCTGAACACCTCCTACAACGCTCTCGATCGACACGTCATCGGCGGCCGTGGTGAACAGCCGGCCCTGATCTTCCACTCCGAGGTCACCGGACGGCGTCGGTCGTTCAGCTACGCCGACCTGCTGGAGCGGGTCGGCAAACTCGGCGGCGCACTGACCGCACTCGGTGTCGGAAAGGGTGACGGGGTGGTGATCTATCTGCCGATGATCCCCGAAGCGGTGATCGCGATGCTCGCCTGTGCTCGGATCGGCGCGGTGCACTCGGTCGTCTTCGGTGGATTTGCGCCCGCCGAGCTGGCCAAGCGGATCGACGACGCTCAGCCGGTGGTGATCATCTCCGCGGCCTACGGCCTGGAGGCGGACCGGGTGATCGCCTACAAGCCGATGCTGGACACGGCCCTGGAGTTGTCCGAGCATCAGCCGCGACACTGCGTGATCGTGCCACGCAATGATCACGCCGACGCACCCGTCGTCGAGATGTCCGAGCCACGTGATCTTGATCTGGCCGCGTTGATGAGGGACGCCCGGATCGAGCCGGCCGTCCCGGTCGAGGTCGCAGCCACGGATCCGCTGTACATCCTCTACACCTCAGGCACCACCGGGAAGCCGAAGGGCATCGTTCGCGACAACGGCGGTCATGCGGTGGCGCTCAGCTACGCGATGAGGTCGATCTTCGATGTCGGGCCCGGTGAGGTGATGTTCACCGCGAGCGACGTCGGTTGGGTGGTCGGGCACTCCTTCATCGCCTACGCGCCGCTGTTGGTCGGTGCAACGACCGTGCTGTACGAGGGCAAGCCGGTCAGTGCCCTTCGACAAGCTCAGGACACCGCCGGGGGACAGGCTCAGGATGCCGGTGCGTTCTGGCGGGTGGTGGCCGAGCACGGCGTCAGGGTGCTCTTCACCGCACCGACGGCGATCCGCGCCATCCGCAAGGTCGATCCGGACGGGGAAGCCATTGCTGCGTCCGATCTCTCGACGCTGCAGACGCTCTTCCTGGCCGGCGAACGGCTGGATCCGGACACCTATCGGTGGGCCGATGATCAACTCGGCGTCCCGGTCGTGGACCACTGGTGGCAGACCGAGACCGGTTGGCCGATCGTCGCCAACCTGCGCGGGCTGGAGCCGATGCCGATCAAGCCCGGATCGTCGACCGTCCCGGTGCCCGGCTACCAGGTGGCGATCCTGGACGAACACGGTACGCCGGTGCCGGTCGGTGCCGAGGGAGCGATCTGCCTCCGTCGACCGCTGCCACCGGGCACCCTGACCGGCGTCTGGGGCGATCCGCAGCGGTTCGTCACCGGCTATCTGGAGACCTATCCCGGCTACTACCTGACCGGTGACGGTGGCTACCTCGATGACGACGGCTATCTGTTCGTGATGGGCCGCACCGACGACGTGATCAACGTCGCCGGCCACCGGCTGTCCACCGGGCAGCTGGAGGCGGTGCTGGCGACCCATCCCGCGGTCGCCGAATGCGCCGTGATCGGGGTCGCCGACCCGCTGAAGGGACAGCTCCCGCGCGGCCTGGTGGTGATCAAGTCCGGTGTCGAGATCGACCATGATCAACTACGCGACGAGCTGGTCGCCCTGGTCCGCCAGGAGATCGGCGCGATCGCATCGCTGCGACGGATCGATGCCGTACCGGCGCTACCCAAGACGCGGTCGGGGAAGGTGCTGCGCAAGACGATGCGAGAGATCGCCGACGGCCAGCACACTCAGGTGCCCTCGACCATCGAGGACCCGTCGGTGATCGACGGACTGCGACCGATCCTGACCCAGTGATCATGCCGCGCCCGGGCGCCGTTCGAAGGTCGCAGCGAATCCCCGGTCGACACTGATCAGCAGTGCCTTGGCCGCCGGCCGGACGACCGCGCGATCCAGGATCGGCAAGGACGGCAGCTCCAGCTCCTGGCGCACCCACGGTGGCAGCGAGGCGACCGCTCCGGCCGCCAACAGCCGATAGCCCGCACCGACCGTGCCGGACAGCGGAGGACGCCACAGCAACAGTTGGGTTGCCGCCCGTGCCTGACCGCCACCCCGCAGCTCGGGACGGAACGCTGCCAGCTGCCGCCGGAGTTGGTCGACGTCGGCCGGTGCATCGGTCACCCCGAGCGCCGAGGCGGTCCGAGCAAGATCGGAGACGTAACGGTCATGCCCGGCCGGGGACAGCCGGCTGGTGCCGTACAACCGATGGGCGGTCAGGAAGCTGTCCGCCTCGGCGACATGGATCCAGGACAACAGGTGCGGATCCGAGGCTCGATAGGGTAGACCGCTTGGCGTGGTGCCGGTGACGTGATCATGGACCCGCAGCACCCGGTCGATCGCTGCCCGGGCTTGTTCCTCGGAGCCGAAGGTGGTGATCGCGATGAACGCTGCCGTCCGCTGCAGACGGCCCCACGGGTCGCTGCGATATCCGGAATGTTCTTCGACGGCTTGCATCGCGACCGGATGCAAGGACTGCAACAGCAATGACCGGATCCCGCCGATCAGCATCGCGATGTCGCCGTGCACCGTCCGCACCGGCGACTCCGCTGGATACCAGCGCTTCGCGTCCTGATCTTCGCGCAGCACGGCGAACGCCGACGTCGGCCCAGTGGTGCCGATCCGCGACCCGACAGCTTCCGCCATCCGGACCCGGATCCGGTCCAGCAGCGGCAGGGCGGTCGGCGCGGCGGTCATTCAGCCAGGCTAGTCCGCTGCGCGAGGGGCTGCGCTGAGCCGTTGCACCGCCCTCGATCACGGGTGCAGACACGGGGTCCGTACCGGCGTGGAAGCCGGCCGCGGCCGAAAGTGGGCCGACCGGTCGGATCGACATCTCCGCATCGATCGGTCCCGGGTGACGGCGTCTGCTGGTCAGCCGTCGCAGACCGCCGTGGCGGCCGGGGTAGCTGCGGGGTCGAGCTCGGGTGCCGATTCGTCGCGGTCCGGACGGCGTTCAACGACCGCAGAGACCGTTGCCACCGCCAGCGCTGCCACCAGCATGGCAACGCCGACCAGGACCGGAGACCGGAAGCCCAGGCCGCCGGCGATCGCCAGCCCGCCCAGCGCGGGACCGACGGCATTGCCGACATTGAAGGCACTGGTGTTGACCGCGGCGGCAAGAGTCGGCGCCGAGCCGGCGAAACCGAACACGCGAGCGTTCAGTGCTCCGGCGATCGAGAAGGCCGCCAACGAGTAGAGGCCGATCGCGATCGCGACCCCGACGGCCGAGCCCACCACGGCGAGTAGCAGCAGTGAGGCCAGCACCGTGGCCCCGAGGCTGATCATCACGTTGGCCAGCGGGCCCCGATCCGCGACCCGGCCGCCGAGCGTCGTCCCGACGAACGCGCCGACCCCGAAGATCAACAGGTACAGCGGGGCCCGGTCCGCCGAAACACCGGTGATGTTGATCAGCAGCGGCGAGAAGTAGGAGAACGCCGCGAAGATCGCTCCCTGGAACAGTGCGGTGGTCAACAGCGCCAGCCACAGCCGGCCCCGACGGAACGCCTGCACCTCCTCGGTGATCAGCTGACGCATCGGACGAATCACCGTTGTCCGGCTGTCGGTGTCCGGGACCAAGATCACGATCGACACCACGCTGGCGGCCGTGGCGACCGCAACCGCCAGGAACGCCGCCCGCCAACCGAAGTGTTCACCCAGCCACGTCCCTGCCGGCACGCCGAGCACGTTGGCGACCGACAGCCCGCCGACCAGGATCGCCAGGGCGCGAGCCATCACGGCCGGACCCGCCAATCGGGAGGCGACGACTGCCGACACTGCCCAGAAGGTCGCGTACAGCACGGCTGAGATCACCCGAGTGATCATCAAGGCCGGATAGTTGTGGACGAACAGTCCGACCAGGTGCAGCAGTAGGTAACCGATCGCGGCGGCGATCAAGGTCAGCTTCCGCGGCAACCGCAAGGTCGCCACCGTCATCAGCGGTGCCCCGATCGCCATCCCGACAGCGAAGGCGGTGATCAACATGCCGGCCTGCGGCACGCTGATCTCCAGGTCGGAGGTCAGATCGGGCAACAGTCCCGCGATCATGAACTCCGAGGTTCCCTGGGCGAAGATCGCGGCGCCCAGCACGTAGACGGCCAGCGGTGGTCTGGTGCGCACCCTCGGCGCTGCCGATGCGGTCGTGGTCATGACGTTCCTCGTATCGGTGGTTCTGGACAATACAGTTCAAAACGGATCGTGGCTTGTGGGGACAGTGGAGCTGGCGGCAGGTCGGAGCGATCCCTGGTTGGTCGCACGTCCTTCGACAGGCTCAGGGGTCTTCGGTCGGCTCAGGGATCTTCGACAGGCTCAGGGGCCTTCGGTCGGCTCGGTGCACTTCGGTCGTCTCAACGCTGATCGGTGGTGGGGCGGAGCAGCTGCAGGGCGGTGTCGATGGTTGCCTGGATCGCGACATCGTCCTCGCTGACCCGGCCGACGATCTGCAGCCCGTTCAGCATGGCGTGCAGCATCCGGGCCAGGTCGCCGGCAGCCAGGTCGGATCGCAGGGTGCCGTCACATTGACCGCGTTCGATGATCCGGGTGATCGTGTCGGCGAATGCCGCCAGGTTGTGACGGGCGAGTTCGGCGATCTGCTCGTCGCTGCGGCCCAACTCGACCGAGGCGGCGAGCACCATGCAGGTCCGGTGGTCGTCGGTCCTGAACTGGATCGCGATCGTCTCCCGGAGTAGTCGTTCCAGGATCTCCCGGCCCGTGTCGTCGTCGTCGAGGTGGTGTGCGCGGTCGGCCGTCTGGGTCTCGTCGTATCGGCTCAGTGCGGCGGCGAAGATCTCCGACTTGCTGCGGAAGGCGTTGTAGAGACTGCTGCGGGACAGTCCCGTGCAGTCGCAGAGCTGGTCGGTCGATGTCGCGCTGAACGAACTGCTGCGGAACTGCTCGATCGCGGCATCGACCACGTCCTCGGTGGAGAAGCTGCGTGGACGGCCCATGGTGCGACCGTAACAGTTATGGACTGACCTGTACAGAAGTGTCTCGGCACGCGACGCGACTGTGATTGTCGTCATGTCCGTGAGATTCTGGGCCGCTGGGGCTTGGGGAGTTAGGCGATCCGAAGTTAGGCTCACCTTATGACCGCGACGACCACCGCACCGGTGCGCCCAGATGAGGGCCATCGGGATCGTGGTCACGCCACAACGCCGAGAGTACGCAAGGCGACCAAGCTGATCCCCGGGCTGGTGCTCAGCCTGGCGGTGCTGGCCGTGCTTGCCGTCTTCAGTATTGCAGTCGGTGCGCGCACCATCTCACCGGGCGTCGTCCTGGACACCATCGGCGACTTCAACCTGTTCCACGCCATCAGCGCCCAGGATGTGATGGCCGGCCTGCCGCAGCGGTACGCCGACGACACCGACCGGCTGGTGATCCTCACCCTCCGCGTCCCGCGAACCCTGCTCGGCCTGATGGTCGGCGCCGCCCTCGGGTTGGCCGGCTGCGTGATGCAGGGCGTCACCCGCAACCCGCTGGCCGATCCCGGCATCCTGGGCATCAACTCCGGCGCCGCCCTCAGCGTCGTCCTGGCGATCACCTTCTTCGGTGTCGGCACCCCCGGCGGCTACGTCTGGTTCGCCTTCGTCGGCGCCGCCGTAGCGGCGGTCATCGTGTACGGCATCGCCGCGCTCGGTCGCGAAGGCGCCACGCCGATCAAACTCGCGCTGGCCGGTGCTGCTCTGTCGGCCGGCTTCGCCGCGGTCACCCAGGCCTTCCTGCTGCTCAACAAGACGACCTTCGACCAGATGCGGTTCTGGCAGGTCGGCGCGTTGGCCGGCCGTGAGCTCGGGATGGTCGGCCAACTGGCCCCGTTCCTGCTGATCGGCTGCCTGCTGGCCCCGTTCCTGGGCCGCACCCTGAACACGCTGTCGCTCGGCGACGACGTCGCTCGCGGGCTGGGTGCCCGGGTCGGGCTGTCCCGCGCCGCCGCCGCGGCCGTCGTGGTGCTGCTCTGCGGCGCCGCAACCGCGGCCGCCGGACCGATCGGATTCGTCGGGTTGACCATCCCGCACGTCGCCCGGATGATCACCGGACCGGACTATCGCTGGACGTTGCCGTTCTCGATGGTGTTGGCCCCCATTCTGCTGCTCGGCGCCGACATCGTCGGTCGGGTGATCGCCCGTCCCGGCGAGGTGCAGGTCGCCATCGTGACCGCGGTGATCGGTGCGCCGGTCTTCATCGCGTTGGTCCGCCGCAAGAAGTTGGCCGAGCTGTGACCGCCCTTCGACAGGCTCAGGGCTCGGTGGCCGGAGCTCAGGGACCCGTGACCGAGCTCGGCGGAACGCCGCTGGGCCGTGCCGACTTCGGTCGGGTCCGGAGCGTACGGCATCGGCTGCTGCGGCGGACGATCATGGTCTGCATCGGGTTGCTGATCGCGCTGCTGGTGGTGTTCTGCGCAGCGATGATCGTCGGTGACTTCCCGCTCGGCCTGTCCGAGCTGTTCTACGCGTTGACCGGCCGCGGGACATCGGCGACCAACTTCATCGTCTACGACCTGCGACTGCCGCGAGTGATCACCGGCATGTTGGTCGGCCTGTGCTTCGGCATCTCCGGCGCGATCTTCCAGGCCATGATCAGGAATCCGCTGGCCACCCCGGACATCATCGGTGTCACCTCGGGCGCCAGCGCCGCGGCCGTCTTCGGGATCCTGATGCTCGGGCTGGGCGGCATCACGATCTCGGTCTTCGCCTTCGCCGGTGCTCTGGTGATTGCGCTGATCATCTACCTGTTGTCCTATCGCGGCGGATTGTCGGGCTACCGCTTCGTCCTGATCGGCATCGGGATGGCAGCGGTGATGTCGGCCGTGATCGAGTACCAGATGACCCGGGCGACCGTGGAGGATGCGCAGACGGCTCTGCTCTGGCTGACCGGGTCACTGTCGTCCTCGTCCACCTCGACGATGACCACGCTGGCGATCCTGGCCGTGATCATCGTCCCGGTCACCCTGATCGCCGGTGGCTGGCTGTCCGGTCTGCAGCTCGGCGACGACACCGCACAGTCGATCGGCCTTGCCGTGCAGCGATCCCGACTGCTGCTGATCCTGCTCGGCGTCGCACTGGCCGCGATCGCGACCGCTGCAGCCGGCCCGGTCGGCTTCGTGGCCTTCGTGTCCGGTCCGATCGCCCGTCGGCTGACCCGCGGCACCGGCACCGCCCTGATCCCCGCCGGCCTGGTCGGAGCGTTGGTCGTCAGCGTCGCCGACTTCGCCGGTCAACACCTGCTCCCTGTCCAACTGCCGGTCGGCATCCTCACTGCCGTGATCGGCGCCCCGTACCTGATCTTCCTGTTGATCAGATCCAACCGTCTCGGTACCGGAGGCTGACGAGATGACCATGATCAAGAACCCGGACGTCGATGTTCGCAGCATCGAATCCGACGAAGCGCCCGCCGTCGCACCGGTGCCGCAACGTCGGCTCGAGGCGACCGGGCTCAGCTTGGGCTACGGCGGACGGGAGATCGTCTCCGACCTGTCGCTGGAGGTGCCCACCGGCCAGGTGTCGGTGATCATCGGTGCCAACGGCTGCGGCAAGTCGACGCTGCTGCGCGGGATGGCCCGACTGTTGACCCCGACCGGTGGTGCAGTGCTGCTGGACGGTAAGAGCGTGCATTCCCAGCCCTCCAAGGAGATCGCCAAGGTGATGGGGCTGCTGCCGCAGGCACCGAACGCGCCGGAGGGCATCACCGTCGCCGACCTCGTCGGCCGTGGCCGCTACCCGCATCAGGGCTGGTTCCGACAGTGGACCGCCGACGACGAACGGGCCGTCACCGAGGCGCTGATCGCCACTGACACCCTGGCCCTGGCCGACCGGCCGATCGAGGAGATGAGCGGTGGCCAGCGGCAGCGGGTCTGGATCGCCATGGCGCTGGCCCAGGAGACCGACATCCTGCTGCTCGACGAGCCGACCACCTTCCTGGATCTCTCGCATCAGCTCGAGGTGCTGGACCTGCTGACCGACCTGAACCGTCGTCGCGGTACGACGATCGCCGTCGTCATGCACGATCTCAACCTGGCCTGCCGGTACGCCGATCACTTGGTCGCCATGTGCGACGGGCAGATCGTCGCCAGTGGCACGCCGAGTGCGGTGATCACGCCGGAGCTGATGCGCGACGTCTTCGGGCTGTCCGCCACCGTGATCGATGATCCGGTGTCACATACTCCGACGATCATCCCGATCGGTCGTCACCACTGCCCGGCCGATGGCCGTTGACGCTGTCGGCGATGCCGCCGACAGAGCTGTTGCCCGGTCGGCGGGAGACAACTCCCCAGCAGACAACGGACCTGCTCCCGGGCAGGTGACCGGTGCTTCGCTGATCCGCCAGATCTTCCGGCGGCGCCGAGGCCCGATGCTGGCGGCCGCCGGCTGTTGGGCCCTGCACCAGACCTGCGAGGCGATGGTTCCGGTGGCCATCGGTCTGATCATCGATCACGCCGTACGGACCGGCGACTGGACTGCGATGCTGGTCTCCCTGCTCGGCCTGTTCGTGCTGTTCGCGGTGCTCACCATGGCCTACCGCAGTGGTGCCTGGCTGGTCCGGCGGGCCGAACTGCTGGAGGCCCACGATCTCCGCGCCTCGGCGGTCAGCCGGGTGTTGTCGCCGGGCGGGATCCGGACCGACCGGCAGAGCGGGGACCTGCTCTCCATCACCACCACCGACGCCGACCTGACCTCGGGAATGATCATGGTCGTGCCGCGGATGGCCGGGGTCGCGTTCGGACTGGTGGTGAGCATCGCGACCCTGCTCACGATCGAGTGGCGGCTCGGCCTGGTGATCATGATCGGGGTCCCGTTGGTCGCGCTCGGCCTGAACGCGTTGTCACCCCGGATCGCCCACCGGACCGCAACCCAGCAACGTGAGATCGGCGCCGCCGCCGCGCTGGCCGCTGATCTGCTGTCCGGGCTACGGGCCCTCCGCGGCTTCGGTGGCGAACGGGTCGCCACCGGCCGCTACCGGCAGTCCAGTCAACGGGCGCGGCAGGCCGCGATCGGCGCTGCCCGCGCGGACGCCACCTTCCAAGGCGTGACCGCACTGGCCGGTGGACTGCTGCTCGCCCTGGTCGCTGCGATCAGCGGTGTGTTCGCGTTGCGCGGCGAGATCACCGTCGGCGAGTTGATCACCATTGTCGGGCTCGGGCAGTTCGTCGCGGAGCCGGTGAACGGTCTGGCCTTCGGCGTCCGGATGCGGGCCCGCTGCGCCGCCGGCGCGGAGCGACTGGCCGAGATCCTGAACGCACCGCTGCGGGTCGCCGGTGGCGACCGCATCCTGACCCCGGGGCCACTGGTCGCGACCGGGCTGGCCGGTGCGTACGTCCGTGACGTGTCACTGGTGGCCGCGCCGGACGAGATCATCGGCGTCGTCAGCGATGATCTTGCCGTCGCCGGAGAGCTGGGACGCCAACTGGCCGGCACCGAGCGTCCGACCGCCGGCCAGGTCACCGTGGCCGACGTCGCGTTGACCGAAGCATCCTCGGCCAGTCGGACCTCGACCCTGCTGTCCGAGCCACACCGGGTCGAGTTGTTCGGCGAGACGCTGCGGTCGGCGATCACCGACGGAGCCGCGGACGCCGCCGCGGTGACCGACGAGGAGATCGGCGAGGTCTTCCGAGCGGCCGCCGCCGAGCAACTGCTCTCCGAGCAAGGTGGCCTGGACCGCGAGCTGGACGAGGGCGGCTCCAACCTGTCCGGCGGTCAGCGGCAGCGGGCGGCGTTCGCCCGCGCACTGCTGGCGGACCGGCCGCTGTTGATCATGTCCGATCCGACCACCGCGGTCGACTCGGTGACGGAGCAGCAGATGGCGACCGGTCTGCGCAGGATGCGTTCCGGTGCCGGCCGGACCACGGTGCTGGTGACGGCGAGCCCGCCGCTGCTGTCGCTCTGTGATCGGGTGGTCTTCGTCCGTGACGGTGTCGACGTGCGCACCGGCACTCATGATCAACTGCTGGCCGATGACGAGTTCGGCGCGGCCTACCGGGCGGTGGTGCTGCGATGACGGCCGAGCTGGTGGCAGCACAGACAGAGCAGAGTGAGGATCGGGCGGTGCCGACCGCGGACGCCGGCCGGACCTGGCGGGTGGTCGGTCGGATCGCTTGGCGGCAACCGTGGCTGGTGTTGTCGGCGATCATCAGTTCGCTGTTGGCCGCCGGACTGTCGGTGATGGCGCCGTACCTGCTCGGATCCGTTGTCGACCTGGTGATCGATCGTGGCACCGTCCGGCAACTGCTCGGCTTGATCGCGCTGGTCGTGCTGGTGGCCGCGGCCGGCGCCGTCGCAACCAGGATCTCCTACGCCCTGGTCGGTCGGCTCGGTGCCGACGTGCTGGCCGAACTGCGCGAACAGGTGATGGACCGCGCCCTGACCGTCGACGCCCGGGTCCTGGAACGAGCCGGCACCGGGGAGATCACCGCCCGGGTGACCGGCGACGTCGCGCAGGTCAGCGAATCGACCAGCCAACTGGTCTCGCTGTCGGCATCGTTGCTGACGGTGCTGGCGACGGCGGTCGGATTCCTGACGTTGGACTGGCGGCTGGCACTGGCCTTCCTGACCGTGATGCCGGTCTATGTGTTGGCGCTGCGCTGGTATCTGCTCCGCGCCCCGCGACTGTACGCCGCCGAGCGGGTCGCGGTCGGCCGCCGCGGTCAGACCGTGCTGGCGTCGATCAGCGGTGCCGAGACGGTGCACGCCTACGGCACCGAGAGCCGACACAGCGACCGCGTCAACGCCGCCTCGCGTGGTGCGATCGGCGCCACCCTTCGGGCCTTCCGCACCCTGCAGACCTTCATGAACACGATGAACCTGGCCGAGGCGGTCGGTCTCGGAGCCCTGCTGTTGACCGGATTCCTGCTGGTCGGTCGGCAGGACGTCACGGTCGGAGCAGTCACTGCCGCCGCGTTGATGTTCCACCGGCTGTTCGGCCCGCTCGGCTTCTTGTTGATGACCTTCGACGACGTCCAGGCGGCCGGTGCTGCGCTGGCCCGGCTGGTCGGCGTAGCTGATCTTCGTCCGCCGCAGCGGCAGCCGGAGCGGCCGGTGCCGGAACGGGCCACGTTGTCCGGGGCCGGGATCAGCCACCGCTACGGCGATGCGGACGTCCTGCACGGTGTCGATCTGACGATCGCAGCCGGTGAACGGGTCGCCGTCGTCGGAGCCAGCGGTGCCGGCAAGACGACGGTGGCGGCGATCCTGGGCGGCGTCTTCCCGGCGACCGCCGGGGCGGTCATGATCGCCGACGATCCGATCGATCGGCTCGATCCGGAGCAGATCCGGCGACGGGTCGCTCTGGTGTCCCAGGAGGTGCACGTCTTCACCGGCACGTTGGCCGATGATCTTCGACTGGCGGCGCCGGATGCCGACGATGATCAACTCCGGGATGCGCTGTGGACGGTCGGCGCCCGCGGCTGGGTGGATGCGTTACCGCAGGGCCTGCAGACCGTGGTGGGGGAGGGCGCCCACCGGCTGACCGCCGCCCAGGCCCAACAGTTGGCGCTGGCCAGGGTGGTGCTCGCCGATCCACCGGTGTTGATCTTGGACGAGGCGACTGCCGAAGCAGGCAGCGCCGGTGCCCGAGCGCTCGAGGACTCGGCCCGGGCTGCCCTTGAGGGGCGGACCGCGGTGGTCGTCGCCCATCGGCTGTCCCAGGCCCAGGAATGCGATCGGATCGTCGTCATGGACGACGGCCGGGTGGTCGAACAGGGCAGTCACCAGGAACTGGTCGATCGGGGTGGCAGCTATGCCCGGCTCTGGCAGGCCTGGCACGCCTGAGCCCGGATCAGTCGGCGGGTGCTGTCCGATCGGGTTGTCGGAGTCCGCCTCCCGCTGATCTTCGGCCCCGTAGAGTCGGGCCATGGAGAATCATCCGACCGAGCTGTCCGCCGAGGTGGCCCGGATCGCCGGTGACCTCGGCGTCCCTGGAGCGGCGATCGGGTTCGTAGACGGTGGCGAACGCGAGATCGTCACGTACGGCGTGACCCGGCGTGATCATGGCGTGTCCATCGACGACAGCACCCTGTTCCAAGTCGGTTCGACCGCGAAGACACTCACCGCGACCCTGATCATGGTGCTGGTCGACCGCGGGGTGATCGAGCTCGATCGACCGGTCCGGCACTATCTGCCGGAGCTGCGTCTGCAGGACGCCGGCGCTGCCGAGACGGTCACGGTCGGGCAGCTGCTCAATCACACGGCGGGATGGGACGGCGGCGACAGCTGGCCGGACACCGGTGAGGGTGATGACGCCCTGCAACGGGCGGTTGCGCTGATCGCCGAGCTGCCGCAGCAGTTCGCCGTCGGAACGAGTGCGTCGTACAACAATGCGGCGTTTCTGGTCGCCGGTCGGGTGGTGGAGACGGTGACCGGCGCGACCTACGAACGCGCACTGTCGCAGTTCCTGCTGGAACCCCTCGGGTTGCACCGGACCGCGACCTCGTTGAACGAGATCATGACCCGTTCCTTCGCGACCGGCCATCGGACCGGGCCGTCCGACCAGGGACTGCAGGAATGCCGACCGTGGAGCGACCCGCGCGGATACCTTCCTGCCGGCGCCCGACTCGCTTCCAGCCTCGGTGATCAACTCAGCTGGGCACGCTTCCAGCTGGGCGACGGTCGATCGGCCGACGGGACTCAGGTGCTGTCGGAACGTTCGCTACGAGCGATGCACGCGCCGACGACGCCGCACGAGTTGATGCCGGGTGTGCAGATCGGCATCGGCTGGCTGCTCCGTGAGGTCGACGGCGTCGGACTGGTCGAGCACCACGGTGACGTCTCCGGCCAGCACTCCACCGTGACCGTGATCCCGGAGCGTGACTGCGGGATCGTCGTGCTGACCAACTCCAGCCCGCAGGGCCGTGAGTTGGCCGAACACGTCGTCCGTCACATCCTGGAATCTCGGCTCGGCCTGATCGAACGGGTGCCCGAACCGCTGCGGCTCGCGCCCGCCGAACTGGCCCGCTATGCCGGCAGCTATCGCACCGACGGCATCGAGTTGCGGATCGTGGTCGACGGCTCCGGATTGATCATCCATGGCACGATCTCCGATGGCGACGACGACGGGGAGACGCTGGCGTTCCCGGTCAAGCTGCTTCCCGGCGAGCGCTATCTGGTCGTCGACGGACCATTCACCGGGTTGCAGGGCGAGTTCGTCTGTGAGGGGACTGAGGTGGTCGGTGCCCGGCATGTCGGCCGATGGGTGCCCAGGACCGGATGATCATGGAAGCGTGTTCCGAGTTGATCAACGACGCGGTCGGAAGGTTGTCGTGCAGAGCATCTATCTGGTCACCCATCCGCAGGCCGAGCACCACGTCGCCGGTCTGGTGGGCGGTTGGTACGACTCGGACCTGACCGAGCTCGGGTGTCGGCAGGCCGAGGCGATCGCGGCCGAGCTGGAGCGTCGACACGACGGCGGGCCGCTCGGGGTCGTGACCTCCGACCTGAAGCGTGCCGGCACACCGCCGAGATCATCGCCGACCGATTGGGCGTCGACTTCCGACTCGACACGGACCTGCGAGAGAAGTCCTACGGAGTAGCAGAGGGCCGGCCGACCGAATGGCTGCGGCAACATCAGATCCCGATCCCGGATGTCGGTGATCGCCTCCGGCATGACGAGGGGATCGCCGGTGCGGAGACGCGGATGGATCTCGCCCGCCGAGCGGACGCGGCGATGGCGCGGCTGCTGGCGCCGCCGCTGCAGAACGAGATCGTGGTGACCCACGGTGGTACCGCGACCCTGTTCCTAGCTGCTTGGATCGAGATGCCGATCGAATCGGCCGGCCGCGTGCAGCTCGGCCTCAACTCGGGTGGGATCACCGAGCTCGGCAAGAATCCGTGGAACCACAGCCACATGATCATCCGACTGAACGACACCGCGCACCTGGATGCGGCAGTGAGTGATCAACTCTGACCTGCCCGTCGTGGCTGCCGGTCGGTGCGACACCGTTGGGTACGCATCGTCAAGACGAGGCGACTGCCCGCCAAGGACTCCTCGAGCGCCGGAAGGGAAGCTGGACGCTGATCCAGCAACCGAAAGGAACCTGATGATGACGAAGAAGGCCTCAGCGGCGTTGCTCGCCCTGACGGCTGGGGCCGTGTTGGCCGCCGGCAGCCCAGCGGTCGCTCATGCCGATGACCCGACGATGCCCGGTAGTGCTGTCGAAGCCTCGACACTTGGCTCCCTGACGGAGACGTCCAGGATCACCTGGCACTGGAAGACCAGGGCCGATTTCGTGCTTGCTATCCGTGACACCGAAGCTGACGGCGTGCACGCCACCGGTCGGGTCCAGACCCGGAGCCCATCCGGTGCGATCACCTCCTACAGCTGGCATCGGGCGGTCGGCGCCGGCGACAGTTACACCGACCACACCTATGCGGCGAACAGCTCCGGGGTGCGGGCGCTGCGAGTGCAGAGCTGCCGGGTCGGGAGGGCGCGCCCGACAGTCTGCGGCTACTCGCAATGGGAACTCAATCCCTTCTACTGAAGGGATTCGCCCTGATCAGCTGTGTTCGTCGGGCTTGTCCCAGAAGTAGCACTCGGGGTCGTAGACGGCCGGGGTCGGATGGATCCACGGGTTGACGAATCCACCGAGCGCAAGGTTTTCGTGCCGCGGCACATTCTGCAGGCCGTTCTTGATGATCATCACCTGCGGATAGTTGGCGACACAGCCCATGAAGAACGGACCGTCGGTGATGTGGGTCTTGAAGATGTCCCAGATGAACTGGGTGCGCTTCATCTCGTCCGGCTCGACCCGGGCCTTGTTGTAGAGGTCCTGCAGCTTGGCGACCGGGCTGCCCTTCTCCGGCTCGAGACGCGGCGGGTGCCGCTTCCACGGGTCGACGTCGAGCTCGGTCTTCAGCGTCTTGGTGCCCAACAGCTGGTACCAGTGGCCCTGCAACGGGGCCCAGTGATCGTACTGCACCGGGACCACCCAGCCGGCGTAGATCAACGGGTGGCCGTCACCGACCTCCCAGTTGGTGTGGCCCATCAGCTTCCCGGTCTCCCACTGATCCCCGAACGTCTGCGGCGGGATCGGGTTCTTGACCATCTGCAGGCCGACGGCCTTCAAATCGGAGACCAGCTGGTTGTCCTTGCTGGTGTGCTCACTGGATTGATCGGCTTGGTAGTCCAACCGGAGCTTCAGCTTCTTGCCGTTCGGCAATTCACGCATGCCGTCGCCGTCGGCGTCCTTGACGCCGATCTCCTCCAGCAATTGCTTGGCCTTCTCCGGGTCGTACTTCACATACGCATCGCGCCAGTCGGTGTAGACCTTCTTGCCCTCATCGTTGATCTGGAACTCTTTGGCCTTCGGACTCAACGTGCCGGTGGTCTTCTCACCGGTGTTGAAGTACACCGACTTGCGGACGGCATCCCGGTTGAACGCCAGCGACACCGCCTGACGGAACTTCGGCTCCCGGATCAACTTGCGGATGTCGGGATCGACGTAGTCGTAGTTGAAGAAGAAGATCGAACCTGTCCCGGAGCCGCTGTCCCACAGGACGATCTCGGTGCCGGCCTTTTCCGAGGAGTCCCGGAGTCCCTTGACATCGCCGAGAGTGATCTGGTTGAACGAGCCTTGGCAGTAGTCGACCGAGCCCTGCTGGACCTGCAGCTTGCCCGCCTCGGGATCGGTGACGACCGAGATCTGGATCTCGTCGAGGTACGGAAGTTGATCACCGTTGGGCATCACCGCCCAGTAGTAGGGATTGCGCTCCAGGACGACGCCCTTGTTGTTGTCGAAGGACTTGCAGCGAAAGCCAGTCATGGTCGGGCAGTCCGGATTGCGGTGCCAGTCCGACTTCGTCGTCATCACGCCGTCCACGCCGTCCCAGTCCGACGGCACGTTCTTGCCGTGGTCGGGGTGAAACTGCTTGACGTAGTGCGCCGGCAGCATCCAGATCGGTCCGTTGTCGCCGTTGCCGCCGTTGGCCCAGGCGGCCAGCTTGTCCGCGGTCATCGGCGCGGGCGTGTCGAAGGTCATCTTCAGCGTCAGGTCGTCGACGGCCTCGATCTTGGCAATTTCTCCCGAACCGGAACGGGCGTCATCCGGCGGCACCTGGGCCATCTTGCCGGGCAGCACCAGCTTCTCCCACCAGAACATGATGTCTGCCGTGGTCCAGGGTTTGCCGTCCGACCATTTCAAACCCTTGCGGAAATTGAAGGTCCACTCACTGGCGTCGTCGTTGCTCTCCCAGGACTCGGCGAGGCCTGGGCCGATGTCCTGGCCGTCGTTCAGATAGCGGAGCATCGAGTGGCCGTAGAAGAACTCACGATCGGACGCGGACTTCGCGGCGCCGGTCGTGGTGACCGTGTTCATGTTCAGCTTGCCGCCGTACTTGCCCGGTTTCACCCACTTGTGCGGGATCACGTACGGGTTGTCCGGCAGTCGTTCCTCGACCGGCGGCAGGTCCTTCAGCGACGGTGACTGTTGGAACTTCTTTGGCTTCGGCAGTGCCTTGGTGGCCGATCCCTTCGCCTGCGAACCGCCGCCGGAGCTGCCACCGCTGGACGATCCTCCGTCGCCGTTACTGCAGGCCGCCAGCACCGCGGCGCCGCTGACGGCTGCCGCGCCGTAGAGGAACCCTCGGCGGGTGAGCTGGGAAGTGGTCATCATTGGTCCTTCCGTGTCCTGAACACCGGCTCGTTCCGGTCGGGACCGAGCCAGCCGCTGCGATACGCCCTCGCGCGAGCGGCGGGAGCATGGTTCACCGACGATAGCGCCATGTCACCCCGCAATCCGTTAACGTCCGGGCAGGTTTCAACTCCTGACACGGCCGCCGGCCGAGATGATCATCAGCTCTGTTGCCGCGTAGGGCGCCTGCTCACAAGGCCGCGTTGAGCAGCAGTACGATCAGGTTGCATCATGACTGATCACATCGTTGTCGGTATCGACGGTTCCCCGACCAGTGCGAAGGCTCTGGGCTATGCAGCGGCAGAGGCGTCGGCATCCGGCGCCGAGCTGGAGATCGTGCACGCGCTGAATCTGCCTACGGTCGTCGACTTCTCCGGGGTCCAGTTGACAGCTCCGCAGATCGACGGTCTGCAGTCCTATGCCGAGGAGTTGCTCGCCGGCGCGAAGACCTGGGTCGCCGAGCGGCATCCTGACCTGACCTGCCGCACCCGGTACGAGGTGGGTGCGCCGACCGCGCTGTTGATCGAGCTGTCCAAGACCGCCACCGCGTTGGTGGTCGGCAGCAGGGGTGTCGGTGCGGTCGAGGGCGCCTTCCTGGGTTCGGTCAGCTCCCGGCTGGCGACCGAGGCGCACTGCCCGGTCTTCATCATCGGCGCCGGTGATCCGACACCGGCCAGCGGCCCGATCGTCGTCGGGGTGGACGACTCCGATTTCAGCGTCGCAGCTGCAGCTTTCGCCCTGCGAGAAGCGGTTCGTCGCAACACAACGGTCCGTGCGGTCACCGGCTACCGGGTTCCGGTGCTGGCCGTGCCGACCGAACCGGACCTGATCACCGCGTTGCAGGAGTCGGAACGGGCCGAGGCCGACAAGGTCATCGTCGAGGTGATGCGGCGGGCCCAGTCGGACAGCACCGCATCGGTGCCGGTCGAGACGGTCACCGTCGACGGTGGTGCCTCGGATGCGATCCTCAGCCAGGCGACCGACGCCCAGCTGATCGTCGTCGGTTCGCACGGCCGCGGGCTGATCGGTCGGCTGTTGCTCGGATCGGTCAGCCGCCGCGTGCTGCAGGACGCGGACCGGCCGGTGGCGGTGGTCAACGTCTCCGAATCCGATCCACAGCAATCCTGATCGGCCGGACGTGCCCGCGCGCCGTGCCGTCATCGGCTGGACTGCCGGGCTGATCGTCGCCACCGCCGCGGCCCTGCTGGCAACGCTCGGCCCGTACGGCGGGATCCTGCTACCGGCCGCGGTCCTGATCGCCGTGACCGCCGGGCGATGGTTGCAGCCGCTGCTGCCCGCGGTAGCAGCGATCGCGATCACCGATCTCATCGGGTTGGCGATCATGATCGTCGTCGAACCGACCCTGCTGCTGTCCCGCGGGATTTCCGGCCAACTTGCGGTGCTGTTCGCCGTCGCCGTTCCCTGGTGGTTGGGTCGACTGCGTCAGACGGTCGTCGTGCAGGCCCGCCGGGAACGTGCGTTGATCGACCAGCAGGCACGGATCAGTGAGCGGTCCTTGATCGCCGCCGACATGCACGACTCGCTCGGCCACGAGCTGGCGCTGATCGCACTCCGAGCCGGCGCCTGGGAGCTGGACCGTACGGCGTCGGACCGGCAACGCGAGGCGGCGGCGGCGATCCGGGACCGAGCGACCGCGGCGACCGATCGCCTGCATGTCGTCGTCGACCTGCTGCGGGACGGCGCACCGGAAGCGAGCTCGGCTCAGGACCTGGAGGCGCTGATCGACCGCGCCCGCCAGGCCGGCCTGCTGATCGCCGAGCCCCAGCTCGGCAATCGCCGGGACACGTGGTCGACCGTGACCACCCAGGCGGTGCACCGGGTCCTGCAGGAGACGCTCACCAACGCCGCCAAGCATGCACCGGGCAGTACGATCACGGTCACCATCGAGGATGCCGATGATCAACTCGACATCGCGGTGATCAGCACCGGTGGAGTCCGGTCGGCCGGCCGCTCGACGGTGAACCCGAACGGTGTCGGACCGGCGAACCGGTCGGGTCTCGGTCTGATCGCGCTGGACGAGCGACTGCGGCAGCTCGGCGGAACGTTCAGCGCCGAACCGCAGCGGGACGGATTCGCCGTCCGAGCAAGGATCCCGCGTCAGCCGGAACGGGAACGCAGCATCGACCCGCCGGCGACCATGACGACTCGGTTGGCGCGACGCCAACAGCGCCGCCGCGTCAGACGGTCGGCACTGCTGCCGGCGATCCTGGCGCTGATCATCGCCGCGGTGCTGTCCGTCGCTCACATCGTCACCTTTGCGCAGACGGCGCTGACACCGGACGACTTCGCCAAGATCAGCATCGGCCAACGCCGATCCGCGATCACCGACCTGCTGCCGCCGCGTGCCCAACCGGGGCCGACGCCGACCCTTTCGGTGCCGCCGGCACCGCCCGACGCACGCTGCGATTTCTACCTCGCGCGAAGCTCGGTGCTGGACTTCGCGTCGGACATGTATCGGATCTGTTTCACCGACACGGCGGCCTCGCCGGTGGTGGCGTCCAAGGACCGCCTGGTCCGTCAGGAGGCGTGATGACTGCAGCAGAGCAGCGGATCAGGGTGTTGTTGGCCGATGACGAACCACTGATCCGGGCCGGAGTCGGCGCCGTGCTGGCTACCGATCCGGCGATCGAGCTGGTCGCCGAGGCGGCCGACGGCCGCGAAGCGGTCGACGGGGCACGCAGCCATCGTCCCGATGTCGTCCTGTTGGACCTGCAGATGCCGGTAACGGACGGGCACGGCGCCCTGACGGAACTGATTCGGGTGATGCCGGAGATCAAGATCATCGTGTTGACCACCTTCGGCGCGGAGGAGAACATCCGGCGTGCGTTGACCGCCGGCGCCGCCGGCTTCCTGCTGAAGGCGTCCGACCCTCGCGAGATGATCACCGCCGTCCATGCCGTGGCCGACGGAGGTGCCTATCTGTCGCCGCGGATCGCCGGGACGGTGATCGCCGGCTACCGCACCGGCGCCGACCCGACGAAGACGCGTGCGGCCGATCAGGTCGGACGGTTGACCGAACGTGAACGCGAGGTCCTGACCCTGGTCACCGTGGGTCTGTCCAATGCCGAGATCGGCCGGAGGATGTTCATGGTCGAAGGCACGGTAAAGGGGCACGTCAGTTCCATCCTGACCAAGCTTGACGTCCAGAATCGTGTCCAGGCAGCGATCCTGGGCTATCAGGCGGGGTTGGCGGACGATCGCCCGTGACCGCCGAATCTGGCCGCAGCGGGGACTTGGGCAACCTCAGGCGTCCCGCAGCCAGAGTGCGAGATATCCGACGAGCTGGCCGACCGCAGCCCAACACCCCAAGATCAACAGTGCGGTTCCGGTCCCGTAGTCGCCGCCGTCCGGGGCCATCAGGACCGAACCGGCGGTGCCGGGCAGATAGAGCTGAGCGGTGTGCAGCCAGTCCGCGCTGGACACCTGGGTGAGCACCGGTCCGGCCAGCAGGAGCAGCAGTGTGACCAGGATGGTGACGATCGTGCTGCGCAGCACTGTGCCCAGTCCGATGATCAGCAAGCCGGTCAGAGCAAGGTATCCGCCGGTGCCGAGCACGGTGCGGAGCCGGTCGGCGGTGCTGGCGACGTCGACCTCGCCGATCATCCAGGACGCCGTGATCATTCCCACTGTTGCGAGCAGCCCGCCGAGGACAAACGACAGGATTCCTACGACGAGGGCCCGCGCCAGCAGTAACTGCCCACGGAGTGGTGTCGAGCGCAACGTCAGCCGGATCGCCCCACTTCCGTATTCCTGGGTGGTGAGCAGGATGCCGATCATCAGGACCGGCAGCTGGCCCAGGATGATCGCATCCGCGGCGATGCCGGCCGACGATGCGGTGATGTCGTAGCCGTTGGCCGCACTCGCCGCGATCGACGAGGCGACGATCACCGCGAAGGCGATGGTCAGCAGCACAGCGCCGAGCACCGCCCAGCCGTTGAAGCGGACGCTGCGAAGCTTGATCAACTCCGCATGGCCGGCGTGCCGGACCGCGGTCGGTGCGTGGGAGATCGTTGTCATCGTCGTGCCTTCCGTCGCGGGCGTCGGCCCGACGCCCGGGTGGTGTCAGCCGCTCCGTCGGTGTATTCGACGGCTGCGCCCGTGAGTTCGAGGTAGGCCTCCTCCAGCGTGGCGGCCTTGGTCGTCAGTTCGTGCAGCCTGATTCCGGTCCGATGGGCGAGGTCGCCGATCTCGGGCAGGCTCGCGCCGGTGATCACCAACTCGTCCGTGCTCGCTCGCTGGACGGTGCAGCCGGCGCCGACGAGCTCAGCTGCGAAGGTCTCCGGCTGCGGGGTCCGGACCCGGACGGCGTTCAGGGATGCTGCCTGCAGGACGTCCTGCAGTGGTGCGTCCGCGATCAATCGGCCGCGGCCGATCACAATCAGGTGATCCGCGGTGTGTTGCATCTCGCTCATCAGATGGCTGGACACCAGCACCGTGCGGCCCTCGGCCGCCAACGACCGGATGAACTCCCGGATCCACCGCACGCCGTCGGGGTCCAGACCGTTGACAGGCTCGTCGAGCAGCAGGATCTCCGGATCGCCGAGCAGCGCTGTCGCGATCCCCAGCCGCTGTGCCATCCCGAGCGAGAATCCGCCGGTCCGGCGGTTGCCGACATCACCCAGGCCGACCTGGTCCAGGACGGTCGCGACGCGGCGCCTGGAGATGCCGTTGCTGGCGGCCACCATCCGGAGATGATCGTGGGCTCGTCGCCCGGGGTGCGCGGTTGCGGCGTCCAGCAGCGCCCCGACGGTCCGGGTCGGGCTGGGCAGGGCGGCGTACGGACGACCGTCGATCGTCACGCTACCGGCGGTCGGTCGGTCCAGGCCGACGATCATCCGCATCGTGGTGGACTTGCCGGCGCCGTTGGGGCCGAGGAATCCGGTCACGACACCCGGCCGGATCGTGGTGCTGAGATCGTCGACCGCGACCCAGTCGCCGAATCGCTTGGTCAATCCGTCGATGGTGATCATGGAATCAACTCCGCTGTCGCTGTCAGGTCGACCGGTACCCGGTCGAGGATCGGTTCGGTGCTGCCGGTCAAGTGGGCCCGGAAGAACGCCCGCAGATAGTCGCGCTGCACGGTGAGTGATCTGCTCGGGTCGACGGTCCCGACCGCATCCCGTACAGCCTGCCGGTCAAGATCGACGTCGTCCGCGACCGCGGCAAGCACCGACGGGAGGTCGGTGAAGCTCAGGTGTTCGCCGTCGGGGAGATAGAGATTGCGCTTCCAGCCCCTCATCAGCTTCCAGTAGCCGGACCAGTCCGGAGCCTCCCGGTAGGTGTGCCGTCGGCCGGAGTCTCCGTCGTTGCCGGCTCCGACCAACAGGAACGGGGTTGTGGTCGTGGCAGTCGGATCGCTGCGATATTTCTCGCCCATGCTTCCGTCCAGGTTCGCTCCGGCCCGTACGCGGTGGTCGGTGCGGATCAGCTCGGCCGAGGCGAATCCTCCGATCGAATGCCCGAAGACGCCGATCCGGTCCAGGTCGAGCTGCGCCGCCAAGCCGGCCGGCAGGTCGCGCTGTTGGACGTCGGGGTTGGCGCCGGTACGGATCCGGCCCAGCTGGTCGATCATGAATCGCAGGTCACGGACGCGCTCGGCCAGGGCCTGCTTCATGTCCACGCCGTGTGCCGGCATCCGAAGCCCGTCGGGAAACTCGACCGGGGCCTGATAGGTGCTGTCCACAGTGACGACGATGAAGCCGTGGCTGACCAGATCCTCGACGAGCGTGGTGCCGATCGCGCGGGGCAACCCGCCGCCGGGTGAGTAGATCAGCACCGGCCGCGGACCATGATCGACAACCGCGGCTCGGGTCTGGGCGTGCGACACCGCACCGCTGAAGTCGACAGCATCCTTGGCAATCCCCAGCTCGCCCGTCGTCTGGTTGAACCAGGAAGCGATCCGCGGTGTCAGGTACGGCGTCGCCGGCAGACCCGCCCGATGGCGGGCCGGATACCAGATGTTGATCATCAGCTCCCGTAGCCCGCCGTTCTCGGCCCAGGGATCGGTCCGGGCCCGGTCCACCAGTTGCATCTCCAGCGTCCCGATCTGCTCCGGACCGGTCGGCGCCGGCAGTGCGAACGGCACCGGGCCGCCCGGACCGGCGGGTGAACTGTGTGCGACGGCTCGGGGGAGCCCGATGACGGCGGCGATGATCATGACAGCGGCTGCTACTGCTGCCACCAGTGCGCGCCGGCGCGGGTGCGGATAGTGCGGATCGATCTGCAGAGGAGTTCGGGTCACGTCATCACTGTGCCGGTCCGGACGCCGGCAGGGCACCGGTCGATCGGCAACAACCACCCCTGACGAAAGTAGGGGGTCGGCGCGGGGGAGGCGTCGATCCGGCAGCGATCAACTGGTGAGATGCCCGGCCCCGGCCCCCGATCTAACAAGTTAGGCTACCCTTAGTAGATCGAGGAGAGGTCGATGGGGTCGATTCGTGAAGGGCTGCGTGCACTGGCGAGGTCCGCCGATGCGCAGATCCTGTGTGAGGTCGAGTTCGAGGGCGTTCGGGAACGGTCCCCGCATTTCGTCCGGGCGTCGATCCGCGGAGCGGGACTCGCCGGCTACCGCACCCGACTGCCCGCCGACGCCTTCAAGTTGATGTTGCCGGCCGCCGGTTCGGGCAGCGTCACGCTGCCGACCCGTGGCGCCGACGGGCTGCCGAGTTGGCCCGACGGTGTCGAGCCGCCGGTGGCCCGGGCCTTCACTGTCCGGGAGTATGACGCCGACGCGTCGCGCATCGTCTTCGACGTCGCGATCCACCCCAACGGCCTGGCGATGACCTGGCTGCGGCACGCCGTCCCGGGTGATGTCGTCGGGCTGGCCGGGATCCGCCACGACTTCGCCGTCGGTGATGTTGATCACCACCTGGTGATCGCCGACGCCAGCGCGCTGCCGGCCGCCGCAACGATCATCGAGTCATTCGGCAAGGGCACCGACGCAACCGTCTTCCTTCAGGTCGAGTCCGAGGCCGACCGGGTCGATATCCCAACACAGGAAGGGATTCAGATCGAATGGGTCGTCTCCCCGCCGTGTCGGGGCGACGGCACGCCACTCGAACGTGCCGTACGCGCCACACCTCGACCCGAAGGTCGGATCCAGGCCTGGATCGCCGCCGAAGCGGGCGTCGTCCGGACGTTGCGCAGCTTTGTCCGTGATCACTGGGGAGTTCACCGCGACGACCTGCACGCCGTCGCCTATTGGAAGTCGGGCCGCACCAACACCGAGACCGATGTGGATGCCGCCCGGCGCTACACCCAGGCGATGGCCGACGGGCTGGATCTGAGCGATCCCGTTGTCGTTCAGGAACTCGAATTCGCCTGACTTCGGACGAGTTCCATGGGTCGATAGCTGGTGTCCAGCCGCCGTCGGCGCCGCCCTCACCTCATGGGTGTTTTCTCAGTAGGTGTTGCGATATCGCCCCTTCACCGGATGTTCTCGGGGCGATTCGGTAGCAGGTGAGGGCGATGTCGCCGGGGTTTGCGGAACGGGTGTGGACTTGGCCTTGCAGCCCGCGGTATTCGGCGCCGGGTGCGCAGATGCCGACCGCATGGTGACCGGCGGGTCAGCCGTGCGGGAGGATGCGCTCCGCCGCAACAGTCAGGACCAACCGGACTTGATCACGGCCGCCGTGCCACGAGTAGGGCTGTCCGGTGTATTTGTGAGCGAGCGCCTCGATGCCTTCGACGCCGCCGTCGGTGCTGACCGACAGCACCCGTCCTCTGATCGCGAAGTAGCGGTGTGGGCGGTCCGGGTCGGCGATCGTGACGGCAACCCGGGGATCCCGTTCGATGTTGCGGACCTTCCGATAGCCCTCGACCGTATTGATGATGATGTTCCTGCCGTCGGTGTCCACCCAGGTCTGGGTCAGCTGCGGCGAGCCGTCCGGCATGGTGGTGGCGAGGTAACAGATCGCCGGGCCACGCAGCAGCTGAAGCAGATCGTCGCTGAGATCCATGACGATCACCCTACGCGCGGAGGTCGGACCCGACCCAGTGATCATGGTCGGGGCACGGAGGTGCAGACTCAGTTCGGCCGTAAGCACGGCGATCAGTGCCGACCCGGGGCACTCGGCCGGATGCCTTCGAGTCCGAGCTGCGGCGACGCCGATCGTTGAGTCGTCCTCGACGGTCGGTGCTCGAGGTCGGCGATCTGTCGGCACCATCTGTCGTTCGTACGGCCCGCCCCCACGGCGCGAGATCGGCGGCGTCGTTGATCAACGTGGCGACCTCGGCGGCCGCCGCGTCTTCGCGCGACTCGCAAGGGCGGTGTTGCTGAGGACGACCGCTACTCCGGAGTCGCGATCAACGTCTCGGCCCTGTGCAACTGATGTCACCTCAGCCATCGGAACGACGTCGACCACCTCGAAGTTCGGCCGAGTGTCCAGTATTCACCGCCCCACCGCCATTCGCCGCCCGGAAGTTCGGCCGAGTGTCCAGAATTCGCGTCCGTACTGTCCGGTCCAGCTCGCGTCGGGTGTGCTGCGCCGACGTCTGGGCCCGCCGTCGTACGCCGCCGCGAAGTTCGGCCGAGTGTCCAGAATTCGCGATCTCAGGTCACTCGCCGCCTGGAAATTCGGTCGACTGTCCGAAGTTCGCGCCCCCACTTCACCGTCTGAGACCGCTCCCTTACGCAGCACTAAAGTTCGGTCGACTGTCCGAGGTCGCGAGGTCGCGGGCGCTCGGTCGCGACGTGCCCATGCTTCCCGGCGCCGTGTCGGAGATCAGGGGCTGATCACGGTGGGAACGAAGATCGCCAGGCTGCCGGCGCGAGGACGAAGGTCAGAAGCGAGTGCTGGGCGACCACGGGCCGCATCCGCCTCCTGTCCACCGTGTCCGGGTGCACGCGAGGGCGGGAGGAGCAGCCGGTCGGCTGCCGGAGCCGCATTGTGTCACGATGTCGTCGTGCTAGCCGATGATGATCTTCGCCGCCTCCGGGAACGGTTCACCGAGCTCGACTACACCGTCGACGCGATCGTCGCGCTGGTGGGTGCTGCCGAGCATGCCGCGCTGGGTCGGAACAACACCACCCCGGCCCGCCGCGCGATCGCCGATGATCATGGTCCGTTGGCGACGTTGACCAAACTCTGGCCGCTGCAGGCGACCGTACCGCTGGATGATCTTGACGCGGCGCTGCCGGGCCTGGTGCAGCCACTGTCGACCGCCGGGCTGGTCCGGATCGATCATGATCAGGCTCGCGCGCTGGTCGACCTGCGACCGTACGGCAGCGACGACGGCGCGTCCGGCTGGATCTTCTCCGATCTGACCCCGGGCCTGGACGGGCCGATGACGCCGGTCGCCGACGACTTCGTCCTCGGGGTGTCGCCGGCGTCGATGACCCTGGCCGAGCTGACGATGCGCCAACCCGTCGGCTCCGCGCTGGACCTCGGCACCGGCTGCGGCGTGCAGAGCCTGCACCTGGCCCGGCACGCCGACCGGGTCGTCGGCACCGACGTCAACCGGCGGGCGCTGGAGTTGGCGGCGGCCACGATGCGGCTCAATCAGGTCGACGTCGAGCTGCGCGAGGGCAGCCTCTACGAACCGGTGCCGGACGAAACCTTCGACCTGATCGTGACCAATCCGCCGTACGTGATGTCCCCGCCGGGGGACAGCCGGCTGACCTACCGGGAGGCAGGACTGGTCGGCGACGAGTTGGTGCAGCGGGTGGTGCAGGAGGGCGCCGCGCGACTCAACCCGGGCGGCAGCCTGCAGGTGCTCGGCAACTGGGCGCAACTGCGCGACCAGCCGTGGCAGGACCGGCTGGCCGAATGGGCGACCCGGACCGGTTGTGACGCCCATATCGTCCGCCGCGAGGTGTTGGACGCCTACGAGTACGTCGAGATCTGGCTCGCCGACGCCGGCCTGGTCGGGGCAGCGGAATATGCCGACGCCTATCGCCGTTGGTGTGACTACTTCGACCGACTGGGTATCGAGTCGGTCGGAATGGGGTGGTTGATGTTCACCAACGCCGGCCGCGAGCAGCCGGTGGTGACGATCGAGGACTGGCCGCACCCGGTCGAGCAACCGATCGGGCACGCCTGGGCTGCCAGAGTCGCCGCGGTCGACCTGGAACAGCGGCTGACCGACGCCGAGCTGCTGAGCCGACACTGGCAATTGGCGCCCGACGTACGACAGGAAACCGTCGGGATGCCCGGAGTTGCGGATCCAGAAGCTATCGTGTTGCGTCAGCAGCGCGGATTCCGACGAGCCGTACGCGCCGATACCGCTCTCGCCGGGGTGCTGGGGGCGTGTGACGGGGAACTGACGCTGGTTCAGATCTTCGGGGGTGTGGCGGCGATCCTCGGCCTGCAGGCCGAAGAACTCGCCGATGAGATGCTGCCGCAGATCCGTCGGCTGATCGTGGACAATCTGCTCGTCGAAGCGGGGACGGAACACGCGGTTTGACCGCACCCCATATATATAGACACCAGAGAGCTGAACACCGGCGACCACAGGGGTCGCAGGAGAGAGGACGCAGTGGCAGCAAACGGGACCGGACACCGTCTGGTGATCGTCGAGTCGCCGACCAAGGTGAAGACGATCGCCGGCTATCTCGGCGACGGATTCGTCGTCGAGTCATCCCGTGGGCATGTCCGGGATCTACCGACCGGCGCCTCCGAGGTGCCCGCGAAGTACAAGGGCGAGAAGTGGGCCCGGACCGGGATCAACGTCGACGACGGCTTCCAGCCGATCTACGTCGTGTCGCCGGACAAGCGCGGCACCATCAAGCAGCTGAAACAGGCGCTGACCGGCGCCGACGAGTTGCTGCTGGCCACTGACGACGACCGCGAGGGCGAGGCGATCGCCTGGCACCTGCTGGAGGAGCTCAAGCCGAAGGTCCCGGTGCGCCGGATGGTCTTCCACGAGATCACCAAGAACGCGATCAACGAGGCGCTCGCCAACCCTCGCGACCTGGACATCGACAAGGTCGACGCCCAGGAGACCCGCCGGATCCTGGACCGGCTCTACGGCTATGAGGTGTCGCCGGTGCTGTGGCGCAAGGTGATGCCACGGCTGTCCGCCGGTCGGGTGCAGTCGGTCGCCACCCGCTTGGTGGTGGACCGCGAACGCGAACGGATCGCGTTCCGCAGCTCCGCCTACTGGGATCTGGACGCCGTGCTGGACGCCGGCGAGTCCGCCGACCCGCCGCAGTTCCCGGCCCGGCTGACCCATGTCGGTGCTGCTCGGGTCGCTCAGGGCCGCGACTTCGATGATCGCGGCAACCTGAAGCAGAGCAACGACACACTGTTGCATCTGGACGAGACGAACGCCCGGCAGCTCGCCGGTCGGCTGGAGTCCGGTGCGTTCTCGGTCACCAGTGTGGAGTCCAAGCCCTACCGGCGGAGCCCGTACGCACCCTTCCGCACCACCACGCTGCAGCAGGAGGCGGGCCGCAAGCTCGGCTTCACCGCCCAGCGCACGATGTCGGTCGCCCAGGATCTGTACGAGGGTGGCTTCATCACCTACATGCGTACCGACTCCATCACCTTGTCCAGCTCGGCGATCAGCGCCGCTCGCAACCAGGTGCAGCGACTGTTCGGCGACGCGTACCTGCCGGAGAAGCCGCGGATCTACGCCAGCAAGGTGAAGGGCGCCCAGGAGGCGCACGAGGCGATCCGTCCGTCCGGTGAGTCCTTCCGGACCCCGGCTCAGACGGGTCTCCAGGGTGACCAGTTCCGGCTCTACGACCTGATCTGGAAGCGCACCGTCGCCTCCCAGATGAAGGATGCCGAGGGCAACACGGTCACAGTCAAGATCAACGCCGTACCGACCGAGGGGGAGGCCTGCACCTTCGTCGCCTCCGGTCGGACGATCACCTTCCACGGCTTCCTGAAGGCCTACGTCGAGTCCCGCGACGACAGCTCGGCCACCGATGATCAACAGACCCGGCTGCCGAATCTGACCGAAGGACAGTCGCTGCGCCCCGAGGAGGTCACTGCTTCGGGGCACGAGACCAAGCCGCCGGCCCGCTACACCGAGCCGTCGTTGGTGGCCAAGCTCGAAGAGCTGAACATCGGCCGGCCGTCCACCTACGCGTCGATCATCCGGACCATCACCAGCCGGGACTATGTGTTCAAGAAGGGCTCGGCGCTGGTCCCGACCTGGCTGGCGTTTGCCGTCACATCCCTGCTGGAGAAGCATTTCCCGCGGCTGGTCGACTACCAGTTCACCGCCGGCATGGAGGCCGAGCTGGACAAGATCGCCGATGGTGATCTTGAACGACTCGCCGTGCTGAAGGACTTCTACTTCGGCCGGGGCGATCAGGAAGGTCTGCACAAGCTGGTCACCGAGCTCGGCGACATCGATGCCCGGGCGCTGTCCACCTTCGGGATCGGTGACCTTGATTCCGGGATCGTCGCCCGGGTCGGCCGCTACGGCACCTATGTCGAGGACAGCGAGGGGCGGCGGGCATCGGTCGCCGATGATCTGCCGCCCGATGAGCTCACCGTTGATCTTGCTCGGGAATACCTCAGCAAGCCGATGGGCGAGGAGCACGAGCTCGGCGTCGACCCGGACACCGGCCATCAGGTGGTGGCCAAGAACGGTCGCTTCGGACCGTACGTGACCGAGGTGCTGCCCGAGGGCAGCCCGAAGGGTGCCAAGCCGCGGACCGGATCGCTGTTCAAGTCGATGAGCGTCGAGGACGTCACCCTGGAGCAGGCGCTCCGGCTGATGAACCTGCCGCGCGTCGTCGGCAAGGACGCCGAGGGGGTCGAGATCACTGCCCAGAACGGCCGTTACGGCCCGTACCTGAAGAAGGGCACCGACAGCCGCTCGCTGACCAGCGAGGAACAGATCTTCGACATCACCGTCGAGGAGGCGGAGAAGATCTACGCCCAGCCCAAGCAGCGCGGTCGGGCAGCGGCCAAGCCGCCGCTGAAGGAACTCGGTGACGACCCGGCGACCGGCAAGCCGATGGTGATCAAGGACGGCCGGTTCGGCGCCTACGTCACCGACGGTGAATACAACGCGACCCTGCGCCGGGACGACTCGGTGGAGTCGATGACCGCCGAACGGGGCGCAGAACTGCTCGCCGAGAAGCGGGCCAAGGGACCGGCGCCGAAGAAGCGCGGAGCCAAGAAGTCGACGGCGAAGAAGACCGCCGCGAAGAAGACGACTGCCAAGAAGGCTCCGGCCAAGAAGGCCGCCGCGAAGACGACCACGGCCAAGAAGACGACGGCGAAGAAGGCGGCCGGCAGCTCCTCATCGAGCTCATGACCGCGCAGGTGTGGCGGTTCGACCTGCCGTACACGACCGAACCTGCACGACTGGACAACGTCGAGCTCGGGCTGCCACGACCGGTGGCCCGAGCCGGCCGGGACGCTGCGTACGCCGCCGAGGTCACGTTGCTGGACGTCGCCGACCATCGGCTGATCCGGTCCGGGATCGAATTGGCGCATCGGGTCATCGAAGGGCGCGGCGACTGGTACCTGCGAGCCCCGAGCTGGCATCCGCTGCTGCCGGACGAACTGGTCGAGCCGTTCGGCAAGGGTGATCTCCCCGAACGGCTCAGTGACCTGACGATGCCGTTCCGGCGTCGGGGTGCGCTCGGCCCGGTCGCGGCAATCAGTCATCAACGCCAGTCCTTCGAATTCCGCAGCGGCGACGAACCGACCGCGGTGCTGCGCGACGACCGGGTCACCGTCCGCCGTGGCGGGGTCACCACGGCCCGCTTCCGGGAGGTCCGGATCGAAGCCGGTCCAGCGGGGCTGAAGTCGAACCAACAGGAGTGGCTGATCGGTGCCCTGGAAGCCAGCGGCGGCACCCTGGTCGAGGAGTTCCCGAGTCTGGCGCAGCGGATCGGCACCCCGGCCACCGGGCTCACCGACTATCCCGCCCCGCGTCCGATCGAACCCGACGCGGGCTTCGAGAACTTCATCGAGTCGGTGGTGGCCGGCCGGCTGCTGGAGTTGGTCACCGCCGACCTCGCCGGCCGGTCCGGCGCCACGACGGCCGCCGATCAACTGGCCCGTGCCGTCACCGGGTTGCGCGCCGAGCTGACCGGTCTGGCCAGCGCCCTGGAGCCGGACTGGTTGGTCGAGCTGGACGAAGAGCTGGGCTGGCTGTCCGGTGCGTTGGTCGAGGTGGTCGTGGAGGACGGCGACCAGGAGGGTCGGCTGCGGTCGGTGCTCCGCCGTGAACGGTATCTGCACCTGCTCGACCTGCTGGTCGGTGCCGTCCGGGGGCCACGGGTCGACCCGAACTCCTCCGATCTACCCGCGGCGGAGACGCTGATCAGCCTGCTGGACGACGCCGTGCAGAAGTTGATCATCGTCGCCGGCCGGCTGACCGGTGAGTCTGCCGGCTCGATGTGGGCCGACGCGGCGGTGGCTGCCGAGGAGGTCAGCCGGCTGTCCCATCTGACCCGGATGGTGGTGTCCAAGAAGCATCGTCGGGAAGCCCGTCGGTTGCGGCCCGCGGTCCAGCTGCTGTTGACCGCACGCGCCGAGGCCGAGCAGGCCGAGCATGATCAACACGAGTCCCGATTCGTCGGCGCTGCGACGGCCTTCGAGCTCGGTCGCAGCTATCAACGGCATCGGCAGCGGATGTCCGAGGCGCAACAAGAGTTCCTCGAGGACTGGAGCACGGCGATGCGGAAGGGCAAACGGTGACCGGACTGTTCGTGGTGTTCGAGGGAGGTGACGGCAGCGGCAAGACCACCCAGGTCGGGCTGCTCTGTGACTGGTTGGCCGGCCAGGGCCGGGCGTTCCTGCGTACCTACGAACCGGGCGATTCCGTTGCTGGGCAACAGATCCGCAGCATTGTGCTGTCGCCGAGCACCGGAGATCTGGCACCCAAGGCCGAGGCCCTGCTGTACGCCGCCGACAAGGCCCATCACCTGTCCGCGGTGGTCCGGCCGGCGCTGGAACGCGGCGAGGTGGTGGTCTGTGATCGCTACGTCGACTCGATGCTGGCCTATCAGGGTGGCGGTCGTGATCTTGATCCGACCGAGCTGGAGCAACTGGCGCGCTGGGCGACCGACGATCTGCGTCCCGACCTGACCGTGCTGCTCGACGGTGAACCGTCCGAACTGGTCGGCGGGATGGCCGACAAGGACCGGATCGAGGCCGCCGGCGACAGCTTCCACCTCGCCGCCCGGGACCGCTTCCGGGCGCTGGCCGCCCGCGACCCCGAGCACTACCTGGTGCTGGCCGCCCGCGACGAGCGGGACGCGATCGCTGCCGCCGTACGGGAGCGGGTCGCCACGCTGTTGGTCTAGCAAAGCTGCATCACCTGTGTCTGAGCTCGTCGTGGTGCGCCGCGGCTACGTGGTCGGTTCGAAGGTCCAGCGAGCGGGTGGGCTCAGCAGTGATCAAGTCTGCCCGGTGGTGGCCGACGTCAGCGCTGTGGTCGACGTCGTCGGGCTGACGGTGGGCGAGTTCATTCCTCGTCAGATCATCGCCCTGCAACAGATCCTGGCCGACTTGCCGCTGATGGACTGACGTGTCACCGACCTCGACACCGTCTGACAGCGCTGGTCGACGGCCAATCGCCGAACAGGGAGGTCGCAGCGCTGATCGGATCTGGCGTGCCCTTCGATCCTGTTCGAAAGGTGCCGGGTAGTGATCGTCTCGCATGACAACGTCGAATGACCGCGGCAGCTGCCGCGATTCATACGACGAGAGGAAACGCGACATGCGACGAAGCACCAAACTCCTGTTGGTCGGCGCCGCGGCCGCCGTTGCATCACCCGGAATGTTGTGGGCGTCCGCACCGACCAGCAACGCCGACCTTCCGGATTCGTCCAACGAATGGGTTGCACACGGGGATTACAAGGCATTCTTCAGCCACACCGGACCAGAGGGCGAGACGCTCAAGGTCTGGAATCCACCCGGCGACGGCGACGCGGCCGTCGCCTACGTCACGTATGCGGCGATGGGTGATCCCGGTCCGGATCTCAAGATCGAGAGCGACCGTTTCGTCCTGACCGAGCCCTACCACAGCTACAACCTGCGGGAAGGTGACAGCGGCAAGTACGACGTGCCCGAGCAGCACCACGTCTACATCAAGATCTGTCGCGGATACGCCAGCATCCCGGGGGACAACTGCGACGGCTACGACACCGGGGTCTCCTGAGCGAGCCGGGCGGCGCGGAACACCCGGCTCGACGATGCCGCGGACCTGCGGTCCGTGCGGCTGCCATGGGTCATCGTCGCTCAGGGCCGGGTGTCCGGGAGCTCGGACGAGAGGCAGTGTCGGTGCGGCGGAGGGCGGCGACCGCGAGCAATACCAGCCCGACGCCGAGCAGGATGCCGTGACCGATGCGGAATTCGATCGGGGTGAAGAACTGCGGCAGATAGCCGATCAGCGCGACACCGGTGACCACCAGCCCGACGCGAACGGGCATCGAGCCCGGACGACGGATCATGATCAACAGGCGGACACCGCAGCCGGCCAGCAGTAGCAGACCTGCGGCGAAGACGGTGATCGCTGCGGGGTGATAGCGGAACGTGTCGGCCGCCGCGATCATGCCCGGGTCACCGGTGGCCAGCGCGACCAGTCCGAGCGCGTGCAGTCCGAAGGCCTCGGCGCCGTAGTAGGGGAGGACCAGGATCGCTCCGGTCAGCGCCAGCCGTCCGGCCAGCCTGTCCTGCCGACCCAGTCCGACCGCCATCGTGACAAATCCGATCATGCCCAGCAGGTGGGCCAGCAGCCAGGCAGGTCGGGCGTACAGCCGGGCGCCGGCCAGGCCGACCTCGGATCCGGATCCGCGCAACATCGGATACGCCGCGAAGGCGACCGCCGCGATGATCAACAGGGCGATCGAGCTGTAGCGAGCCAGTCGTCCTGGCGATTGCTCATTCATGATCAACAAACCTTTCGTCCCCCAGTGGATGAGAGCAGTGCTCTCTGAAGTGAGCATGACACGGCGCCGACGCCTATACAAGAGCGGCGCTCACATTTGTGATTATTGATCGCCTGCGCGAAGATGGGGCGATGGCCGGACCGACCCCACGACAGTTGGCGCGCGAGGAGACGCTGCGCCGGATCAAGACCCTGGCGCTGCAGCAGCTGGCCGAATCCGGTGCCGGCGAGCTCTCGTTGCGGGCGATCGCCCGCGAGCTCAATCTGGTGTCCAGCGCGATCTACCGCTACTTCGCCAGCAGGGACGAATTGATCACGGCGCTGATCACCGACGCCTACAACGATCTGGCCGACGTACTGGAGGAGGCGACCGGGCCGCGCCGCTCGCCGCAACGCCGCTGGCGGGATGTCTGTGGGGCGCTGCGGGACTGGGCGCGGGAGGAGCCGCATCGGTACGGGCTCATCTACGGCACCAGTATCCCCGGCTACCGCGCCCCGCAGACCACCGTCGAGCCGGCGGTGCGGGTGTACAGCGCCTTCTGCCGATCGGTTGCCGACTGGGTCGACGGCCAGCCCGAGGTGCACGGCCGGGCGCTGCGCGGGCAGCTCGCGCAGACCGCCGACGCCCTCGCTCTGGAGATCGACGAGCCGGTGATGCTCGCCCTGCTGGCGGCGTTCGGGCGGATCATCGGAACGATCGGGCTGGAGCTCGGTGGACACTTCGTCGGAGCCTTCGAGCCGGCCGATGACCTGTACGAGGCCGTGGTGGAGCGTGAGGCCGGACAGCTCGGCCTGACGGACTGACGCCAGGGGCTGACCCGCGGTCGGCTCGCCCGATGTCACCGGGAGCAGGCAGAATCGACCCATGACGTCGGCGACCGAGGTGAATCTGCCCGCGAGTGGCTCCCCGCTCACCGGTGTCTGGACCGATCTGGTCGGCCAGGAGCGTCCGGTCCAGACCCTGCAGCGCGCGGTTGCCGGCGGCTCGCACGCGATGTCGCACGCCTGGCTGATCACCGGCCCTCCCGGCTCGGGCCGGTCCAACGCTGCGCGGGCGTTCGCTGCGGCCCTGCAGTGCCCGGACGGTGGCTGCGGAGAGTGTCAGCAATGCCGTACGGCGCTGTCCGGTGCGCATCCCGACGTCACCCTGGTGCGGACCGAGCAGCTGTCGATCGGTGTCGACGAGGTGCGTGAGCTGGTCCGGCGGGCGGCGATGAGTCCGACGCTGGGCCGGCGGCAGGTGCTGGTGGTCGAGGATGCCGACCGGGTCACCGAGCGCGGCGCCGACGCGCTGCTGAAGAGCGTCGAGGAGCCCGCGGCGAAGACCGTCTGGATCCTCTGTGCGCCGACCGCCGACGACGTCGTGGTCACCATCCGGTCCCGGTGCCGGACCCTGCAACTGCACACCCCGACCGTTGCCGCCGTCGCCGGGCTGCTGCAACAGCGGGACGGGATCGAGCCCGAGCTCGCCGATCAGTCGGCCCGCGCCTCGCAAGGCCACATCGGCCGCGCCCGGGCGCTCGCCCGCAACCCGGAGGCGCGGGAGCGTCGGCAGCGGGTGCTGCAGATCCCCGACCGGCTGACCGGGTTGGGTGGTTGCCTGGAGGCGGCCGCGGATCTGATCGCGGCCTGCACCGAGGAGGCCGGCGTCACTACCGCCGACCTGGATGCCCGGGAGAAGGCCGAGCTGGAGCAGGCGCTCGGCTTCGGCACCAAGGGGGCCAAACCCAAGCAGGCACAGGCGGCGATGAAGGACTTGGCCGACCAGCAGAAGGCGCGGAGCAAGCGACTGCAGCGGGACGCGATCGACCGTGCGCTGACCGAGCTGACCGCGTTCTATCGCGACGTGCTCAGCGTGCAGACCGGCAGTGCGGCGCCGTTGGTCAACATCGAGCTGGCGCCGCGGATCGGCGTCCATGCCCGCCGGTCGACCCCGGAATCCACCCTGCACCGGATCGATGCGCTGCTGGCCTGCCGGGAGGCGCTGGAAAACAATGTCGCGCCACTGCTGGCGGTGGAAGCGATGATGATCGGTCTGGTCGAAGGCTGATTCGCCCTGTCGATGATCACCGTCGGTAGATGCGCAACGGGGTTCCACCGCTCGGCGGTTGTGCCCGGCGTGTTGGGTGCGGTATGGCCCGCTCAGGCGGCTGCGACAGCCCCTCGCGACGGACTTTTTTCCTCAGCCTCTCAGTTTGGGCGAGATTGAGGTTCATTCCGCCTGATATCGCCACTCGTTGTGTTCGCGTTAGTCAGAAACTGAGCTTCGGCTTTGAGTTTCGACGCGGGCGAACGTTCTCTGATGGCGGCCGGGATTTGCACAAGCTCGATTCACTTCCTACGGTGATGTCTGCTTCGTAGCCAAAACGTTATCAACGGTGATCGCGCGGCGGATGCGAGGAGATCGACCGCATCAGACATGTGGTCGACACGTGCTCAGCGTGCGCCGGTTCCCGCCGACGTCGAGCCGTCCGGTACGAACCCGACTGGGTTGCCGGATGCCGGGAGAGTCCCGGGCGACAAGGCGGGGGTGGAACCGGCGGGGGTCGGCTGACACAGCCGAGGTCGGGTCCACACGGTGTGGTGGCGGCGTCGGGACGCACGGTCCTGGCTCTGCACGCGGAGGGCGCCTGACAGCCCGTACGCAGGCCACATCGACCAGGCGCACGTCAGGAAAGGGAAGAGGACTTGTCCAACTCCAAGATCACCAAGCGCGTTGTGGGTGCTGCCGGAGCGGCTGTTGCTCTCACCGCCGGCGTCGGCCTGATGACCGCAACCCCGGCGCATGCAGATGTCTGGGACCAGGTCGCGCAGTGCGAGAGCAGCGGCAACTGGAGCACCAACACCGGTAACGGCTTCTCCGGTGGCCTGCAGTTCACCCAGCAGACCTGGAACGCCAACGGCGGTTCCGGCGATCCGTCGAACGCCTCCAAGAGCGAGCAGAAGCGGGTTGCCCGCAACGTGCTGAAGACCCAGGGCCCGGGCGCCTGGCCGGTCTGTGGCGCCAAGGCTGGCCTGACTCGTTCCAACGGCGGCTCCAACTCCGGCGGCTCGAGCGACTACTCCAGCAACAGCAACTCCGAGAGCTCGAACAACTACAGCTCCAACAACGACTCCAACGGCTCGAACTCGAACAACTACAGCTCGAACAACGAGTCCAGCAACAACTACAGCTCGAACAACCAGAGCAACTACAGCTCGAACGAGTCCGGCTCCAACGGTTCGAGCAATTACACCGCTCAGCGCAGCACCGGCACCTACTCCTCCGAGTCGACCCCGGCCCTGCCGAAGCACTCCTACAAGGGCACCGGCGAGTACGTCACCATCCAGTCCGGTGACACGCTGGCCTCGATCGCCTCCGAGCACAACGTCGAGGGTGGCTGGATGGCTCTGTGGAGCATCAACTCCAGCACGATCTCCAACCCGAACGTGATCCTGGCCGGCGCCAAGATCGAGCTCTGATCCGAAGATCACCCGGGACATCGCGCTGATCGTCTGATCAGCGACGACGCACCCAGCACAGCAAGGGCGTGCCCGTCGGGCGCGCCCTTGCTTGCGTCCTACACTCCTAGGCGATCGCTTTGTCGTATGAGTTCGAGCTCCGGCGGCCGGAGCGGGGCCAGCTGAAGAACTCGTACGACATCCGGATCGCCCATCGTCGGCACCATGCCGCCGGTGTGCCGGTCGGCCCGTAAGGTGGCCCCATGACCCGCGTGATGGCCGTCTCGTTCGAGCGGTACGGGCGGCTGTACTACCTGGACGCCGCCGACGCCGACTACCAGATCGGCGATCGGGTGCTGGTGCCGACCGAGGAGGGCGGGCCCGAGGTCGCCGAGTGTGTCTGGGCGCCGGAGTGGCTGACCGAGGACTTCGGCGAACTGCCGCAGTGCGCGGGCAAGGCGGCCGATCAGGATCTGGAGCGTGACGAGGCCAATCGCCGCAAGCGGGCCGAGGCCAAGCTCGTCGCCAAGAAGTTGATCAAGAAGAACGATCTGCCGATGAAGGTGGTCGGGGTCGACTACCTCGACCGCGGCACCGACTTCGACCAGATGGTGGTGGTCTACTTCACCGCTCCGCATCGGGTCGACTTCCGGACCTTGGTCAGCGAGCTGGCGCGGGCGCTGCAGGCCCGGATCGATCTGCGTCAGGTCGGATCCCGGGACGGCGCCCGGCTGACCGGCGGGATCGGCAGCTGTGGCCGCGATCTGTGCTGTGCCACCTTTCTCAAGGACTTCGAACCGGTCAGCCTGCGACTGGCCAAGGCCCAAGACCTGCCGTCCAACCCGATGCGGATCTCCGGCGCCTGCGGACGGCTGATGTGCTGCCTGAAGTACGAACACCCGTTGTACGCCGAGTTCGCCCGGAATGCGCCGGCGGTCGGTAGCCAGGTCAGCACCGCTGACGGCGACGGTGTCGTCGTGGGGCATCAGGTCCCGGCCGACGCGGTGGTCGTCCGGATGCGCGATTCCGGTGCGATCACCAGCTGTTCGCGAGCCTCGGTCTGCGGCTCCCGCGCCGCCTACGAAACCCGCGATCCGCGGGCCGATCAAGCATCCGCTGCCGCAGTCCTCGACCAAGCACTACCGGCCGATGAACCCGACCGGTCAACGCCGGCCGACCAGCCCGACCAGGGATCCCTGAGCTTGTCGAAGGGCCCGTCCGGGCCCGAGGTCGAGGCGGCCGCGACCGAGCGGCCGAAGAAGAAGGAACGCACCAAGGCCCGGCGCCGCCGTCGTCGGCGAGCCGCCGCTGACGGTGACCAGTCCGGAGCATCGGCGCCGGATTCTGATGATCAGTAGTCCCTCGAACGTGATCATTCGACCCAGCCGGCCGGTCCCGTACGTTCGCACCACCTCCGTACCTTCGCACCACGTACACCCGGTGCGAAGGTACGCAACCGGTGCGAAGGTGGTCGGTTTGCTGGGGATCGTGCTGGCGATCCTGCTGACCGGGTGTAGTGCGGGCGGGTCGGGGGAGGGACCCGGGCAGCCGCAGGCCACCTCGACACAACGCTCGAGCCCGACCGCTGGTAGCACCGCGAGCGGTTCGTCGTCCGAGGACGTGCCGTCGGCGACGGCGACCCGGCGCCCGGTCGAGCCGGTGCCGTCCGACGTCCAGCCGAAGGGCATCGACGATCCGCCGCAGGGCAAGGGGATGTCGCGCTACACCAGCCAGAAGATCGTCTGGGAGGACTGCCCGGTCAAGGACGTCCCGAACAAGCAGTGTGCGACCGTGCTGGCGCCGTTGGACTGGGACAAGCCGAACGGGCCGGCGCTGACGCTGGCGTTGGCCCGACGTCCCGGCACCGGCAGCCCGAAGGGTGACCTCTTCATCAATCCCGGCGGTCCGGGCGGGTCGGGCACCGATTACGTCGACTACTTCGCCGCGCACGGGCTGGACAAGCACTACAACATCATCGGCTGGGATCCCCGTGGTGTCGGCAAGTCGACCCCCGTACGGTGTCTGAGCTCCGAACAGATGGAGGACTACACAGCCTTCGACTACTCACCCGATGATGATCAAGAGGTCACTGCCCTGACCAAGATCAACACCGAGTTCGGGCGGGCCTGCCTGAAGAGATCGGGGGAGCTGCTCAAGCACATCTCGACGGCCGACACCGTTCGTGATCTTGATCTGTTGCGGCAGCTGTTCGGGCAACGGCAGCTGGACTACTTCGGCTCGTCCTACGGGACCTCGATCGGGGCGCTGTACGCCACCATGTTCCCGCAGAGCACCGGGCGGATGGTGCTCGACGGCGCAACCAGCATCGGCGGTGCCCCGGAGGTCAGCCAGACCTACGGGTTCGATCGGACGTTGGGAAACTTCGCCACCTGGTGTGCGGCCAACAAGTGCAGCCTCGGCACCAGTCGACAGGCGGTGTTGTCGAAGATCGATCAACTGCTGAAGGGATTGGACAGCCGGACCCTGCCGGGCGGTCGGCGCGATCTGACCCAGGCGCTGGCGACCACCGGTCTGCTGTATGCGCTGTATTCGCCGGCCAGCCAATGGCCGGACCTGCTGGCCGGATTGGAGCAGGCCGTCAGCGGTGACGGGTCGGTGCTGATGCACTGGGCCGATCAGTACAACCAGCGGGACAGTGACGGCGACTTCGGCCAGTTCAACGACTCGTTCCCGGCGATCAAGTGCCTGGACTCCAGCGACGACGGCGTGATCGGTGCGCTGAAGACGTGGCACAAGATCGAGAAGAAGGCTCCGACCCTGGGCCCCTACATCGGCCCCGACCTCGGCTGCCCGACCTGGCCGGTGAAGGCCACCGACGATCTGGACGTCAAGATCAAATACCAGGACCGGCCCGACATCCTGGTGCTCGGCACGACCGGGGACCCGGCGACGCCGTACGAGTATGCCGAGCACATGCACAAGGCGCTGAAGTCCAGCCGGCTGATCACTCTGAAGGGGAACGGGCATCTGGCCTACGACCAGAGCAAGTGCGTCCAGGGCAAGGTGCTGAGCTACCTGATCGACGGCACCGTCCCCGAGCGGGACAGCACCTGCACCGACGGCTGAGACCTCGATTTCCTCCGGCCCGCCGGGCGTCGCTATAGTTGGCTGCCGCCCGTCCGTACGGTTCGCCGCACCCGGGCAGGCCACCTTAGCTCAGTCGGTAGAGCGATTCACTCGTAATGAATAGGTCGTCGGTTCGATTCCGACAGGTGGCTCCGGTGAGTCTTCTGGCCCGCGCAACATCAACTGCTCGGTATCCAGCAGCGATCCCTCCGTGAGAGGTCCTGATCAGGTCGGTTGCGACCAGATCTCATTCAGCCGCCGGATCGCGTCGGTCCTGCTCATGTCCTGGATCTCGACGTCAGGAACACCGTTGCTCAGGAGCTGCGCTACGACGCCGGCCGGGATCGCGTCCTCGGGCGGCTCCAGCGATCCTCGCTCTGGCATGACCTTGTCCTGGACACAGGCCCAGAAGGCGGGTTCGTCGACGTCGAGCTGCTCGCGGAGGATGTGGGCCCACATCGCCGCGCCATAGGTATCGCGGTTCACCGGATGCGAGACCCGCGTCCGCAGGGTCCGCCCGTCGGGCAGCGTCAGCTCGTAGATCCAATGGTCGCCGGTGTTGCCGCGGGCATTTCGGACCTGCACCCACCCTTCGGTCACACAGAACTTCTGGTGATCCTTCCGAGTGGCTGCAGGGAAGCCGGTCACTGTTGCAGCCAGTCCTTCAGCTCGGCGTCGGAGGACAGCTCGATGATCTGCACCAGCCCCCAGTTGTCGGCATGGTTGGGTGCGTGACGCAGATGGTCGGTCCAATCGGCGGCGTACTCGCGGAGCACCTCGACCATCTCGTCGAGGGCCTCGTCGAAGGTTTCACCGTCGGCGGCCAGGGGGAGCCCGGGCAGCATGACGGACCAGCCGCCAGCCTCCCGCACGGCCTGGGCGCGCGCCGGCCGGGTGCGGGCCAGGAAGTAGCGCAGCCGGCCGGCGTCGACGACTGCGGCCCGAGCTCTGCCGCGACGGATGGTTGCCGGCTTGCCCGCCTCGGACGCGTCGAGCAGGTTCGAGATGTGGTCCCGCGCTTCGCTGACCGTGTTGTAGTGGACCGCGGTGCGGTGATCGAGAGTAGACATGGCAGTGAGCCCTTCCTTAGCCATGTACTCAATGTACATCCTGTACAGAGGGCCCTGGCGCGTCAAAGAGCGGCTCCAGGCTCCGCTCAGTAGGTCAGCAGGTCGCGGTGCTGGACCCGCCACTTCAGGCCGGGGTCGCTGATGGTGCCGTCCGAGGTCACGGGCACAGACTTCTTCTCTCCGTTGACGACCACGTCGTAGTGTCCGACCCGTTGGCCCCGGCGCATCGCGTTGACAGCGGGCGTCTCGAGATCGGATTGCACCTCGACCGGTCCCCAGGCCCTGACGGTGATGCCGCGGCCGGCTCGCAGATCGACCTGCTGCCCCCAGGCGGCTTTCGCGGTGCCGAGCGTCGCTCCCTCCTTGACCGGCCGGACGGTGGAGAACTCGTCGTTGAACGTGGGGATGAGTCGCAACAGGTCCCGATCCAGGGTCGGGTGGCTCGGCGCATCGAGGAACACTCCGACCATGGTCACCTGCTTGCCGGCGACGGTGTGGTGCCAGGAGAAGAGCAGGCAGGAGCCGGCCCGCCCGGTGGTGCCGGTCTTGATTCCGTCGATGCCCTTCTTGCCCAGTGCCTGGTTGGTGTTCTCGACGGTGCCGACGCCTGGAACGGTGATCTTCTTCATGGCCACGATCTTGGACAGGGTGTCGTCCTCGCTCAGCAGACGACCGACCGTCAAGAGGTCCGCTGGTGTGCTGACCGTCTCCTCGGACAACCCGCTGGAGTCGGCGAGCACGGTGTCCTCCAAGCCGCGCTCGTCGAGCCACTCGCGGGAGGCGGACAGGAACGCGTCGTAGGAGCCGTAAGCCCAGACCGCCAACGTCTTGGAGTAGTTGTTCGCCGACGGGATCAGCATCAGAGCCAGGCCTTCGCGCTCGCTGATCGTCGTCCCGGCGGTCGCCGGCGCGTTCGATCCACCCTCGGCGAGCGTCTCCTGGTAGTAGCTGACGTCGCGTTCGGTGAGGGTGATGGACGGGCCGTCATCGTCGTCGAGTGGGCGGGCGTCGACGATCATCAGCGCGGTGATCACCTTGGCCACACTGCCGATCGGGCGGGCGTTGTCCGAGCCGAACTCGACCATCGGCTCGGCATCGGCATCGGGATCGGCCAGCCCGGTCTCCGCGTCGTAGCCGAGCGCCGTCACCGCACCGGCGCCGTAGCCGGGGAGGTCGACCGACACCTCTTCGCCAGCGGCGACCGTGACGGGCTTCTCGGTGACGGTCGCGACGGGAAGTGCTGCGGCAGCCGCCCTCCCGACCTGCCAGGCGCCGAGTCCGATCATGATCACTACGAGCAGCAGGACCACCAGCAGGATCCGGCGACGAACGCGCTTCCTCCGCGATCTGTCCGTACGTCCTGGGTTGCGCATTTCCTGTCGCGACGACGTGCTCGATGGGGGCACCAGGGAACCCTATGTCATGGGGTGTTCGCCGACGGCGGGATTCGTGGACACTCGCCCGATATTGGCACTGGGGCCCCTCGGACGGAGGTCGGGATAAGTCGGGAAGATTGGACACTCGGCCGGTATTGGCGGCCGTTATCGGACTCTGGGGTCGGAATATCGGACACTCGCCCAATACTCGTTGTCGTCTGTGGAGAGAGGTACCCGGCGCGAACGGTGCGCTGCGGCCGGGGCGCCACCACGGCTCATCCGGGCAACATTGCTCCGAGCCTCCGGTGGAACGACGACAAGCGGACGGTCGCCCGCCCCGCGGTCAGCGGCAATCGGTGTGGGCAGGGCCGGAAATCGGCCCGCAGGCGTCAACCGATCTCCCCGTGCCAGGTCCGCCAGAGTCGGCTGTAGCTGTTCGCGGCGCCGACGAGCTCGTCATGGGTCCCGAGCTCGACGAGTTCGCCGTTGTCGATGACGGCGATCCGGTCGGCATCATGGGCGGTCTGCAGACGGTGGGCGATGGCGATCACGGTCCGCCCGTGGAGCACGGCGGCCAGTGATCGTTCCGTCCGTCGTGCGGCCGTGGGATCGAGCAGCGCGGTCGCTTCGTCGAGGACGACGGTGTGCGGATCGGCGAGGACGACGCGGGCCAACGACAGTTGCTGGGCTGCGGCATCGTCAAGATCGACTTCCTCGCCGAGATGGGTGTCCAGACCGTGCGAAAGATCTGAGAACCAGTCAGCACCGACAGCGTCCAGCGCGGCGAGCAGTTCGGGATCGGTCGCCGTGGGGTCGGCGATCAACAGGTTGTCCCGCACGGTGTCGTGGAACAGATGATGATCTTGGGTGATCAGCACCACGTGGCGGCGGAGTTGATCGGGCGGCAGGTCGGCGACCGGAGTGTTGCCGATGGTGACCGAACCGGTGTGCGGCCGGTCGAGCCCGGCGAGCAGCCGCGCGAGCGTGGTCTTCCCGGCTCCCGACGGGCCGACGACGGCAAGCCGTTCGCCGGGGTGCACCTCCAGGTCAATACCGCGCAACACGTCGCGGTCGGCGGCGTAGCCGTAGTGGACATCGGCCACCCGGATCCGGTCCCCGCGGGCGTCGTCGGAGCTCGGCGTCGGCTGCGTCGTGGATGGTTCCGTCATCGGCAGCGCGGCCAGACCCTCGACGCGAGCGTACGAGGCACCGGCACCTTGGAGCTGTTCGATCCAGAGCATCAGGGTGTCCAGCGGTCCGGTCAGTTGGCGCAGGTAGACGGTCGCGGTGACCACGACCCCGAGGCTGACCAGCCCGTCGGCGTAGAGAACACCACCGAGCAACAGCACCGCGACCACCGGCAGCGCCAGGCAGACATCGGCCCAGGGAAACAGCACCGTACGCAGCCGCAACGCCCACAGCCGCGCGGATCGCGCGTGCCCGATGGCGGTCTCGGCGGCCTGGTCCCGACGTGCTTGAAGTCCGAGCAGCTCGACGGTGCGGGCCCCGTTGGCGGTGCCGGCGACGACATCGGCCAGCTCGGCCCCGGAGGCGGCGACCGCCAGATAGGCGGGCCGCGCCCGCCGGGAGTACCAGCGCACAGCGGCGGCGACACCGATCAGCCCACCGAGGCCGAACAGGCCGAGCCGCGGATCCAGCAGGAGCACGGCGATGATCAGGAACAGCGCGTGGATGACGGCGATCAGGATCTCCGGGACCGCGGACCGCAGCGTCGCCGCCACCAACGACGCATCCGTGCTGCCCCGGGCGATCAGGTCACCGGTCGGCAGTCGGTCGGCGGCCTGCGGCGGCAGGGTGAGGGTCCGGCGCAGGAACCGTTCCCGGACCCGGGCCGCGGTCCGTTCGCCGAACCGGTAGCCGATCGTGAGCGCCCACCGGCCGAGCAGGATCTGCGCGACGGTGAACAGCACCGCGCCGAAGGCCAGCCGATCCACCGCGGCAACCACGTCGCCGGCGCCGGTCTGGATGGTGTCGATGATGCGGCCGAGCAGCCACGGGCCGACCAGACCGACCGCGGTCGCGAGCCCGTTGACCCCGACGACGCCGAACACCGAACGGCGGTCCGCGCCGAGGTCGCGGATCGCCGCCGCACGCACCTCGGACGGACCGGCGACGGGTAGCTGCCGCGTCATCGGTCCTCGCCCTCGATGTCGTTCTGCGCGCGGGACACCAGATCCCGGTAGCCGGGTACGGTGCGTGTCAGCTCGGCGTGCGTCCCGATCGCCGAAACCCGACCGTCGGCCAGGAAGATGACCTCGTCGGCCCTGTCGAGGACCAGCGGCGACGACGTGCTGATCATCGTGCTGACCTCCCGCCGGGAGTCGCCGAGCCTGTTGATCATGACGGCTTCGGTGTTCGCGTCGACCGCGGAGGTCGGGTCGACGGCGATCAGGACGTCGGGAGCGGCATAGACGGCCCGGGCGAGCCGGATCCGTTGTCGCTGCCCTCCGGAAAGATCCCGGCCGCCGGCGGCGACCGCGGCATCCAGCCCGCCGGGCAGCGCCTGCACCACATCGTCGGCGGCAGCGATCCGCAGCGCGGCCCGGATCCGTACGTCGTCGGGCTCCAGCCGGCCGGCAACGATCTCGCGAACGGTGCCGGCGAACACCTCGGCATCGTTGTCGGCGACGAGCAACCTGGTCCTGAACTCGTTGCGGTCCAGATCCGTGATCGGTACGCCGTTCCAGGTCGCAGCCTCGGTGATCGTCGCCGGGTGGGGGAGTCGTCCGAGGCGCTCGATGACGGTCCGGGCATCGACCGGATGGGTGGCGACCAGCGCCGTCAGCAACCCGGGGCGTACGACGACGCCGGACTCCGGATCGACCAGCGGACCGCACCCGGCCCGCACCGGGACCGGGTCGGTGTCCTGCCCGGCCGGCAGGTTGAGCAGATCGATGATTCGGTGCGCCGCCACCCGGGCCCGGGCGATGTCGCCCGCGCCCTCGATGAACTGGGCGACCGGGACGACCAGCACGGCGACATAGCCGTAGACGGCGACCAGATCGCCGATCGTGATCGCCCCGGACGCGGCCAATCGGGCCGACAACCACACCACGGCAGCGAGGAACAGAGACGGCAGACCGGTTGCCAGCGCGCCGACCCAACTGGCCGGCTTGGCGACCCGGTAGCCGGCCGCCACCACCCGGCGCGACTGCTGGGCATAGCGGTCGGCAACCCACGCCTTGCCGCCCAGACCGTTCAGCACACCGAGCCCGGCGAGCGCGTCGACCAGACGTGTCGTCAGCCGCCCCTGCTGGACGCGATACTCGCCGCCGGTGCGTTCGATGCGGTGCAGCAGCGGGCCGACCGCAACGGCCAACAGCGGAACGCCGAGCAGGATCACCACCGCCAGCACCGGCGAGATCGCGACCAGCAGCACCGCGACGACGAGATAGCCGACGACGGCGCCGACACCGGGTCCGGTGACGGTCAACGCCATCGCGACGGTCTGGACGTCGGCGATGCCGACGGTCACGACCTCTCCCGCATTCACCCGGCTCCGTAGCGAGGCACCCAATCGGGAGGTGTGCCACACCGTCGTCCGGGCCGCCCGGAACGAGGCGTCCATCCTGATCTTGGTCATCGTGCGATGCCGGGCGATCGACAACGCCGCGATCAGGATCCCGGTGATCAACAGCACGACGGACCAACCGACCAAGGCTCGATGATCACCGGCGACGAACCCGTCGTCGATCGCGTGCGCCAACGCCCACGGCGGAACGGCCAGCCCGACAGCCCAGCCGATGCCCAGTCCGGCCCCGACGGCGACCCGACGGAGCTGCGATCGGGTCAGCCAGAACAGGAAACGGAAGGGGCCGGCCAGATCACGCGGCGACGGCGGGCTCCAGCGCTGTTCCGCCCGGTCCGACACCCCGCGATTCGGCAGCACTGCTCACCTCCGCGGCTGTGCACCGGCGCTGGCCATGTCGTTGATCATGGCAGCCCGCGGATACCGGCGGCAGCATTCGTGATCGAATTCACAAATGCTCTGGTGCGGGCCGGGTCCGGCGGTCCGTGGACTGCCCGTGATCGCCGCAGAACAGCCATCTGCCACACTGGCCTGGATGATGTCGATCATTTGACGGGCCCGAGGAGACCTCGGGCGACGATGGTGCCCGGAGTAGACGTGCAGTCTGCCCCCAGCGCGTGGACCACCAGCTGTTCCCGCGCCGGATAAGCCTGTCCACTCGACCACTGACCTGCCGCCTCCAACGCGAGCCGCAGAGTCGCCGAAACCGTGATCATCTCCTTGCCTCGGTGAGCGATCGATCGGGATTCGTGGACCAGGACACGATGCCGCCGCACTGCAGCGACCGATCCCAGCAGCTCGGTCGCGCCGAGCTGCGGTCGGCAGGGCCCTCGCCGGCGCACAGCGCTGCTGCACAGACAACTCCGAACCATCACAGAAGAGGACGATTGTGCCTACCATCCAACAGCTGGTCCGCAAGGGGCGGAAGCCGAAGGTCCGACGAGCAGCAACCGCTGCCCTCAAAGGGAGTCCGCAACGTCGAGGTGTGTGCGTCCGCGTCTACACCACGACACCGCGCAAACCGAACTCCGCGCTGCGGAAGGTCGCGCGGGTGCGGCTCAGCAGCGGTGTCGAGGTGACCGCCTACATCCCCGGCATCGGTCACAACCTCCAGGAGCATTCGATGGTCCTGGTCCAGGGCGGGGGTGTTCATGATCTTCCGGGCGTCCGCTACCGGGTCGTTCGTGGATCGCTGGACACCCAGGGCGTGAAGAATCGGCGCCAGGCCCGCAGCAAGTACGGGGCGAAGCGACCGAGCTGATCGAAACGGTGAACCGGTGGTCGACGGCAGCCGCGTTGATCACCGGGCACCGGGCCCGGCCGGGAGGTTGGAGGAATACGGCGTCCCGGCCGGGCCGCTCCGGCCGATGATCATCCCGAGGCGGCGACGCCGTGGATCAGTCAGCGCAGACCGTGCCGAGCAGCTGCTCCCAAGCTCGCGCATTCGCCACCGTGGCAGGAAAACGGTCGATCCGGTCACCGATCCCGTGACCGTCGTCCTGGGTATCGAAGAACCGTCGGACAGCGTCGGCGATCTTGGCCAGGTGAGTGCCGATCATCCGGTCCAGTGAGCCCGGTCCTGCGGTGAGCGGCGGTCCGCCGGCGACAAGGTAGGCACGGTACGACCGCTGCAACAGCTGCTGATCGGGCGAGTCGCGTCCTCGGCGGGCGAAGGTGGTCAACACGTAGGCAGCCTCCAGCGGGATGCTCTCCGGCCCGGCCGTGTCCCAATCGATCAACATCGGCCGGTCGCCGGCCATCAGGACGTTCCAGGGCTCGAAATCGCGATGACTGAGCGCGTAGGGCGGTGCGGCGTGGAAGGTCCTGACGACCCGTCCGGTCTGTTCGACCACGAGGTCGAGGTGCCTGCGCAGGGACGGTGCCCACGCGGCACCGGCGGTCTCGCCGTCCTGCAGCCAGCATGACCACTGTCGCGGTCTGACGGGCGGAAACTGGCCATACCACCAGTTCGGCGCCGGGCGATCGTCCAGCCTGTGCAGATCGTGAGTGCGAGCCAGCGTCGTACCGACCCATTCGGCGACGTCGTCATCGTCGGCGAGCGGCCGATGTTCGAGGTAGGGAAACGCTCGGAACAGGCCGAACCTGCTGATCTTGGCGACCGACCCGAACACCGGATGGACCGGCCGGATCGGTGCCGGGGTGGCGATCCCTGCGTCCACGGCCTGCTGCTCGACCTGCATGGCCAGCTCGAGTTCATCCTGCCAGGGCAGTTCGTCGTCGGCCCAGAAGCGTTTGATCAACACCTCACCGGCACCGGTCCCGAGGCGCCACGCTTCGACCTGGCCCCGGCGCCGGATCAGATCCGCAGGACCGATCGGTTCGGCAAGTCCGAAAGCTTCGGTCATCGCAGCGACGCTCACACCAGTCACAAGATCCGGAGTGTATCGACGTTCGAATCGACCAGCCGCGCCAGGCGTGGGGACCGAACCAGACGGACTGCCGGCGCAGCCGATCCGGTGTGCAACCGGACCTTCGAGCACCATCGAATGTCGTCGATACCGCACAGCACGTTTCCTAGTGTCGGGCGTCGCATAAGGGCGGGCTCTCTGGTCTGCCGTTGATCACGTCGTGACGGTGCTCGGGTGCGAGTGCGGGTCGACCGAAGGGATGCAGAATGATCAAGCCGATCACGTCCGCGCTCGTCCTCGCTGCCGTTGTTGCCGGACTGGCTCTGCTGGGCACCGAACCGGCTGCGGCCGAGCCGCGTGTCGAAACGGTGACGGCGACGTCGGTACCGCGCGGGCCGTTGGACCTCGACTACGCCGAGACCCCGGGCGGTGCCTCGCTCCCGATCCAACGCGCCACGCTGTCCGACGTCTTCGCGCAGGCGAATCGGGCGGCGACGTACGGCAAGCAGTGCACCTTCGACAAGCAGCCGACCAAGGGCAAGGAGCCGTCCGTACGCTGGTGTTTCAAGCCCGCCGACCGCGACACGAAGGACTGGTACCCGCAGGGTGTGACGAGCGATGCCGACGCCCACTCCGACGAGAGTTGGAACGGCCACAAGGGGCTGATGGTCAGCTGGTACGACACCAGCGATCCCGAGGTTGATCCTGACGATGACGGCATCGAGAAGGGCGTCCGGGTCACCGTCGTCAATACCGAGACGAGGAAGTACCGGCACCTGCTGCTGGTCGAGCCCGTTCCCACTCCTCCGGATCGTCCGGCCACGAAGAACTATCGTGCCGTGACGACGGACGAGGGTGGAAGCCTGCACGCCGGCGGCATCGTCTGGTACGGCCGTTACTTGTATGTCGCCGACACCAAGCGTGGCATTCGGGTGTTCGACCTGGACAACATCTACGACCTGTCCGCCGACCCGAACGGCGACGTCAATGATCCGACCAAAGTCGGTTTGGGTAACGACGGCAAGACCTACCACGGGTACGGCTATCGCTACGTCCTCCCGCAGGTCGGTCGGTGGGAGAACGATGCGCCAGGATCGGGCGACAAGTGCGCAGGTAAAGACAAACCGATGCTGCACTCGTGGCTCTCGCTGGATCGCGCCAGCACCCCGGACCGTCTGATCGCCGGCGAATACTGCGTGGAGAGCTCCGGCCCCGGACGGGTGGCCGCCTGGTCGTTGAAGGACGGCAAGATCGCCAATCGTGGCACGCCGACCCAGGCGTTCCGGATGCCGAACCTGAAACGAGGCAAGTGTCAGAACAACATCCAGGGTGGGCTGAGGAATCAGAAGCACTGGTTCTTCAACGCCAGTTGCAAGGGCACTAAGGAGAACGGCGTGATGTACCGGTTCCGGCCGACCGCTCTGCCGTTCATCTGGCAGAGCGAAGGCATCAAGGAAGGACCGGTTGGTCCGGAGGACCTCAGCTATCGATATCGGGGCGCCGGCGACAAGCGGTTGGTCTACTCGGTGTCGGAGCACCCCGGCAGACGGATGATCTTTGCCCGCAACACCTACGACGATTACTGGGTGCCACGGATCTGTGATCACAGCGACGGCGAACCCTACGCCTTCAGCAAGAACGGCAAGCTGGACGGTCTGACCTGCTTCGAGGCCAAGGGAGACGACCAGTGGGTCAAGGACACCCGCAAGGACGGTCGGGCGTTCGCGGTCAACGTCCGCACCGAATACGGCAAGGAACGCACCTGCGTCGACGACACGGCAGGCTGGACCGAATGCAAGTACAACCACAAGGAGAGCAAGTGCCTCGTCTTCCGCGGCGGGCACAAGGGCTCGAGCACCGGTGAGTTCTTCGGCACCACGCGCTGGGTCTCCGCCGCCACGGGCAACCCTGGCTGCCGTCCTGAGCTGCCCAAGATCTGCAACCCCTCCGACGGTGAACCCTACGCCTTCGGCAAGGGGGACAAGATCTACGGGCTGACCTGCTTCGAAGCCAAGGGTGATGATCAGTGGGTCCTCGACGCCCGGAAGGATGATCAGCCGTTCGCCGTCCTCGTCCGCACCCAGTACGGCAAGGTCCGCAGATGCGTCGACGACACCGCCGGCTGGACGCAATGCGGCTACGACCACAAGGAGAACGAATGCGTCAGATTCCAGGGGTTCACGCGCGACGACACCTTCCAGCTCACCCCCTGGGTGTCTGCTGCCACAGGGAATCCTGGCTGCAAGGGGACTCGGCGCGGAAGCCGCTAGCGACGCGGTGCCAGGAGTGACGGATCTTGGTGTCAGTCGGTGATGGCAGCCAATCTCGGCACCAGGTCCTGCACCGCGTACGGGACGCTGAGCACGGTGTTGTAGGCCATCGCGGCGCCGGCGAAAGGCCGTTCGTAGTAAGGGATCTCCAAGGATCGGCGGCCTCTGACGACGGCGAGCTGCTGGTAGATCTTGTTCCCGGCCAGCCAGCGGCGCGAGTCGGCATCGGCGAGCAGCAGGAGTCGATCAAGGTCCAGGACGTCGGCTCGTTCGGGCGAGATCTCGGCGCCGAACTTGTCGCCGATGATCTTGTTGACCTGCTCCGGTACGGCGAAACCGAGATCGGTCAGGAAACGGCCCCGGGGATCATTCGCGGCAAAGGCGTAGAAGGCGCGCTCGCTGGGGTCGATCACGGCCGCGGTCTTGCCGGCGAACTCCGGATGCTCGGTCCTGATCTTGCTGAATCGGCTGTCCAGGTCGGTCAGCATCCGGTCGGCTGCCGGCGTCGCGCCGACGATCCGACCGGCCGTGCGGAACATCACCGCCCGATCCGTTGTGTACGGGGCACTGTCGGCATCCTGCGCCACCGTCGGGGCGATTGCGCTGAGCTTGGCGTACTCCTGCTTGGTGATCTCGGCGTACAGGCCGACGATCACATCGGGGCGCAGTGACGCGATCTTCTCATAGTTGAGGTCGGCACCGATGTAGCTCGGCGTCATGCCGTCCCACGCCGGTTTGACCCAGGGCCAGGTGTGATCGATGGTCTCGCCGAACCAGGGCCGGACGCCGACCGGTCTGACGCCGAGAGCGAGGAACATCTCGTGATCGGTGTAGCCGACGGTCACGACCCGTTTCGGTCGGGTCCGGATCGTCGTGCTGCCGAGCGCGTGCTCGATCGTGACGGGGAAGTCCGCGTCGTCGGTGACCGAACCGGCCCAGGTCGCAGGTGCTGTCGGAGCCGGGTCGGACTGGCAGCCGGCGACGAGCGGTGCGGCCAGTCCAGCCGTCATCAGGGCGAGCGCGCCGCGCCGAGTCATGCGATTCGAAGTTAGGGTCACCTAAGTAATCCTAGGGCATCTTAGCGCCGTCGACTCCGGCCCGATCATCGATCACATCTGACACGGCGATTCGAGCCGGATTGGGTGCCCGGGTGAGGTCGTGCGGAAGGACGGCACATCCCGCTTGCCGGCGGCCTTCGTGGAAAGGCTTGCGGTCTACTGTGACGCTCGATGCCGATCAGGGAAGCACTGCCTACAATCCACGAATGCATTCTCGATACGACGCCGTGGCGCAGTGGTATGCACGGTTCACCGCGGACTGGTTGCCGGTTTGCGTTCCGTATCTGCCTGAGGATCTCCGAGATCAGAGGGTGCTGGACCTTGCTTGTGGGAATGGTGTGCTGAGCCGATTGATCGCCGATCGCGGTGCGGCCGTCACTGCCGTTGACTCGTCGGCGGGGATGCTCCGCAACGCAACGCCCGCCGATCATGTGGAGTACCGGGAGGGCGATGCGACCAACACTGGTTGGTGGGATGGCGAGCAGTTCGACGGCGTGGTCAGCAACATGGCGCTGATGGACATCGAAGACCTGGATGGCGCGTTGGCGGTGATTGCCTCTGTCACCATGCCTGCCGGGTGGGTCCTCCTGAGTCTGTTGCACCCTTGCTTTCCGGGACGAGAGGACACCGGAACGTTGTCGAGTTGGCCGCCCAGCGACGGCTATTCGTGGGAGGGGTGGTGGACCACCGGTAGCGATGGCGTCCGGGGACATGTCGGCGCTCACCATCGGACGTTGTCGACGTACCTGAACGCGGTGCTCCATGCAGGCCTGGAGTTCGTGGAAGTCATTGAGCCGCCAGCCGATGTGCCGCGATACCTGGTGTTGCGGTGTCGCAGCCGATCAAACTGATCCGAATGGGTGTCGCCAGAATGCGGCCGGTCACGGATCCCTTGTGGCACAACGATTTCCCGCTCTGCCGAGCGCGGTGATGGTGACTGGTGGATCTACCCGGCAGGGCCGATTGCGGAGAGTGCGCCGGCGTCGGCTGGGGAATGCCCATCGGGCCGGCGTTGTGACCCTGGGAGCCTGATCGGACGCTAGAGCTGGAGTCGGTATCGTCGCAGGGCTAGACGGGAGAGAGCGCTCAGTGCGGTGGCGAACCCGGCGAGTGCGACCAGATGTACTGCGGCTGTGGTCCAGTTGGTGCCGAGCATCGCTGCCCTTGCGGCTTCAACGGCCCAATTCACGGGGTTGAGACTCGCGAGGTGTTGCAGCCAGCTCGGCATCTGCTCGGCCGAGGTGAACATCGTGGAGGAGAACATCAGCGGGAAGGTGATGAACAGTCCGACCATAGTCATCGTTTCTTGCCGACGGGCCAGAAGCGCGATGGTGTGGGTGAAGGCTGCGAAGGCAGTGCAGACGAGGACGCCCGCGATCAGGATGATCAGGAATCCGATCGGGCCGGTACGCACGCGAGCACCGAAAACAAGAGCGGTGATCATGACGAACAGGGCCTGTCCCGCGCCGATGAGTGCGGCCTGAAGTGTCCTGGAGGACAACAGTGCGGCTGCCGGGAGAGACGTCGTTAGGAATCTGTCGATCGCGCCCCGCTCGATGTCTTGGACGACCCCGCCGCCTTCCCAGGCGCCATGGTTGAAGGCGGCAAAGATGGCGATGCCCGGTGCGAGGTATTCGAGATAGTTCGCGGTCTCGAACCCTCCGAGCCGAGGAAGCGATTGGAACAGCTGGCTGTAAAGCAGGAGCCAGACCAGCGGCTGGATGATCATGACCGCGATGGCGACGGGTTGTCTGCCGACGATCCGAACACCCCGCCCGAGGAGTACGGCGTGGCCAAGAAGCCTTCTCATGAGATCACGGCCGGTCGGGTCTGGTGTTGTCGTCGGTAAGTCTGCGGCCGGTGTAGTGCAGATAGACATCGTCGAGGCTCGGGCGGGTGACACTGGCCGAGGTGACGTGGAGCCCCGTGGCTTCCAGTCCGGTCACAATCGCCGGCAGTGCATGGCTGCCGTGCTGTACATGTGCGACCACCCGGTTGCCGGCAACACTGACCGCTCGGGAATCGACTTCCCGGATAGCGGCGAGGATGTCCTGGGTGGCTGGTCGCCCGGCGACTTCAACCGTGACGGAGTCGCCTGCGAGCCTTGACTTGAGAACCTCCGGGGCACCTTCGGCGATGACTCGGCCGCGATCAATGATCACGACTCTATCGGCGAGCCGGTCAGCTTCCTCGAGGTAATGGGTTGTGAGGAGGACGGTCAGGGATTGCTGCTGGCCAAGGTTATTGAGTTCGCTCCACAGATCGGCACGCGCTTCCGGGTCGAGACCCGTGGTCGGCTCGTCAAGGAAGATCACGCTCGGGTTGTGAACCATCCCCATGACGATCTCCAGCCGTCGTCGCATGCCACCGGAATACGTCGCCACGAGCCGGTCGGCCGCTGAGGTCAAGTGAACGCGGTCTAGGAGTTCGGCTGCACGTCGTTTGGCAACGGCACGGCGAAGTCCTTGTGCGGCGGACTGGACCAAGAGGTTCTCCCGACCGGTCAGGTAAGCGTCGGTTCCGGCGTGCTGTGCGATGTAGCCGACCGTTGCTCGGACGGATTGCGGCTGAGCGGTGACGTCATGGCCGGCCACGGTTGCAGATCCGCCGTCGGCTCGGGTCAGGGTTGTGAGGATGCGAGTCGTGGTCGACTTTCCGGCACCGTTGGGGCCAAGGAGGCAGACCACCTCGCCCTCAGTGACGGTGAACGAGACATCGGCGACAGCTTGCACGGCGCCATACCGTTTGCGCAGGTGGCGGGCGATGATCGCATCGGTCATGACGCGGTCGACTTGCGTTGTCTGATCCGTGTCACCTTGGAATCGTGCTCGGTCCCTCGAGTCGGCCGGTCACGGTCATCTCCGCGGGCGATCTCTGGCAGCATTCCCTCCAGATCGGCGTGCCAGGCGAGCTCAGCTTTCAGGTGGAGTTCGGCACGTCGGTAGCCGGCAAGGCTCGCCGCTGACAAATGGCCCTCTTGCTGGTGAAGCTCACGACCGGCCAACAGTTCGGCCAACTTTGCGGCGAGCGCTTCTCGGCGAAGCGACAAACGATCCGTCAACGCCTCGGCGTCCAATCCAGCAGGCCACTTCAGCGCGGCCTCAACGGTGGTTGAGCTGACGATCGGCTGAGTGAGGGCGCGATCACGGTGGATGGCCAACTCCGCGCGGCCAGCGTCAGTAATGCGGTACACCGTGCGTCGTGGCCGGTTGCCCTGCTGCTCGGTTCGCATCGGCTCGACCAAGCCCTCGCCCTCCAACCTGTGCAACATCCCGTACAAGGCTCCGACCTTGACCTCGCCCCACTGCTCGATGCCGGTGATCTCGGCCGTTCGCCTGATCTGATGGCCGTGCAGTGGCCCGCCGGCCAGCAACCCCAGGATCAACAGCCGGACTGGGTTCGCATCTCTCATGCAATTAGTCTCACACGACTATCTAGGTTCGTCAACGGTGCCGAACCACAGGAACCACACCCGTTCAGGGATGGCGGATTCGAGTGGTCGTCGCAACACCTGATCTTGTGACGTATTGCAGTTGTGAAGGTCGAGGGGCGGGAGACCGGTTTGGGTCCTGCGGCGCGAGGGAGCATCGTCCACTGCGGCTTGCCAGGCTGTGGGCGTGGATGGAACACGTGGATATCGGTGGCGTCGTGCGCGCAGTCTGGAAAGCATCGCGGGCCAGCGCGGACCGCCGCCGGGCCGTTACTACTGGTCGCGGTGGCGCAGCTGACCCCAGGCATCGCGCCCGAAGGACCACAACAGGGCGGCCAGACCGACTGCGGGGAGGAGCGCCAGCCAGCCGGAAGCGGCCGCTGCGGGGACCATGCCGGCGACCAGCAGACTGATCACCAACAACACCGCCTGCCCCAGACCGATCACCCGTCGCGCCTGACTGAACGGCAGCGGTTGACGTAGCGCGGGCAGCGCCGCGGCGGCGAGCAGATAGGCGTACCGCAGGGCGCCGATGATGATCACCCACCAACCGGCGATGTCGAAGACCACCAGCGTGAAGGTCAGGATCAGCGTGGTCGCGGAGTCGGTCTCGATGTCGAAGCGGGCGCCGAAGGAGCTGGTCTCCCCGCGGTGTCGGGCGATCCGGCCGTCGACGCCGTCGAGGATCAGGCAGATGGTGGCGATCACCGCAGCGGTGATCGCGATGGCCGCGGTCGGCTCGACCCAGACGGCCTGGATGAGCAGCGCGAGGATCCATCCGGTGCCGACCAGCCGGGCCAGCGTGACGATGTTCGCCAGGCCGAATCTGTGTAGTCCCAGCCGGCTGCGCTTCCAGCCGAGGTGTACCAGCAGGGCGGCGGCGAGGTAGCCCAGCAGCCCCAGTCCCGCCGGTGCCGGTGCGGCCGCCATCAGGGCACCGAACGCGGTGATGACAGCGCCGATCACCAGGGGCCGCAGGACGACAAGCTCCGACGTCAGGTTCACGTAGATCAATCTACGGTGTCGGAGCAGCAGGTCGGCCGGGTCGAGGCGCCGGCCACTGGTCGGCATCGGCGAACAGCCGTACCCCTTGGCTTTGCCGTTCCGGACCGGCCGGTGCGGCAACTCCAAGGGGTACGGCTGTGGTGACGTTCGGTGACCGGGGTGCCGGCCGGTGGCGTACGGTCACGAACGGGTGGCGACCCGGCGGACGAAGCGGGCCAGCCGAACGGTCTGCCGCCGACGCAGGTAGACCAGGGCCAGGGCCAGCACGAGGCAGCCGACCGGCATCGCCAGCATGGCCGGCATCATGACCGCGGTGACGACGGTGATGATCACCAGCAGGGCGCTCAGGCCGATCGAGGCGAAACCGGACAGGATCGGGACCATCAGCCCGATCGCGCCCGCCAGTTCGAGCAGTCCGACGAAGATCAACATCGGGTCGCCACCGAGGGTGGCGAAACCGGCCCGGGCCTGTTCGTTGAGGGTCAGCTTGCTGAAGGCCGCCTGGAGGAAGATCAGCGCCAGGGCGAGTCGGAGGACGAAGACGACGACGGTGGCGACGCGCTGCTTGGTGCTGTAGCGGCTGGAGGTGGAGTCTTGATCGGAGGTGGTGACCTGGTCGACGCGGACGGTTCCGGCGGCCGGGGTGGTGGTCTGCGACATTGCTAGCTCCTGGAGGACGTCGGCCTGTCGGCCGGGTGTCGGGCTGTGTTGCCCTTTGCCTATGCGTCGGACCGGAGCCCCACAGATCGACACCCTCCGTGGAACTTTTCTCGAAGATTCTTTCCTTGCCGCCGATATCGAGAGCTCTATGGAGCCAACTAGGTCCCTGAGCCTGTCGAAGGGCACCCGAACAGGTCCCTGAGCATGTCGGTAAAGGTTCAGAGCCCCTTCGACAGGCTCAGGGACCGCTGGGTCAGAGCGTGGCGGTGAACCGGTGGTCGCCGCTGCTCACCGGCTGCGGGTCTTGGCCGGGAAGCCGGACCTCGGCGCTGCTGCCGTCGGGGATCGAGACGTCCAGGGTGAACTGGTCGCCGGCAACCGCCCACGAGCTGCGCACCTCACCGTGCGGTGTGATCAGTGCACCGCGCGCCCAGGTCAGGTCGCCACCAGGCTGCGGGGCGATGCTGATCTTGCTGTAGCCGGGCTCGGCAGCGTCGATCCCGAGCACCACCTTGTGCATCCAGTCCGCGACCGCACCCAACGCGTAGTGGTTGAAGCTGGTCATCTCGCCGGGGTTGATCGACCCGTCGGGGAGCATCGAGTCCCAACGTTCCCAGATCGTGGTGGCGCCCATCGTGATCGGATACAGCCAGGACGGGCATTCCTTCTCCAGCAGCAGCCTGTAGGCCACGTCGGTGTGCCCGGTCTCGCTGAGTGCCCAGGTGACGAACGGCGTACCGGCAAATCCGGTGGACACCCGATAGCCGGCCTTCTCCGCCAGCTCGGCCAGCCGGTTGCCGGCAGCGGCCTTCTTGTCCTCGTCCAGCAGGCCGAAATGGATCGCCAGGGCATAGACCGTTGCACAATCGCTCAGGACGATTCCTTGATCATCGACGTAGGCGTTGTTGAACGCCTCTCGCAGGCGTCCTGCCAGATCGGCGTAACGATCATGATCACCGGACTTGCCCAGCGCCGTGGCGATGCGGGCCAGCAGGTCGGCACTGCGATAGGCGCAGGCGGTCGCCACCACACCCTTGTCCGCCTTGGCCGCCGCGGCATCGTCCGGCGGTGCGTCCGGGTCGAGCCAGTCGGCGAACTGGAAGCCGGTATCCCAGGTCCCGTTGGCCGACAACAGCTTCTCGGTCGCGTCGACGTGGGCGACCATCGAGTCGTACTGGTTCTCCAGCACCGCTTGGTCGCCGTAGGCCTGGTACAGCGTCCACGGCACCCAGACCGCGGCGTCGCCCCAGATCGCGGTCACCGACTGATGGGTATCCGGGCGTTCGGAGCTGCGGTACTTGATCACGTCCGGCGCCACATACGGCACCCGGCCGTTGGCGTCGAGCTGCTCGGCTCGAAGATCACGCAGCCAGTCGGCGAGGAAGCTGTGTACGTCGAACAGGTACGCCGCGGTCGGAGCGAAGGCGGCGATGTCACCCGTCCAGCCGAGCCGCTCGTCACGCTGCGGGCAGTCGGTCGGGACGTCCAGGAAGTTGCCGCGCTGACCCCAGACCACGTTGTGGTGCAGCTGATTGACCAGGTCGTCGGAGCAGGCGAAGGTGCCGATCCGTTCCAGTTCGGAGCTGACCACGACGGCTTCGAGCCCGGCGGCGGTCGCCGACTCCAGGGTGAGCTCGCCCGGCCAGCCCTCGACCTCGGCGTACCGGAAACCGTGGAAGGTCTTGGTGGGTTCGAAGAAGTCCTCGCCACCGGACAGGATGAAGCGGTCGGTCGCCTTGGCGGTCCGCAACGGCCGCGATCCGAGCTCGTCGTGCTCCAGCACCTCGGCATGCCGGATCACGATCTCCTGGCCCTCCGGGCCGCTGACGGTGAAGCGCAGCCAGCCGACCAGGTTCTGCCCGAAGTCGATCAAGGTCTTGCCGGACGGGGAGGTGTTGATCGCCACCGGCGTGATCGACTCGTGCCGGATCACCGGCGGACCGATCGGTTCGGTCAGCAGACCATGATCGAAATCGAGTGCGTGCACGCCGACCCAGCCCTCGGCAGCAAAACCGGGGGAGTCCCAGCCGGGCGTTGCACGCCGAGCGTCGATCGTCTGCCCGTCGTAGATCTGGTTGTCGGTGGTGGTGCTCGGGCCGGCCTGCCAGCTCTCATCGGTGACCACGGTCTGGGTGTGCCCGTCGGCGTAGGTCAGGTCAAGCCGGGCGAGCAGGCCGAGCTCGTCGCCGTACAGGGCGTTGCCGCCGGTGAAGCCGAGCCGGCCGCGATACCAGCCGTTGCCCAGCGCGGCGCCGAGCACGGCGGGTTCGCCGGCGGCGGGCAGCAAACCGGCGACGTCGTAGCTGCGGTGACGCAGCCGCCACTCGTAGCTGCTCCAGCCAGGGGTCAAGACGTCGGGGGCGATCGGCTTGCCGTTGATCTCCACCTCGACGACGCCGAGAGCGGTCACGGTCAGGGTGGCCGCGGTGACGTCGCCGTGGCCGGCGTCGAGGGTGAACTCGGTACGCAGTCGGGGGGCGCCGGCGAAGTCGTCGTCGGCAGCGATCATGGTCGCGCCGGAGAGCGCAGCCTCTTCCGCCATTGGAAGTTCCGTCCTTTGTCTGAAGGGTTTGAAACGTTCTAACGCCACTAGCGAACCAGCCTGCCTCACGGGTGTCAAGAGACCACCGGCAAACTGTCGGATTGGGGAAACCCGTGGCGGCGGGCCCGGTCCGGGTTTCCCCATCATCCCTCTGTCTTCGTGGATGGTCAGTAGTACTCGACCAGGCAGAACTCGTTGCCCTCCGGATCTGCCATCACGACGACAACGCCTTCGTCGTAGTCGTGCCGCTCGCCGGTGGCGGCACCGCCGAGTTCCAGCACCTGGGCGATGCCGCGGTCGATGTCGTCGACGGCGACGTCCAGGTGGATCCGGACCTTGGCCCGTTTGGGCTCGGTCACCGGCTGGAAATTGATCCGGGGCAGCGGAGGCCGATCCCGGGCCAGTCCGGCCCAGCCGGGGAGCGGATCGGGATCGGCCGGCAGATCCAGCAGGGTGCCCCAGAATGCTGCGAGGCGATCCGGATCGGCGCAGTCGACGGTTATCGAGGCCCAGCGATTGGGCATGTCGGTCTCCATGATCATCTGTTCGGTGGGAGTCGGCGGCCGTTACTCAGGTGCCGGTCTGCCAGCTGTTGAGGTAGGCGTGTTGCGCTTCGCTGAGTCCTTCGATCAGGTGTCCCATCGAACGGAGCTTCTGCTCGGCGACCTGATCTTCGATCGATCGCGGCACCGGATGCACGGCAGGGGTGAGACGGGCAGCGTTGGCCGCAAGATACTCGATCAGCAGTGCCTGGGTGGAGAAGCTGAGATCCATCACGTCGGGTGGTGATGCCTCGGCTGCGCTCTGCCCGACGAGGCGTCCGTCAGCAAGCAGGATGACGGTGCTGCCGCTGGGCAGGGTGTACTCGACCGCGTCCGGCCGGACCGGGCGGGCTGCGGTGGCCTGAGCCTTCAGACCGGCCACGTCGATCTCGATGTCGAAGTGTCCGGAGTTGCAGACGATGGCGCCGGTCTTCATGATCATCAGGTGATCGATGGTGATCACGTCCCGGTTGCCGGTGGCAGTGACGAAGATGTCGCCGTGTCGTGCGGCCTCACCCATCGGCATCACGTCGTAGCCGTCCAGCACCGCTTCCAACGCCTTGATCGGGTCGACCTCGACAACGATCACCCGGGCGCCCATGCCGGAGGCACGCGTTGCGATGCCGCGGCCGCACCAGCCGTAACCGGCTACCACCAGCACCGAGCCGGCGAACAGCACGTGGGCTGCCCGGAGGATGCCGTCGACGGTGTTCTGACCGGTGCCGTAGCGGTTGTCGAAGAGGTGTTTGGTGAGCGCGTCATTGAGTGGGACGACCGGGTAACCCAGGGTGCCGTCACGTTCCATGCTGCGCATCCGATGGACCCCGGTGCTGGTGACTTCGGTACCGCCGATGATCCCCTCGAGGAGGTCGGTGCGTTCCCGGTGGATCGTCGCGGTCAGGTCGGCGCCGTCGTCGACGATGACCTGCGGAGCGTGCGACAGGGCGCCCTCGACCTGACGGTAGAACGTGTCCCGGTCACAGCCGTGGATCGCGTACACGGCCGCACCGAAGTCGCGATGGATGGCGGCGGCCACATCGTCCTTGGTGGACAGCGGATTGGAGGCGCAGACCGACACCTCGGCACCACCGGCGACCAGGGTACGACAGAGGTTGGCTGTCTCGGTGGTGATGTGCAGGCAGCCGGCGATCCGAAGTCCGTCCAGCGGTCGGCGGGCGGCAAAATCCTGACGGATGGTCTCCAGAACCGGCATTCGGGTAGCGGCGAAGTCGATCTTGCTGCGGCCTTGGTCGGCGAGTGCTGGGTCTTTGATCATGATGTCTGCGGCGGCGACGTGCATCGCGCACATGACAAGTCCTTTCGCAAATCAACAAAGGAATACGAGACTCCGGCCCGGGCGCCGACAGGCATCGGCGGGGCCGACAAGAAAAGGGCACCTCCTCACGGGAGGCGCCCTTCAGCAGTGAGATCTCGGGTCGAGCGTGGCGGATGAAGTCCGTCGCAGCGCCCCTCGGCCCGGGGGTCCGCGCCCGGAGGACGCGATTCCGATGTCGACGTTAGCACGGTCGGTGTCACCCGCAACCCCTGTTCCTTGATCAGCGAAATGCTGCTCCGTCGGTCGAGGAGGCGGAGGGACCTGGAGTCGAAAGGGTCATTCCGGTTGTTACGGCAGCGGCTCACCGGCGACGAATGCTCGCAACGTCGGGTATCTGGGAGAAGTCCTCGTGATCGCAGTTGCAGCACACTGTTGATCATGAGGGCGACTCCTCGATGGCCGCCCGGAGCCGGAGTGTGTCGCGATGTCGGTGCATCACCTGCGGCCGTTGCTGGGATCATCGGCGACAAGGGCGTCGCGCCGAGGAACGTCGCGACGGCTCGGGTCGTCGGCGGGCCGGCGGCGGCCGTGTACGGCGTCGGGCAGTTCAGGACGCGTCCGCTCGCGACACCCTCAGATCTGCTCGGCCGGGTGAATGCGGCGCGGTGGGTCCACCTGGCATCGCCGGGGTGGTGTCGCCGACGGTCTCGGTGGTGGGCGGGCTGGGCGAGGCTGGTGATTGCAGCATGCGTGATGATCACATCGGTGATCCCACTCGCGATCACCCGACCGGCAACCGCGAACACCTGATCAGACCGTCGCGCGATCCCGCGGCGTCCGAAGGGTGTTCAATGACCAACGCACGACGCCCCGACACCCAGCGGAACCGGGCTCGGGGCGCAACGCGTTGTTGATCTTGGTACGGACCTACTTCTCGTAGGCGGCGGGCCGCAGTTGGGCGGCGCGGACCCGGCCGACGTCCAGCTTCTCCGACCGGTCGAACCGGTAGATGCCGTTCTCCTCCTGGAAGACGTCAGTCAGCTGGGTGTAGCAGTAGCCGAACATGTTCGGATCGTCCAGCAGCGCACCGATCAGGCCTTCGAAGCGGACCTGGAAGCCCTCCTCGTCGGCTACCCGGTCGCCGTAGCCCCAGGACTCGCGACGATCGGTGCCCTTGGCCGCGGCAGCGGTCTCCGGATTCCACCAGATGCCGCCGAACTCGGAGACGAAGTACGGCTGCCCGTTGTACGGCTGGGAGATCGTCCGGCCGTCGTGCACATTGAGATACGGATCGTCGTTGGCCAGGCCCGCCTGATTGGCGGCGAACTTCGCCGGATCCTGCTCGTAGTCGTGGCTGTCGTAGACGTCGGTCTCCGGCACCCGGTGGGAGTAGCCACTGGTGTCCAGCACCGGCCGGGTCTGGTCGATCGCCTTGGTGGCCAGGAACATCCCGCGCATCACGTCGTCCAGCTGGGTGATCCGATCGTGCAGCGGCTGCCAGGTCTCGTTCATCGGGCACCAGCCGATCAACGACGGGTGGTTGAAGTCGCGCTGGACGACCTCCAGCCACTGGGTGATGAACGACGCGGTCGGCTGCTGATGATCTTCGATCTTGCCGTAGCCGCCGGCGCCCCAGTCGGCGAACTCGCCCCAGACCAGGTAGCCGAGCTTGTCGGCGTGGTAATAGAAACGCTCCTCGAAGACCTTCTGATGCAGCCGAGCGCCGTTGAAGCCGGCGGCCAGCGACAGCTCGATGTCGCGGACCAGCGCCTCGTCGCTGGGCGAGGTCATCAGCGATTCCGGCCAGTAGCCCTGATCCAGCACTAGGCGCTGGAAGACCGGTTTGCCGTTGATCTTGATCTGCTTGCCGTCCAGGGACACCGATCGCAGCCCGGCGTAGCTGGTCACCTCGTCCAACGTGGCGCCGGACTCGTCGAGCAGTTGCACGGTCAGGTCGTACAGATGCGGGTCCTCCGGCGACCAGGCGCGTACCTTGTCGTCGGCGATGATCACGGTGCCGGTCGGGCCAAGATCAAGATCGGCGCGGACGGTCTGCTCGGCGACCGGGGTGCCGGCGTCGGAGAAGATGATCTTGATCGAGTTGCCCGGCTGGTTGGCCGACAGGGCAGCCTGGACGGCAAACGATGACGACGCCAGCTGCGGGGTGATCCGCAGGCTCTTGATGTAGGTCTGCGGGACGGCTTCCAGCCAGACGGTCTGCCAGATGCCAGTGGTCCGGGTGTAGTGGCAGTCGGCGTTGGCAAAGTTCAGCGACTGCTTGCCCCGCGCCTGCACGGCCTCCCGCGGGTCGCGAGCACGGACGACGACAACGGCATCGCTGCCTGCCGTCACCTGGGCCGTGATCTCGACGGTGAAGGAGCTGAAGCCACCGCGATGCCGGCCGACCTCGTTGCCGTTGACCCAGATGGTCGCGTCGTGGTCGACGGCACCGAAATGCAGCAGCACCCGCTGACCGTCCCAGTCCTGCGGGATGCTGACGGTCCGGCGATACCAGACCGCTTCGAGGTAGTCGGTGTTTCCGATCCCGGACAGCTCGGTCTCGGGAGCGAAGGGGACGATGATCTCGGAATTCAGGTCACGATCGAGCAGGCCGCGGTCGATGCCGCTGTCCCCGGAGTCGATCTCGAACTGCCACGGTCCATTCAGATTCAGCCACTGGGCGCGCTGCAGTTGGGGGCGCGGGTATTCGGGCTTCGGCACGGTCGTCATGGGCGTTGAGGCTAACAAATCTCCGCGCGCTGTACAACGTTGTAAGACTCGCCGTGGACAACACCCCCAGCCAAGGGTCCTGAGCCCGTCGACGGGCCGCCAATCCAGCCAAGGGTCCTGAGCTTGTCGAAGGACCGAGCGCCCGTGAAGGGCGACCCTGCCGATACGGTTATCCGCGTGCAGCGCATCAGCTGGCCCGGTCCCGGGGCCGACGAGCTCTACGCCCGAGCGGTCCAACTCGTCCGGGCTGCCGGCGGGAGACGCCGGATCCTCGGCATCGCGGGCGCCCCCGCATCGGGCAAGTCGACGCTGGCCGTCGAGCTGGCCGAGCGGCTGGGTCACGAGATGCCCGGCGCGGTCGCGGCGGTCGGGATGGACGCGTTCCACCTTTCTCAGGCGGTCCTGCAACGGCATGGTCTGGTCGAGGTGAAGGGCGCGCCGCAGACCTTCGATGCGATCGGCTACCTACGGCTCCTGGAGCGCATCCGGCACACCGACGAGATCGTGTACGCACCGGAGTTCGACCGATCGATCGAGGACTCGATCGCGCATCGGATCGAGATCGGTCCCGAGGTTCGGCTGGTCGTCACCGAGGGCAACTATCTCTGTCTGGACGCCGATCCGTGGCGTGCGGTGCATGCCGCTCTGGACCAGACCTGGTTCGTCGAGTTGGACGAGCCGGTCCGCCGGCAGCGGCTGATCGAGCGGCACCTGCGCTATGGCCGCAGTCAGGTCGAGGCGGAGCAGCGGGCCGACGGCAGCGACCAACGCAACGCCGAGCTGATCGCCCGGTCGATGCTCAAGCCGGACGTCTGGATCGATCAGCAACCCTGAGTGCCGGTCTCCGGCCTCGGCGGCAGAGGCCGATCAGGTGTCGGCATCGAGCACGGACCGCAACAGGCCGGGGAATCGCTGCTCGAGCTCCTCGGCCCGGATGGTGATGATCCGCTCGCGACCGACCACCTCGGTCGAGGTGAGCCCGGCAGCACGCAGCGTCTTCCAGTGGTGTGACATCGTCGGCGGCGTCACTTCGATGCCGGTGTTGCGGACCAGCACCGAGCAGTTGACCGGCTCGGCCTGGCGATGCAGCGCCCGCATCATCTCCAGGCGCACCGGATCGGCCAGCGCGGCCAGCACGGTGGTCAGCTCGATCGAGTCGGACTTCGGTTGCGGCAGCATCCGCGACATCCCGGATCTCTCCTCCAAATCCTTTGATGATCATCTAACAATACCGTATGCTCCAACACTGTGACGATTCGACAAGCGTCTAACAATTCCGCTTCCGGGGCCGCCGTTGCGAGCTGGCAACTCGGGCTGCTCGCGGTCGGGACCTTCACCCTCGGGATGGACGGCTTCGTGCTGTCCGGTTTGCTGCCCCAGATCGCGGCCGACCTGGAGGTGTCGGTGTCGGCGGCCGGTCAGCTGATGACGATCTTCGCCATCGCCTACGCGGTCGGATCGCCGGTGATCGCCACGGTCACCGGCGCGCTGGACCGGCGGCTGGTGCTCGCCGGAGGAATGATCATCTTCCTGATCGGGATGGCCGCCCAGGCGCTCGGCCCGAACTACCCGGTCGTCGCTGTCGGCCGGGTCGTCGCCGCCATCGGCGCCGCCGGCTTCCAGTCCAACGCGTACGCCGTCGCCGGCATCCTGGCCGGTCCGGAACGCCGCGGGCGGGCACTGGCGACGATCGCTGCGGGCACCACGGTCTCCACCGTGATCGGTACGCCGTTCGGGGTGCTGATCGGGCAGTGGTGGGGCTGGCGAGCCGCGCTCTGGGTGATCACCGGATTATCTCTCGTCTCGGCCGTGGTGGTGCCGCTGCTGCCGGCGGTCCGGTTGCCGGTCACCTCCCTCGGCGCTCGGCTCCGGGTGCTGGGCGACCGTCGGATCCTGGCGATGCTCGGCTGCACGATGTTGATCTTGATCCCCGGGTTCGCCGTCCAGTCCTACCTGCCGGTGCTGATCGCACCGGTCGCCACCGGCGCGCTGCTGGTTGTCGCGCTGACCGTCCGCGGGCTCGGCCAGGTGATCGGCAATCAACTGGCCGGCACCCTGATCGACCGGCGCGGACCCTTCGGCGTCTTGGTCGTCGCGACCGCGGGCACGGCTGTGGCGACGATCGTCCTGGCTCCCGCCCGGCACAGCCTGGTGCCGATGTTGATCATGCTGCTGGTGCTCGGACTGCTGGCCGGTGCCAACATCGTCCCGCAACAGCATCGGCTGGTCTCCGCCAGCGGTGACCTGGCCGCCGTCGCGCTCGGTCTCAACGGGTCTGCGATCTATGTCGGCATCGCGCTGGGTGGGGCCGTCGGCGGGTTGACGATCAAGGTGGCAGGGGTGGCGTGGCTACCGGTCGTCGGTGCGGTGTCGGCGTTGCTGGCCCTTGCCGTGATCGTCGGGACAGCGCCAGAACGCCGTCATCCTGTCGAAAGATCGCCTGCGAATCTACGCCGGCAACGGAAAGGCGATTAGCCTGAATCGAGCAATTCGCATCGCGAGATGCCGCTCATCGACACACTCACGGCTGTCAGATGAAGCCAAGACCTGACACGTCGGGGGGTGTCCCTATGTCGGATGTCAACTGGTTGCGGGTAGCTTTGGGCGGTAGACAGTTCGGGTTCTGATCATGGCGTGGAGGACGTCGCAGCGGCGTCGCGCCAGGCAGATGAGTGCGGCGTTGTGTTTCTTGCCTTCGGCTTGTTTGCGGTCGTAGTAGGCCCGGCTGGCCGGGTCGGCCCGTAGTGCTGCGAACGCGGAGAGGAAGAACGCTCGTTTGAGGTGGCGGTTGCCCGAACGTGCCGGGAACTCGCCGCGGATCGAAGTGCCGGATCGTCGGGTGACCGGGGCGAGGCCGGCGTAGGCAGCCAGGTGGCCGCTGGTGCGGAAGGTGGACGCGTCGCCGACTTCGACGAGGATTCTTGCTGCGGTCCTGACCCCAACGCCGGGCATCGAGGTCAGGACCTCGGCAAGAGGGTGAGCATCGAGCACCTGTTCAACCTCGGCTGCCAGGTGAGCCCGCTGATCCAGGGCCTCGGTCAGACTCTTGGCGAGCCTGGGCAGGACGCGTTCGGCTGCTGCTGCGCCGGGGACGGTGACGGTCTGCTCGGCCAGTGCGGAGACGATCTGGTCGACGAGTTCTGCCGCGCCCCGGCGGTTGGCTGCGGTAGCGGTCGTAATCATCCTTGCTCGGCCGGCCGCTGCCATGCCCCGCGGTCCGCCGTATTTCATGATCAACGCGAGCACAGCCTTGGTATGCAGGCGGGGGCCCAGGATCCTTTCCAGGGCAGGAAAGATCTGTGTCAACAGGCCACGGATCCGATTACTCAACCGTGTCGCTTCGGCAGCGAGGTCGTCGTCGAATCCGATCAGCACCTTCAACTCAGCCAACACATCCTCGCCCACGTCGACCCGGCGCAGGGTGTGCGGCATGGTGCGGGCAGAATCGGCGATCACATAGGCATCGCGGGCATCGGTCTTGGCGCTGCCGGGGTGCAAGTCGGCGATCCGCCGCATCGCCAGCCCTGGCAGGTAGGCGACCTCGATGTCCATCGCCCGAGCGACCGCGACCGGCAGCGCGCCGATCGTGTTGGGTTGATCGACCACGACGAGGACTCGTCCTCGAGCAGCTAGCTCGGTGAACAGTCGTTCCAGGCGTTCCTGGTCCTGCGGCAGTTCGGCATCGAAGACGCGGTGGCCCTGCCTGTCCAGCGCGCATGCGTGATGGGCACTCTTGCCGACGTCAAGTCCGCACCAGATCGTGATCGGCTCGTCTGCATCCAACGCTGACTCTCCTCTGCGGTCGAGTCGGTCACCGATCAGGCATCAAGTCCCGGCAGCCACGTTACGACGAGACCTCACTGGGCCGTGTCCCTATCAGCGGTCACCCGATGCCACCCGGCCCGGCGACAACACCCCCCGGATCATTGACAACAGGGGCAGTAAGTCATACCAAGCCCGGCGACCGAAGCCCTTGCCTCAAGGGCCACCAGAAAGGTAACGGGCGACAGATGGTTGGGCCTGATAGCGCCGTGCTTGATCCTGCATGGGCCAGGACCGGGCACGGATTCGCGCTGCACGGGAACGCACCAAGCGCCTGGCGCCGACGCCGGTGCGCGACGTCGTCCGGCAACTGCTCGTCGGCCGGGCCAGGATTCAGAAATGCGGGCTCATCCGACGATCCTACGAGTACGACCGAGCCCGCTACGTTTGGTATTGGTTGTCGCGCGGTGCGACGGTCTAGCCGGCAAATTTTGCCGCTCGGATCACGGCGGTCTACCACAACATCGAGAAGGGCCTGGTGCTGCCAAGTCCGAGAACGGCGTTCGGGGCCGCGACGGTACTGATCTGCTCGATCTGCTTGACATCTATCGATCGCGCTACGGAGACGACCGCGTCACGTACGCGGCGATTGCCGCTCTCGCGGCCTACAACCGATTCAATCGATCCGCTGGGCTACCGACGTTCGAGCTGCCCGATGAAGAAGTGATCATCATGCTGGTGGCGCTCGGACACCTTCCTGAGCAGTTCGAGGTGGCGGCTTCGCCTCGTGCGCCGATCGAGGAAGCACTTCGTTCGCTGTAGCGGTGACTACCAGGCGATCAACGATATGAGTACGTTGATCAGTCGCCCTGACCGCCCTCTGGCCGGCGCTGCTTCAGCAGCTTGGCCGGGACGCCACCGTAGATCCCGAATGACGGATAGTGTCCCGCGGTGAGTACGGATCCGGCCGCGACAACGCAACCGTCGCCGAGTTCGACGCCGTCGAGGATCGTCGCTTTGGCGCCGATCCAGCAGTCGCGACCGATGGTGATGCCCTGATGGGAGACGCCCTGCTCACGGATGGGAGTGTCGAGGCGTTGGGTGTTGTGGTTCTCGGAATGAAAAGAAACGAAGTTCCCGATGATCGTGTCTCGGCCGATGGTGATGCCGCCCGCACAGCCGTAGAAACAGTCCGTACCGAGGCCGACATTGTCGGCAACCCGGATCCCGTGTCCCAGCGACTTGAGGCTGCCGGTGCATTCGATCCGGGTGTTGCGGCCGATCGACACGTTGTCCCCGAGCCACACTCCATCGGTCGACAGGGCATCGACCAAGCTGCCGGGCCCGAAGGTCACCGAACGCCCGAGGTGAATGTTGCGTCGGGACCTGATCGTTGCCCGGGAACCGACGAAAGCAGTGCGCCCGCGTTCGCCGAAGGCGGCCATCGCTCGTGCCCGCATCAGTCCACGCTCGGCGGAGATCCGAGCCAGATCAGGCAGCTCGATCCGATCGTCGAGTGCATAGGAACTGCCCTTGGCCCGGCTCGCGATCACGCTCAGCAGCCGGCTCGATCGACTCATGAAATCCCCGATTCCTTGGTTCACAGACAGCGATTGAGCCGCTGCAACATGATCGTGTTCGGCCCCTGCGGATGCCCGGTCTCCAGCCGCTCGGTGATCCGCTCGGCCCAGTAGGCAGCTCCACTGCGCTCGACACCGCGGATCTCGCGTCGGGGTCGGATGACCCCGACGGCCGCTTCGAAGTAGGCCCGGTCGGCGCCGTGCGGCGCCAATTCCGCGTCCTCCCAATCGAAGAGCCACAGTTGTCCGCGATGATCATGGCGGAGGTTCCAGGGGCTCAGGTCGCCATGTGCCGGCGTCCGGTCCCGGGTCGCCGCAAGGCCGTCCACCCGGCTCAGGACCTTGATCAGGTCTTGTTCGAATCCGTCGGGGAGTCGCAAGCATGGTCGGTGCGGGGCAGTGAAGACCATCTCCTGAGCTGACCAGCTCCTGCCGTCGCCCAGTCGCCCGACACCGATCGGTCGCGGGGTCCTGAAGGCGGAGATGTCGGCCTCCTGGGCAGCAGCCAGCAGGCGTTGCTCCAGTTCGAGTGACCGGCCGCCCTGTCGGATCTTGATCATGAAAGAGCCCGCGGATCCCGTTGCCAGGAAGGTTTGCCCGCCGCGCACGTCACGCCGGCGATAGGTCGCGACCGCATTCAGATCATGTCGACCGAACCCGAGCGCGCCGCTGATCTCCCGCAGCTCGGGGAGATCGAGCCGGCCGCTACGCCCCGGGAAGAATCTCGGGCCGAACAGACGGATCCACGCCCACGCCAGCCATTGCGCGGTCAGAATCGCTCGTCCGGAAGCGGCGTACATCGTGATGCCTCGGACAGCCGCTGCCCGGGAGTTCCGAGGTAGCTGGACAACCGACGCTCCGGGAGGGAACCACACGCCTGCTGTTGTGTCGCTCATACCCAGTCCCAGCTGATGCCGGTCAGCCGGCGCAGGACTTCGGCGTCCGGTCTGAGGAGCTCCCGTACCTGGCTCCGGTCGGACTCGGGCAGGTCGGCTCCCGGTGCGGCATTGCGAGCCTCTCCGGTGGAGAACAGGCCGGGGCTGATCTCCAAGAACTTCGCCACGCGATCGAGCTCGGCGATCGGATCGGCGTAGTAGTCCTCGCTCCTGACCAGACAGATCGAAGCCCTGGGAACATGCTGACACCACCGTTCCAACGCAGCGCCGTAGCGGCTCTGTCCCAGGTAGGTCTGATGCTCGTGGGCGTAGCTGTAGAAACGCGGATCGGCTAGCTTGCTGGCGTCGGTTCCGACTCGATCCTGCTCCGCGGCCAGCGCCTCGCTGAACGACAACGACTCCCGTCCCTCGCGGACGCGTTCCTTCCAATGGCTATGGGCACGCATGACCGGATCACGAAGCACAGCAAGGATCTTGACCTTCGGGAGATCACGGGCGACCCGTCCGGGGGCTTCCGGGTGAGTCAAATAGTAGGGCGAGCCCTCGCCGGTGATCACCGGCCCGCCGGAGCTCGACTGTTGAGCCCGACGAGCTCGAGCCGAGGGCAGGTGGGAGGCGTACCAACGTCGGCCGCGGAAGTAGTTGCTGTCGAAGTAGTGGATCCCCTTGGTTGCGGCAGCCTTGGGCAGATGATCCGGCCGCGGAAAGAGTGGCGCCACTTGCGGGTGGGTGATCAGGTCGTAGTAGAAGGAGGTCGAGCCGCCCCGCTTTGCTCCGATCAGCAGGAAATCCGGATCAGGTCGCAAGGTGGACGTCGCCATCCCGAAGCCCCGAATGCCCGATCGGCCGGCAGCTACGATTCCGCGTCGCAGAGCCGACCCGACCGTGGAAGAGCGAGATGTCACTCGGAGAACGCTATCGCCAACCGAAGGCTTACGTGCGATCCATCGCAATTCCGTCTGTTCATGATCGGCGTGGGATCCGGTCGATGCGTCCGGCACCCGATCGTCCGTACTCGTGATAGGCAAAGCCGCAGGCGCCGAGTGACATTCCGAAGCCCCGGAGCAACGTACGGGTGCCCCGAGCTTCATGCTCAACGGACCGAACGATCTTTCCGGCAACGGCCCGCGCCCCGCCGGCAGCAAGGCGGCTGAGGCCCCGCCCTGCCAGCGTCGCACGAGCCACAACGCGGTCGGGAGCTCCGGCGGCGAGTTTCAACGTCACGAGCGCAGCGCTGTTGCCAGTGCTGATCGCACGTTGCCGGACCCACCGGCGCGTGGATCGACTTGTCGGAACGACATCGAGCACGATCGCCTCGTCGCACCAGACCATCGGGACACCCGCCCGATGCAGTGTCCGGGTGAAGAGGGTGTCCTCGCCGCCGGTGGTCCCGAGATCCGGATCGAACTCCAGCCCGAGCGAACGGACCACCCGAAGATCGAGCAGCAGATTGTTGGTCACCGCCACATCGAGAGCCGTGCCGGTCGGCATCCGTCGCCGTCGGAAGAAGCCGCCAGCCGTGATCCACTCATCCGGATCGGTTTCGAATTCGGAGACGACCGGGCCCTGGACGACGTCGCTGCCGTATTCCTGCCGACACGCCACCAGCAACTGCAGCCATCGATCGGTAGGTCGCTCGTCATCGTCGATGAATACCAGCAGGTCGAAACCGATGCTGGCTGCGAGAGCGCGGTTCCGCGCTGCGGAGATGCCGGGGGTGGATTCCTGCTCGTATCTGAGCGGAATCTCGTCGGGATGTTCCGAACGGATGGCTTCGACGACGGGGAGAGCGCTCCCGGCGGGATCATTGTCGACGACGAGGATCTCGACCTCGAATTGGTCCGCGTGGACGCTGCGAGCTTGCGTCAGGAGCATCGGCAGCAGTGCGGTCAGGTCGTCCGGTCGGCGATAGGTGAGCACCCCGATCACCAGACGTTCTGGTGCGGTCATGGGTTATTGATCATGATCGACTTCATCTCGCGAAGAGCCTAGACGACCGGTATCGATTTCGCCGGGGTTTCGGGTGATCCGTGGCACGGAGTTCGGCCGGAGCGCCGGCCCGGACAACTGGGACCGTAATCCCACGATCCGACTGCTAATTTCGTCGCCGGACGAGCGCAGGATTCCACCAGTCTCAGCCGTCGTTGAAGCTGAATTCGGGGCCATCGGTGTGCGACGACTCGGAACGGTCAACGGTGGGGCGCTTCTCGGTGATCGCGGGTGAATCACCTGGTCAGCCCCAGGTCCAGACGGCCGAGCCCGAGAGCGGACGACCGCGATACTCCTGGTGGGAGTAGCGCGGTTCGGCCATCGCGCCATCGGAAGTGACTGCAGCGGAGATCTTCAGCAGGTTGGAGCACGGGTTGCCATCTCGTCGCTGCTGGGCTTAGATCCGAATAAGGAAAAGCCCTTCGGTCTCCGAGCCACCTCGTGACCATCCCCAAAGGAGCTCAACCTATGACGATCTCCCCCGGATCGGTGCGTCCAGCTCTCGCAGTCACGGCAGCCGCGTCGCTGGCGATCGGGTTAGCGATTGCGTCGCCGACATCGGCGGTCGCCGAGAAGGCGCCGAGTGCGCAACGGCAGTGCCGGTCGATGACGACGCCGACCTATCGTGTCCTGAACCCCGAGACAAGCGCGACGCTGCTGACCACCTGGAAACGCGAGAAGCAACGAGCAACCGGCGAATACGGATTCTCCAGATCACAGGGGGATCCGTTCCAGGTCAGCCGAAAGGCCGGGGCCGATCTGGTGCCGGTGCATCGCCTGTACAACCCGCGAACAAAAGACTTCCTGTGGACCAAGTCTGCCCGGGAGATCGGCCGGGCGACATCCAGCTTCGGCTACCGGGACGCAGGCGTCGACTTCTACGCGGCTACCTCCGGCGGATCCTGCTTGACACCGGTGTATCGCTACGTCAAGAACGATGTCAGACGGTATGCCGTGGGGGCGGGCGAACGGGCGGCGCTGTCGCGCGCCGGCTGGAGCTATGAGAGCATCGCGTTCTTTGCCGCCGAGAAGCCGGCAGTCGTGAGCAGCACGAAGGCGTCAGTCAAGAAGAGCCCGGCCAAGAAGGTCGCCCCCGCCAGGAAACAGCCCGTGAAGCCGTCCACCACGAAGGCCGCCGTCGCCAAGACCTCCGCACAGAGCAACGAACCGCTGGCGCAATCCCCGTACCTGTACAAGGGCACGCACGCCTGGAAGGCGTATCAGGCCGAGAAGAACCCCAAGGACAAGCGATTGTTGTATCAGATCGCCAGCACACCGACCTCGATCTGGCTCGGTGGCACGTCGGGTGACGGCGGGTTGGTCGACAAGATCACGACCGAGGCGGCAGCACGACATCAGACGCCACAATTCGTCCTCTACGCGATCCCCTATCGCGATTGTGGTCAGTACGCCTCCGGGGGTCTGAGCAGCGTCGCGCAGTACAAGAAGTGGGTCGATGCGGTGAACAAGGGCATAGGCAACCGCAAGGCGGTGGTGATCGTCGAGCCAGATGCGATTGGGATGTCCTGCCTGTCGACCGCTCGACAAGCTGATCGCAACGCGATGCTCCGCTACGCGATGAAGACGCTGTCCAGTGGAAACACCTGGGCCTACATCCACGCCGGGAGCAACAATCTGGACCCGAAGTGGGCGGCAGCGGCGATCAAGAAGGCCGGTGTCGGGGAGGCGCGCGGCTTCGCCGTCAACGTCTCCAGCTTCGACGCCACCGCCAACGAGATCGCCTACGGAAAGGCCGTGAACAAGGCGCTGGGTACGAAGAAGCATTTCGTGATCGATACTTCGCGCAACGGTCTCGGTCGCCACTCCGGTTCCAACGGGGGTGCGCCGGCCTGGTGCAATCCGCCCGGCCGGGCGCTCGGATCCCGTCCGACATCGACGACGGCCGATCCGATCGTCGACGCCTACCTCTGGATCAAGCGACCGGGTGAATCAGATGGCACCTGCCACCCAGGGGACCCGTCCGGTTGGTTCAAGTCCTATGCCGTGGGGCTGACTGAGCGGGCGCTCGATCATGGAACTGTCCGCGCGGTGTCGATGCCGAAATGATCATGCCATCATGAGCATGCAGAAAGATGATCATTACGGGCGAACGGTGGATTCGACTCAGGGGAGCGGGAGCTCCGCAATCGTTCCACGCGCTAGAGCTCGTGATGCCAGGCCGATGGCGTAGGACCCGAACCATCCGGTCGGGTCACCCTCGTAGCAGGGGCCATCGGACTCGCCCGGCGGTTTGATCCACAACAGGGCATCGACCTGATCGTCGCCGGTGTGAGGGGTCGGCCGCTCACCGAGAGATCGTCCACGAGGGTTGCACCACCGGGGCACGTCGCCGGTGGAGCCGGCGGCCGGACGCCCCGATCCGTTGCGGGAGGTGTCGACGACGAAGTGCTTGTCCGCGATGCCGGCTGCGGCCAGCCCACGCAGCAGGCGCTTGCCGTAGTCGACCTCGTTGCTGGTGGTGTCGAATCCGGCGACATTGACCGCAAACCCGCGGGCATGCTCGATGCCGGCGGAGATCAACGTCGGAACGATGACCGCCGGATCGAGGCCCGCGCTGCCGGCATGGAGATAGACCCAGGTGTCGGGATCGGCGCTCAGGGTGCGCAGCGCGTAGCGCAACAACGCCAGGCGTTCGGTCGCCTCCGCCGGAGAGAGGCACGACATCCCGATCGCGTCCGGCTCCACGACCACAACGGCCGGCCGGCCGCCGATTCCGGCGCGGATCCCGTCGATCCAGCGGCGATAGGTATCTGGATCGGCGAGCCCGCCGGCGGCGTACCCGTCGCAATCACGACGAGGGATGGCGTACAGCACGAAGTGCGGCGCCTGCCTACGGGCAGCAGCGGCGGCGGTGATCTGAGCAACGTGGGACGTGATGTCGGCGGCACCCCCGAGCCAGATCGCGATCGGGGTCGCGGCGATCTGGTAGAGCAGACGTCGTTCGGCCGGGTCGGTCGCGTCGCGGAAGGCCGACCAACCCGCGGAGTCGGTGGAAAGGTACGGCGGAAGATCCAACGGGCCCTTGCCGTCGGTCGCCGGCCAGCGGAACTCGCTCAGCGGTTCGGCTCGGAAGGCAATGCCCTGGTCCCGCCAACCGGCGGCCGCAAGGCTCTGTGCCGCGGTCGACGTGGTCGCATAGCGGCTGTCTTCCGCTCGCACGAAGCGTCGGACACCGACACCGCAGGCGGTCGATTCCGGCACCCAGAACCGGACTCCGGCGTCGCGATACCCGCGGCGGACGGCATCACCGATCTGTCGGGCGTCGGAGCTGTAGAGCCGGCCACCGGTGGGATCGATCAGCAGATGGGCACCGATCAGTCCGCGACCCGGAGCCGCACTTGCGGAGAAGAGCGCGCCGAGCTGCCATGGACGTTCGGCCCCGCTCGAGGTCGCCGTTGACCCGTCCAACGCGAGCGTCGTCGCATCCGCGGAGGAACGTTCGGCATACACCGGAGATGGCAGCGCTGGGCAGGACTCCACCCCAGGCCCCGAGGCGGTGGTGGACGGTCCCAGCAGGCAGATGATCATCGCACCGACGATGACGGCAGCCGTCGACCACAATCCTCTCCGCAGCGAGGGCTTGGTGATCACGTCCGGCGCGGGGCGGGTTGCCGGCCGACGGCGGCGACCGACTGCAGGACGTCAGCCGCGTAGCGAGCCGGCGCGTAGCGTTCAGCCGTCCGCTGAGCATCGCGGACGGCATCGTCGGCGAACTGGCTCCAGTTCGCGAGGATCTTCTCGATCGCGTCGGCGATCTCCACCGGCGACCCGGGCGCGACTCCGATGCAGGCGTGCAATCCGTCGCTGGCCTCCAGCAGGCCACTGGTGGCGCTGACGATCAACGGGCGACCAGCCAGCGCCGCTTCGACGGCCGTGTTGCCGAACGGTTCGTCGGCGGTCGACGGTACGAGGCTGATGTCGGCATCCGCCGCGAAACCCCAGACGTTGTCGGAGAACCCGTGGAACCGGACGCGATCTCCGAGCTGCCGGTCGGCCACGCGGGACCGGAGCCCTTCTTCGAACCATTCGTAGCCAGAGAACACGGCGCCGACGATGTCCAACTCGGCTTCGATGCCACGATCGGCAAGCTCCGCGACCGCATCGACGACGATATCGGGACCCTTACGGGGTGACAGCCTGCCGACGTAGAGCAGGCGAACCGCGCCCTCGATGTCGGAACGTGGGGCGGTGACCGCCGGTGGTCCCTGGACCGCGTTGTAGACCACGACGGATCGCCGAGCCAGCCGCGGCAACGAGTCCAGCAGGACGCCGCGGCTGAAACGGCTGTTGACGATCAACCGATCGGCGAGCAGCAGCGGCAGGACCAGGGCGCGACGCAGCAGCGGTGAACGACCGGTTTCGCCCTCGTGGACATGGCAGATGACCGGGGTCCGGGTCAGTCGGGCAGCAACCAGCCAGATCGGGGTGATGATGGTGTTGACGATGATCAGCCGAGGCCGCTCACGACGGATCAAGGAGATGGCCGGGAGCAGGCCGCCGACAGCATCCCGCAGCAGCCTGATCATGCCGGCAGGTCGCAGGGCATCCTTGCGAAGAATCGCCGTCGACATGACCACCGGCCGGCCGCCGCGTTGCTCGACCTGGTCCAACAACGGACCGGCCCCGGGGACCGCGACCAACACGCGATCACCGGCCCCCACCAGGGCCGTGACGGTCTCCAACATCATCCGGTCCGAGCCGTACAACTCCGCTCCCGGGTTGGTCACCAGGACCGGCCTGCGGCTGCCGGTCCAGCGGGCAGCCCGACGCCTCATCGGAGCGCTCGCTCGCGATCTCGGACGAGACCCGGCATCGCCTTGACGAGTCTGGCCTCCAGCAGCTCCTGGTACTGACCGGCAACTCGTTCCCAGGTGAACTGGTCCGCGTGGCGCTGGGTGCTGGCCGCGCCAAGCCGACGGCGGAGCTGCTGATCGGTGATCACCTGGTCCATCCGGTCGGCGGCGTCCTCGGCAGACCGGAAGTAGAGCGCCCCGGCCCCGGCAACCCAACGGTTGTACGCGTTGTCGTGGGCGATGATCGCGTTGCCGGCGCCCATCGCCTCGACCAGCGACGGGTTGGTGCCGCCGACCGTATGTCCGTGCAGATAGGCCAGCGAATGGAACCGCAGCGCGTGGGTCGTCTCCGGCTTGTAGATCGAGCCGAGGAAGACGACTTCGTCGCTGGCCGCCTCCCGTACCCGTCGGTGGTAGTCGTCGGTGGCGCCGTCGTAATTCCCCAGCATGGCGAGTTTGACTCCCCGGGGCGCTGCCGAGAAGCCCCGCACCAACTCCAGGATCGAGTTTTCCTGGACAGGGCGGCAGATCAGCGTGAGGTATTGCCCCGGGGTGAGCCCGAGCTCACGGACCGGATGTTCGGGCGCCGAACCAACGGCGTCGGCGCCGTACGGGATCATGGTTATCTTGGATCGCGGCACCCGCCCCTGGAGGTAGCGTTCGATCTCCGGATGATCGGCGATCAGGTCGTGGCCGAGCAGGCCGGCGATCCGCTCGTTGGCGTACAGGAAGGCGCGTTTGGCCGGTCCCCACCGCTCCCGTTGCCACTCGATGCCGTCCATGTTGATCACCAGCGGGATCTTGCGTAGCCGCTGCAGGACGTTGAGGACCGCGGTGTTGTAGCCGAACAACAGGCACAGATCGGAGAAGCGGGCTGCATGCCGCGCTGCGATCCAGTCGAACCGAGCGGTGCCCGCGGGACCGGAGGCAGTGACCGGAATGATCACCCGCTCGATCCCGTTCCAAGAATCCTCTCGGACCGGTCCGGAACCGTCCTCCTGGCAGTAGACGATCACTCGCCAGCCCTGGTCGACCAGGTGTCGCGCAACATTTTCCGCGGCTGTCTCGAATCCGCCGTGCGCTGCCGGAATCCCGCGAGTCCCGAGCATCCTCACCGTGGGCATGGAGACAACTGAAGACGTGGATGACATGTGCTTCCCCCGAAGACGTACATGATGCGGCACCGACAGATCGCTCGCGTGCAGAAGGTTACCCCTCCGGAGGGCTTCTGGATACCTTCAGGACGAAAGCCCGTTACTCATTGCCACGGGCTGTGCGTCGAAACCGTGCTCGACGAATATCGCGATTGTGCCTACGGCCGCCCCGCCGACTGTTACCGTTTGCCCTGGCGTTGCGTTGGGGTCGCAACCAGGTGTCAGTTCGTTCGAGGCGATTCGTCGGGGATCGCAGGAGCGCCGGACGCGTCGGGGTCGGCCCTGCATCCGCGCAGCGAACTGGACAATTCGGGGGAATTGAGATGGGCGGACGGTCGATTCAACGTCGGTTCTTGGCTGTGCTGACGGCACTGGGGCTGCTCACAGCGAGCCTGCTGCTCGGCGCACCCGTGCCAGCAGCCGAGGCCGATCCGTTGCCGAGCCCGCCGCCGTTGAAGGACTCCTCCTCCGACATCGTCAGCGCCGACGCACTGCCGACCGTCCAACTGGACAACGGTGTCGTCTGGTCGCAGGTGATGATCGGCAATATCGTCTACGTCGGCGGCAACTTCTCCAACACCCGCCCACCAGGGGCGGCTCAGGGCACGAACCTGACACCGCGCAGCAACGTGTTGGCCTACGACATCACCACCGGTGACCTGGTGCCCGGCTTTGCGCCGCAGGTCAACGGACAGGTCAGGACGATCACCAAGTCGCCGGACGGATCGCGGCTCTACATCGGCGGTGACTTCACCAAGGTCAACGGCGTGAACAAGTATTTGGTCGCGGCTCTCAACCCGTCGACCGGCGCCTTGCTCTCGACCTTCACCGCGGCTGTCGGTGGCTCCTTCGTCTCGTCGATCGTCGCGACCAACTCGACTGTCTACCTCGGTGGCTTGTTCACCGCGGCGAACGGATCCGCCCGGGCCAATCTGGCTGCCTACAGTTCCTCGGGTGCGCTGCTGAACTGGACACCCAGCACGGACCTCCAGGTCGACGCGATGGTGCTGGCGCCGGGCGGATCAAAAATCATCGTCGGCGGCCGGTTCGGAAAGGTCAACGGAACCGACCAACGGGGCCTGGCCGCACTGGATTCCAGTACAGGAACGACTCTTCCGTGGGCGGCGCCCGACACGATCAAGAACGGGAGTTCGACCGGACCCAACGCGGGCAAGGCCGGGATCTACTCGTTGAGCACCGACGGGACCTCAGTCTTCGGGACCGGCTGGGGCTTCGCCGATGTCAACACCGGCAACCTCGAGGGCGCGTTCTCTGCCAAGCCGGACAGCGGCGAGATCAACTGGGTCGAGGCGTGCCACGGCGACACCTACGGGGTCTTTTCCGACAGTGCGACCGTCTACACCCTGAGCCACGCCCACTACTGCGGAACGGTCGGCGGCTTCCCCCAGTCCGAGCCGGACTGGGGTGTCAACATGCGGCACGCGATCGCCTTCACCGCCGAGCCGACCGGGACCCTCTCTCACGATCCCTATGCCGGCGGCACCTACAAGGACTGGTACGGCACGCCCGGCCCGTCCATGATCAACTGGTTCCCGGACTTCTACACCGGCAAGTTCACCGGCGTCGGCCAGGCAGCCTGGTCGGTCACCGGCAACGGGAACTACCTGTCGCTCGGCGGCGAGTTCCCCGGGGTCAACGGCAGTGCTCAGTACGGTCTGGTCCGCTTCGCCAAGCGGACCGTGACGACACCGAAGCAGGGCCCTCGACTGACCGGGTCCAACTGGCCTATCTCGGTCAACACCGCGGCCCCGGGCATCGCGCGGGTCACCTTCGGTGCCAACTGGGACCGCGACAACATGAAGCTCACCTACAAGCTGATCAGAGACAACGACACCGCCCATCCGGTGGCTCAGAAGTCGGTGTCCTCGACCTTCTGGGATCGACCGACGGTCGGCCTCACCGACTCCTCGGCAACACCGGGAAGCCATAGTTACAAGGTGATTGTGTCCGATCCTGACGGCAACACAGTGACCAGCAGTTCGGTCACCGCGTCCGTCGTGGCGGGCTCGATCAGCCCCTACGGTGCCAAGGTGCTGGACGATGACGCCAGTCTCTACTGGCGGCTCGGGGAGGACTCCGGCAGCAGCGCGCAGGACCTGTCCGGCTCCAACGACGGCATCGTCCGATCCGGGGTGTCCTTCGGACAGCCGGGCGCCATCACCGACGATCCCGACACCGCGGCAAGCTTCAACGGATCTTCCTCCGGCTACGTCGCCGCAACCTCAGCAGGCTCGGCGCGTGACACCTTCACCGCAACAGCGTGGTTCAAGACCACAACCGGCCGAGGCGGAAAGATCTTCGGCTTCGGCAACTCCAACGACGGCTCATCCAGCAACTACGACCGTCACGTCTACATGGACAACGCCGGTCACGTGATCTTCGGTGTCTATCCAGGCTCGACCCAGACGGTGCAGTCGACCGACACCTACAACGATGGCGATTGGCACCAGGCCGTTGCCTCGTTGGGATCGGGCGGCATGCGATTGATCATCGACGGCGAGCAGATCGCGGCCCGGACCGATGTCACTTCAGCCCAGGCTTACACCGGATACTGGCGGATCGGTGGCGACAACCTCGGCGGCTGGCCGTCGGGACCATCCAGCTCCAACTTTGCCGGATCGATCGATGAGTTCGCGGTCTTCGACAGTGTGCTCAGCGCCGACGATGCCCGGGCGCTCTACACGCTCGGCACCGGCGGTCAACCGAATCAGTCGCCGACCGCGGCGTTCACCAGCAACACCGACGAACTGAAGCTGACCGTGGACGCAGCCGACTCCTCCGACTCCGACGGGACGGTGGCGAGCTATGCCTGGGACTGGGGCGACGGCAGTGCCGACGGGTCGGGCAAGACCGCAACCCACACCTACGGCTCGGCCGGTGACTACACGGTCAAACTGACCGTCACCGACAACGACGGAGCCACCGACACGGTGAGTCACTCGGTCACGGTGGCGGCCAACCAGAAGCCGACCGCTGCCTTCACAGCGTCGACCGACGGTCTGGCCGTTTCCGTGGACGCCGCGGGGTCGGCTGATCCGGACGGTACGGTCGCGAGCTATGCCTGGGACTGGGGTGATGCCAGTGCCGACGGGTCGGGCAAGACCGCAACCCACACCTACGCCTCCGCCGGTGACTACACGGTCAAACTGACCGTCACCGACAACGACGGAGCCACCGACGCCGTCACCAAGACGATCACCGTGCAACAACCGCAAGCCGGAGTCATCGCGGCCGATCAGTTCTCCCGGAACCAGACCGGTGGTTGGGGATCGGCCGATACCGGTGGCGCCTGGTCACTGACCGGCAGCACCGGCGCCTACGCGGTGTCCGGTGGGACCGGCAACATCTCCATGACCCAGATCCGCCAGTCCAATGTGGCGCAGTTGTCCGGAGTCTCGACCCGGGACGTGGCGATGCTGGCCGACGTGTCGATGGACAAGACACCCAACGGCGGCGGCGGGTACGCCTACCTCACAGCCCGAAAGACCGCTTCCGGTGAAGAGTTGCTCAAGCTGCAGTTCACCGCCTCCGGCTCGGTCGTGATGTCGCTGTCCCGGCTCAGCGCCGGTGCGGAAACGATCTTGACCTCGGCAACCGTTCCCGGCGTCGCCGCATCCGACACGCTGCGCGTCCGGTTCCAGGTCGACGGCACCGCACCAGCGACGCTGTCGGCAAAGGTGTGGAAGGCTTCCGGGACCGAGCCGTCCAGCTGGCTGCGAACGGTCACCGACAACAGCGCTAGTGCACAGCTGGCCGGCAGTGTCGGCGTACGAACCTATCTGTCGGGGACGACGACGAATCTGCCGGTCACGGCCTCGTTCGACAACCTGCGCGTCACGTCGCCGTCGACCGGCGAGGCGAACCAGGACCCGACCGCGGCCTTCACCACAGCGATCGATCATCTCGTGGTGTCGGTCGACGGGACGACGTCGGCCGACCCCGACGGCACGATCACCGGCTATTCGTGGGACTGGGGCGACGGCACCCCCGACGGGGCGGGCGCAACCGGGTCGCACCGGTATACCGCCGCCGGTGACTACGTCGTCAAGCTCACCGTCACTGACAACGGGGGCGCCACCGCCTCCACGACCCACACGGTGACGGTGGCCGCGGCCGACGACGCTCTTGCCTCCGATGACTTCTCCCGGACGACCTCGTCGGGATGGGGCAGCGCGACGACAGGTGGGGCCTGGACCGTCTCCGGGACGGCGTCGCAATACGCCGTCGCCGACGGGGTCGGCAAGATCACGATCAGCCAGGCCCGACAGTCCAATGTCGCCCAACTCGCTGCCGTGTCGTCCCGTGACCTGGTGCTCACCTCGGACGTCAAGCTGGACCGGACACCGAACGGCAACGGTGCCTATGTCTACTTCTCGGCCCGCAAGACAGCATCGGCCGAGGAGATGTTGAAGCTCCAGTTCGCCGCGTCCGGATCGGTGATCGCCCAACTGTCGAGGCTGGCCAACGGCACCGAAACGATCTTGGCCACCGCCACTGTGCCGAACGTGACGGCGACGGACGCGCTGCGGATCCGTCTCCAAGCCGTCGGCGACGGTACGACGACATCGCTGTCCGGCAAGGTCTGGGCCAGCACGGCTGCCGAGCCGTCGACCTGGCTGGTCACGGCCAACGACGCGACCGCGAGTGTCCAGGGAGCCGGCGGGGTCGCGATCCGGAGCTATGCGTCCGGAACGACCACAACCTTCCCGGTCACCGTTGCGGTGGACAATCTCCGCGTGCTGTCGGCCGCGGCCGGTGCGTGAGCAGGTAGATGATCATGATTGAGAACGCCAATCCAGGAAGAGATTCCGGTGATCCGGGCCTCCGGCCCGAAGCTGGGTTTGAAGGGGAAACGATGACGAATCGTGCGGATCGCTCGGCGGGGGGCCGGTCGTCTTCGGCAGTGCGGAGGTGGGGTCGGGCAGGGGCCGGCGTGTTGGCGGCACTGGTCATCGGGTTGGGAGTCCAGTCCTGTGCCTCTACGCAGGTCGCGGTTCCGGCGGGGCCGGGGTCTGCGGCACCGTCGGTCAAGCCGACGGCATCGACACATCCTTCGGACAAGAGCACCCCATCGGACAAGGCCGACAAGGCCAAGCCGTCGAAGGAGTCGAAGCCGTCGGCGAGCAGCACGGCATCGGCGAAGGCCGACCCGACAGCGACGAAGCCGGCGAAACCGGTGCGTCCGAAGGGAAATATCAAGCAGCGGTCCGAGGACACCCACAAGGTGAGCTACGAGTCGAAGAAGCCGTTGCATCAAACCGCGCGCTTCGACGACGGCGTCACGGTCGCCGTCACCAAGGTCACGGCTGCGAAGGCGGCCCCGGTCGGCCCCGGAGAGGTGGGTGGCGCTGCTGTCGCCACCACGGTCAAGATCACCAACGGCAGTGCGGCGCCGATCGATCTCGGCACGGTGAGCGTGACACTCAGCGGCTCCGACGGTACGCCCGGCATCGTCACCACCGGGGGCAAGTCGGCTCCGCTGGCCGGCACTCTCGACGTCGACGGCTCGAGCCGGGGGACCTACGTCTTCACGCTGGCTGAGTCGTTGCGTAAGCCGGTCACGGTTCACCTGCAGTACGGCTCCGGTCGTACGGTGCTGCAATTCTCGGGCAATGTCGGATGAAAGCTCTGATCCTCTGGGGCGAAGAGCGCTCCGCCAATCTCGGAGTGCGTGCGTTGGGCGCTGGGACCGAGGCGATCCTGCGCCGCATCGATCCGGCAGTCGAGGTCAGCCGCCAGGGCTACGGGCCTGGTGATGCTCCGGTGCGGATCGGGTCGCACCGCTCCCAGCTGCGCAGACTGATCCGAGACACCGACGGATTGACCGACTGGGTGAGGCAGTTCGATCTTGTCCTGGACACCCGAGCAGGGGACAGCTTTGCCGATATCTACGGTCTGCAACGGCTCTGGACGATGAACCTGATGTCCGAGATCGTCGGGCGAGCACGCGTTCCGATCGTCTACAGCCCACAGACGATCGGACCGTTCGGCACTCGCCGTGGCCGACTCCTCGGCCGGCGGGCTCTCGGCACGGCGACCGCAGTGATGGCACGGGATCGGCGCAGTGCCGAGGTCGCGGCCGAACTCCGCCGCCCGGTCGAACTCCTGACCACCGATGTTGTGTTCGCCCTTGATCAACTCGTCGCGCTGAAGACCCACGACATCCTGCTCAACGTGTCTGGGCTGCTCTGGCAACCCAATCCGCACGTCGATCATCTTGGCTACCGCAGGTTCCTGTCCCAGCTGTTCCAGCAGGTTCAGCGAAGCGGTCGGCACGTCACGCTGCTTGCCCACGTCATTGATTCGCCGGACCCGGACAATGACGAACCAGCCTGCCGCGAGTTTGCCGACCAGGTCGCAGAGGCAGGTGACGACCGTCCGGAGATCCTGGTGCCCACGTCACTGGATGACGTGCGGGCCAAGATCGCCACGGCCGAACTGGTGATCGGGTCCCGGATGCATGCCTGCCTGAATGCGCTCTCGCTGGGCGTGCCCGCGATCCCGCTGGCCTACTCGCGGAAGTTCGCGCCGTTGCTGGAGGCGATCGATGGGCCGGACAGCATCGATCTGAAGCGGCAGAGTGATTCCGCGATCGATCGCGTCCTGGAGACGATGGACGACCCGAAGGCGCCCGATCGTGCCGGAGCGGTCCGAGACCGTGCCCAGGAATTGCTGGAGCCGGTGCCGAGATTGTTGGAGCGAGTTGTCGCGTGACGGCTCAACAGGACATCCCGCCACACGCCGACCACGAGGCTGACCGACCGGCAGGCAACGACGGGTCGCTCGGCCGGACCGCCGCACGCGGGGCATCGGTGGTCTACGTCGGCCAGGGTCTGCGGATCGTCCTGCAGATCGTGTCGGTGTCGGTGCTGGCCCGGTTGCTGAGTCCTTCCGACTACGGCCTGATCGCCATCGTGATCGCCGTTGTCGGGGTAGGAGAGATCTTCCGCGACTTCGGTCTCTCCACCGCGGCGATCCAAGCACCGTCCCTGAGCCGTCATCAACGAGCAACGTTGTTCTGGCTGAACACGGCCATCGGAGCCGTCCTGACGGTGGTCGTCTTCTTCGGTGCGCCGGTGATCGCGATGATCTTCGGCTATGACCAGTTGATCGGGATAGCTCGCGCCCTGTCGTTCACCTTCTTGATCAACGGCATGATGGCGCAATACCGGGCGAGTCTGGTCCGGCGGTTGCGTTTCAAGGAAACCACCTTCAGCGACCTCGCCGCTCAGTTCGTCGGCATCGCGGCAGCGTTCGTTGCGGCAGCTCTCGGTGCCGGCTATTGGGCTCTGGTACTGCAACAGCTCCTGCAGGCCGCGATCGGTCTGTTGATCTTGGTCCTGCTGAACCGCTGGCTGCCGCGCCAACCGGCACCGCTGGCCGCCGTGCGACCGATGATCAACTACGGATGGAATCTTGCCGGCAGTCAACTGATCGGGTATCTGAACTCCAATGTCGACACCCTGGTGATCAGTCTGCGGTTCAACGCCGCCTCCCTCGGGTTGTACAACCGTGGCTTCCAACTCCTGATGCGACCGCTGAATCAGATGCGCGGACCGACCAACAATGTTGCGGTGCCGGTGCTCGCGCGGGTGCAGGATGACATCCAGCGCTCCAACGGCTACGTGGTCCGTGGCCAACTGGTGCTCGGCTACACCCTGGTGCCGATCCTCGCCCTGGCCTTCGCGGCCGCCCAACCCGCCGTCGCGCTGTTCCTCGGGCCAGGGTGGTCAACGGTCGCCCCAATCATTGCTGCGCTGGCGGTCGCCGGTGCGTTCGAGACGCTTGCCTACGTCGGCAGCTGGGTCTACCAGGCGCGCGGATTGACGCCACAACTGCTGCGCTACACGCTGATCAGCCTGGCAATCAAGATCGCCTGTGTGCTGATCGGGAGCAACTTCGGAATCATCGGAGTGGCTATCGGATATGCCGTCGCACCGGGCATCGGCTGGCCGATATCGCTGTGGTGGCTGGCTCGCATCACACCCTATCCCCGCAATCAGCTCTGGGCCGGGGCCGGCCGCATCCTGGCCTGCGCGGTGCCGGCTGCCGTCGTCGGACGGCTGGTGATCGACCTCGGCGTGTCCGGCCTGCCGAGTGTGCTGCAGATCCTGATCGCGGCAGCGAGCATTGCAGTGGTCTACCTCGTGGGATGCTTGGTCGGTCCGATTCGACGGGATGTCGCCAGCGTGCTTTCGCTGGCTCGGAAGGCGGTCGCCGCACGATGAACTACGAACTCGGTGTCGGCCGTCGGTCGACACCGCTGTACGGCGATGTCGATTAGTGCCTCAACGCTGGTCGTCGCGTTGCTCGGAGCGGCCGGAGCGCTGGCGCTCGGTCTGGTGTTCCGACACCGGCCGCGGGTCGGCGTCGCCGTCTGGCTGCTCGTCGTCGCACTGATACCGGTCTGGACCGGGGTCACGCTGAAGTTCTATTTCATGCCCGCGACCGTGGTCGCGATGGTTCTGCTGGTTTTTGTCAAACATCGGCTCGGCGAGCTGAGGCTGGGACTGCCGGACTATCTGATGGCAGCGTTCATGCTCAGCTGCCTGGCGCCGATCGTCACCGGCGGTGCGACGCTGTCGACCGCTTTCGTCGTGATCACCAGCTGGCTGTTTCCCTACCTGATCGGCCGATTGGTCGCAGGCCTGGTCGGAGTGCGATGGCTGTACGGAGCGGTTGCTGTTGTCTTCACCGTCGTGGCAGTCGGATTGATCATGGAGATGGTGACGGGATGGAATCCGTTCCTGGCCTTCCCGGATCGTAATCCGGACCTGTTTTCCGTCTGGGGTGATCTCCAGACCCGTGGTGCGGTGACTCGGTCCGAAGGAGCATTCGGGCACTCGATCGCGGCGGGCAGCGCGACCGCGATGGCGATCCCGATGGCGTTGGGGTCACGGTTTCGGCCGTGGCTGCGGTGCGCGATGGCCGTCGTGATGGGGATCGGCGTCGTCCTGACCGTCAGTCGGGTCTCCATCGCCGGAGCCGTGATCGGCGTTGTGTTGGTGTTGTTCCTGCTCCGTGAGCTGGCGCCGAGGATCCGGGCCGGTCTGATTCTCATGTTCGGGGTACTGGCTGCAGCTGCTCTGCCGTTCGTCCTGCGAACGCTGCGCAGCGCAGGGGATGAAGCAACGGCGAGCGCCGGCTACCGCGGATCGCTTCTCGATCTGGTGCCGGGCATCTCCGTTCTCGGGATGTCACCGCTGGCTCGCAAGAGTCCTGACGGCAAGTTCTTCTTCGGCACCTTCCGCTCGATCGACAGTCAGCTGATTCTGACCGGCCTGCAGTACGGGTGGTTCGCCCTGATCCTCGGACTGCTGGGGCTGCTCGCGGCCGTACTGATTGTGATCAGTCGGCGGGGGACTGCAGCGACGATTGCGGTCGTCGCGCAGATCCCGGCTCTGGCGACTGTTGCGCTGATCACTCAGTACGCGGACTTCTTCTGGTTCGTAGTGGGCCTGGCGGTCTGCGGTCAGGTGTCGGAGACACTCGCTCGACGAGGACTCGAGGATACGGCGGGCGACCTGGCGAATGCTTCGGCGAAGCTGTCGGAACGGGCCTCGCCCGACCCACGGTCAGGTAGCCTGACTGCGATCGTGTCGCGCTCGGGTGATTCATCCGGACGCGGATTGTTGGGGGAACAGTGACGGTTATCGATTTCTTGCGGAGCGTGCGGCGGCGTTGGCTGTACGTGCTCCTCGGCATCGTCGTGGGCGGCGGCGCCGGCGCAGCTGCGATCGTCCTCACGACACCGCAGTTCGAAGCCAGCGCGACGGTGTACTTCTCTGTTCCGGCGGCGAGCTCGGCCAATGACCTGGCCCAAGGCGGCAACTATGCCCAGCAACAGTTGACCTCCTACGCCCAGCTGGCGACCGAACCGATCGTGCTCGATCCCGTCATCGAGCATCTCGATCTCGATCAGACCGCGGACCAGCTGGCCGGCGCTGTCACCGCGGTGGCGTCGAACAACACCGTCCTGATCACCATCTCGGCGACCGATCCGAGCGCCGATCGGGCGGCGGCGATCGCCAATGCCGTCTCCGATGAGCTGGGAAGCACGGTCAGTCGGCTGTCGCCGAAGTCCGAGTCCGGTAGGGCTACGGTCGACTATGCGATCGCCGGCCGGGCGGCCGCACCGCTGTACCCGAGCTCGCCGCGCAAGAAAGTTGATCTTGGCGCCGGGCTGCTCGGCGGGCTGATCATCGGGGTGCTCGCGGCCGTGACCCGGGACCGTCTGGACACCCGCATCTGGGGTGAGTCCGACATCAAGGAACTGCCTTCACTGGCGAGGATTCCCTTCGACAAGGGCGCGGACAAGAGCGGCCACTCGCCCTTGATCGCGGATTGGGACGAAGGCTCGGCTCGAGCCGAGGCGTTCCGACAGTTGCGGACAGCCATCCAGTTCGCCGATGTCGACAACCCGATGAAGATTGTCGCGGTGACGTCGTCCATGTCGGGGGAGGGCAAGTCCGGCGTTTCGGCGAACCTGGCGATGGCGTTCGCCGAAGCGGGGCACCGTGTCCTCTTGATGGACGCCGACCTGCGCCGCCCGTCGATCGCTGACTACTTCGGACTGGAGGGCTCGCGTGGGCTGACCAACGCCCTGGTCGGGCAGGTCGACATCGACGACGTGATCCAGGGCTGGGGAGATCGGCACCGGCTGTCGGTCCTCCCGGCGGGCGCCGTACCTCCCAATCCGTCGGAGATCCTCGGCAGCCAACGAATGGCGGCGATGCTGGACGACTTCCGATCCGGCTACGACGTGATCGTGATCGACACCCCGCCGTTGCTGCCGGTGACGGACGCAGCGATCATCGCGGCGAAGGCCGACGGTGCTCTCGTGATTGCCCGATACGGCAAGACCAAGCGGCAGGAGTTCGCCGGATCCACCGATGCGTTGCGTGCGGTCGATGCCCGGATCGTCGGGGCGGTGATCAACCGGGTGCCGACCAAGAAGCGCGGCGCTGCCTACGACTACTATGGAGCAGTCAGTGAGACGGCGCCGGCCGCGGCACCCGTGCCGGCGGACGGTCGGGTCGCGTCGGAACCACCGAACAATCCGGCGAGAGCCGAACACCCAGTGGACGACGAACCTGCGCCGAGCCCGGCCCGTGCTGTCGATCCGCAGCGGTCGATGCGCACGTCCGCGGCCACACCTCGTGAGCAGCCCATCCGGTCGTCCTGACGAGCAGCAGCCGTTTGCCTACTCCGTTGGCTGCGTCGATTGGCCGAAGATCATGTCGTTGGCGTGATCGAGCACTCGGGCACACGCCTTGAACGGTCGATAACGTCGCCCGACCGGGTCGCTCAGGTCCTGTCCGTTTCCGGGGATTTCAGATCGCCTCAGCGCTGTCAGCAACTTGTCGGACGTGTCGCGCAGCGGATCCCAGATCCCGGCCTGACGCACTGCGTTGACGCGGTCGGCGAACTGCAGGATCGTGTATACGTTGTCGCGCAAGCCTGGTTCGGTGTCGACGACGGCAGCGCGATGCTCGCGTGTTGCGGTCAGCACCAGGTCTGACCCACTGAGGCTGTGTGTGTCGACGCGGCGAGTTCGCCAGTCAGGATCAACCATGCCCCGGGCGCGGAGGAGTCGCGCAGTGTTGGGGTGCATCTGGTGACCGGGCAGAGCCAACGTGCCGGCTGACGAGACTGTCCAGTCCAGGCCGAGCTGTTGGACGCGGTGGCGCAGCAGGAATTCGGCCATCGGGGACCGGCATTGGTTAGCCGTGCAGACGACGAGCACCCGCAGCTCATCGGATCCGGCACCGTCGCGCTCGGCTGACGGTGGTGTGGTGGCGTTGTTCAAGGTCACGGGCAGCCTCCCGACAGTCCGTCAGCGTGGAGACCCGGCAGGGTCGCTGTGACGCGCACCGATTGTCGCCGATCAGTAGGCGCCCTTCTTCGCCAGCACGGCATAGGCGGTCCGAGCGAGGATCTGCAGGTCGAGACCGAAGGACCAGTTCTCCACATAGCGAAGGTCGAGTCGAACACTTTCCTCCCAGGACAACATCGATCTCCCACTGACCTGCCACAGCCCGGTGACACCGGGCATCACCTTCAGCCGCCGGCGGATGTCCTCAGCGTAGGCGTCGACTTCGGACTGCAGCGGCGGACGTGGACCGACCAAGGACATCGAACCGCCGAGGACGTTGAACAGCTGAGGCAGCTCGTCCAGCGAATATCGACGGAGGAAATGTCCCACCCGGGTGACGCGCGGATCGTTGGAGATCTTGAACAGTGGTCCGGCGCCCTCATTGCTGTCCTTGAGCTCCGCGAGGCGCTTCTCGGCGTCGACCACCATCGAGCGGAACTTGTACATCGTGAACGGCTTGCCGTCGATGCCGACTCGGGACTGCTTGAAGATCACCGGACCCCGGCGATCTTCGAGCTTCACCGCGATCGCGACCGCCGCGAGCAACGGCGAGATGAACAACAGCCCCAGGCTGGTCAGCACAATATCGGTCGCCCGCTTGACATGCCGGGGCAGACCCGTGAAGTGCGGTTGTTCGACATGCAGCATCGGCAACCCCGAGTAGGGCTGGATGTGCATCCGTGGACGTGCGACATCGATCAGTCCGGGATGGACGAACAGATCGACGTCGACGCCCTCCAGCGACCATGCCAACTGTCGCAGGAAGCTCTGTCGGGTGGCATCGGCTCCGGTGACGGCGACCGCGTCACAGTTCAGCTCGGTGGCAGCTTCGGCGACATGCTCGATGTCACCGAGCACCGGGAGGCCCATTGCTTTCGCACGATCAACACTGCCGGCCGGAACGCAGACGCCGGCGATCCGCATTCCCATGCCGCGCTCTCGCTCCACCGCGCGGCAGAGTTCGTCGACGGCTTCCGGGCCACCGACCATGATCACGCTGCGCAAGGTGCCGCCGGAACGCTGCTCGCGACGGAGTCGTTCACCGACGACGACCCGCACCGCAGTGCTGCCGATCGCAGCCGCCGGTGCGCCGATGGCAACGGCTGCGAGCATCCAGTCGAGGCCGAACCACGCGGCAGGGAGAGCCCCGGACACGATCACGATCGCAGCTGCTCGGAGAACGACCTGGAGCGAGCTGCGAGAACCGAGGCGACTGCGCCGATAGCCCCGGGAGGCGAGGATCACGATCGGCCAGACGATCATCGCGGCACATCCGGCCAGCACCCAAGCGACGGCGCCGATGCCGCTCAGGGCGTCGGCCACCACACCGGTCAGGGCAACCGCGGCCACGGCGGCCGCCGCATCGCCGGCAAGCAGTACGCGAACCGATCGCGTGACGAAGCTGCGGAAGTCCGGCGTCCGGGCCGACCGGCGGCCTCGTCGCTCGGCCAGCTCGTCGACGACGCCGCTGGTGGAGAACGTGTTGACGTGTGTGCCGTCGACCAGTTCGTCGGTGCCGATGGGCTCGGCACTCAGAACTGCGACGGCAGTGTCAGGTGCTGACATTGCCTGATATCCCCCGATATCCCCCGATGAAACGCAACTCAGGTCACGAGGGGTCAGGACAAAGCAAAGCCAGATAACGACCGTCGAGATCCGCTGCGCCCCGATGCGCTGGATCCGAAGGTTGGCCATCTCCCCCGAGACTCATCGCGATGCTATCGCGAAGAGGTCCAGGGCACACGGGGAAAGTCCGAATTGCGCAGTATTCTTTTGCCGAACCACGTTCTTGTCCGACTGTTGGACGATCGCCACCTGCGAAGCGAGTCATTGTCCCAGGCGCAACCAGTCCAGTCGAGCGATCTGCAGATCCGCCCAGGGGGCGTCGACGGCGAACTCCGTCAGGGTCGCGGTCGGGTAGCGACTGTTGATCACGTCCAGGGCCCTTTGGTCCGATCCTGGTCCCGCCAGTTGAGCAGCCAAGCTCGGCAACCCGGGGCCGTGGCCGATGATCATCGCGGTGCCGACCTGTTCGGCGATCAGCCGGACCACGTCGAGCAGCGTGTCGCTGCCAGCGTTGTAGACGTCCTCGTCGAACTCGCAGGGCGTGTCCAGCCCGAGAGCAGTCCAGGTCTGACGGGTTCGCGTCGCCGGTGAACAGACAGCGAGATCGGGACGGACAGCGCGCGACCGGATCGCGTTGCCGACCGCGACGGCCTGCTCCAGCCCGTAGTCGGTCAGCTGCCGATCGCGGTCTCCGCGGCCCGCGGCGAAGTCGACCGCCTGGGCGTGCCGCAGCAGCAAGAGGGTGTGCTCCGATGCCATCTGCTCACTCTACGGTTACTGGTGGGAGCATGATCAACCTGTCGCCGTAGAATCAGCCACCATGGCGATGTTCGATCTCGATCTTGATCAACTCCGGCAGTATCGGCCAACGGTGGCCGAACCGGCCGACTTCGACGAATTCTGGTCCAAGACTCTGGCCGCGGCGCAGGACTTCGACCTGGATCCGACATTCGAGCCCGTCGATGTCGGGACACCGATCTTCGACAGCTATGACCTGACCTTCTCCGGATTCGGAGGCACCCGAGTCAAGGGCTGGGTGAATGTTCCGGCCGGCGCGACCGGACCGCTGCCCACGGTGGTGGAATTCCTCGGCTATTCCGGTGGACGCGGGTTCCCGTTCTCCCGCACGGTCTTCGCCTCGGCCGGGTGGGCCCACTTGGTGATGGACACACGTGGTCAGGGATGGAACACCGGCGGCCCGTCCGCGACACCGGATGATGCGCCCGAAGCCGGCTTCAACCACGCGTCCGGCTTCATGACGTCCGGGCTCGATGATCCGAAGAACTACTACTACCGGCGGCTCTACACCGACACTGTTCGCTGTCTGCAGGCGGCGATCAGCAATCCGTTGGTGGACGCGTCCAAGATCGTCGTCGCCGGCGGCAGCCAGGGCGGTGGCCTGTCGATCGCGGCAGCCGGGTTGGCGTCGTACGCGGGAATCGAGTTGGCCGGTTGCGCGCCGGACGTGCCGTTCCTTTGCCACTTCCAGCGGGCGCTCAAGATCACCGACAACGCGCCATACTCCGAGATCACCAGCTATCTGCACGGTTGGCGGGACCGGGTGGAGACCGCCTACCAGACGCTGTCCTACTTCGACGGCGTCAACCTGGGCCGACGTGCGACCGCGCCAACACTGTTCTCGGTCGCGCTGATGGATGCCACCTGCCCGCCGTCGACGGTCTATGCGGCCTACAACTTCTACGGCGAGCGCGCCGGTGGCCAGCCGGAGAAGTCGATCAACGTCTACTCGCACAATGGACACGAGGGCGGCGGCGACTACCAGACCCAGGCCAAGTTGGAGTGGATCGGCCGGATCTTCGGCTGACAACCGGCCCGTGGGTCGGGGCTGGTCCAAGAACCGGTAGACCCATCCGGCCCCACGTCAGGGAGCCGGATCCAGTGCGTTGCGGCCGTCGAGGATCCGGGGATCGGTTACAAGCCCTTTGAGTCGGTCGAGATCTAGTTCGACGTATCGCAAGTGAGCCATGCTGGCCGGATGAACGGCGCCCAAGTGAGCCGCAGCCGATCACGGAGCTGGTGATGCCAGTTTGTGGCAGTAATGTCATGTTCGGTCGTTAGATTTTGCGCTGTCGCATTCGATCGGGATCTCGGATGAAACGAATTCGTCAAAAGGCGCCTCGGCCGGAAATCACGGCCTGAGCCGTCCTGATCATGATGATCAGATCCAGTCGGATTGACCAGGAGTCCACATATCGCAGGTCGAGCCGAACACTTTCCTCCCAGGTCAACAGCGACCGGCCGCTCACTTGCCACAGTCCGGTGAGCCCAGGAACAACTGTCAGTCTGCGACGGACGACAGCATCGTAGGTGTCGACTTCGGACTGCAGAGCCGGCCGCGGACCGACCAGGGACATCGTGCCGAACAGCACGTTGAGCAATTGTGGCAATTCGTCGAGCGAATAGCGACGCAGGATCCTCCCGACTTTGGTCACCCGAGGATCGTGGACCAGCTTGAACAGCGGCCCGGCGCCTTCGTTGATCGCAGTCAGCTGAGCGAGTCTGGACTCGGCGTCGGCGTACATCGATCGGAACTTGTACATCGTGAACGTTGTGCCATCGATGCCGACCCGGCGTTGCCTGAAGATCACCGGACCGGTCGGCTCGCTGATCTTGACCGTGGCGGCGATCAAGATCAGCAAGGGTGCGAGGACCATCAGCCCGATCGCGGTCAGTCCGAGATCAACGATCCGTTTGGACCTGCGCCGCCCCACGGTCGAGCCGGCGTGTCTGGGATTGACGGTCCTGGACTCCCTGCGTAGCCCCGCTGATGTTGATTGTTCGCCGCGTCGCGTCACGGGGCGCTCGATGAGTGACATATTGAATATCCCCCGATATTCGAAGACCCACCGTCACTGTGATGGGTCTTTGTTTCTCGGGAGATAAGAGGCAGGCTGAGGTCTCGATCGCCGCCGAACCGGCCGGACAATCAGGACGACATATCGGCCCTATGGCTTGCTCCCCCGAGCTGACACCACTCTATCGATATGGGTGCTGATCGGGGCCCGGTTGCAGGAATCTCCCACGACTGCCCGGTGAACATCGCACTGTCCCGGTGAATTCTCCGAGGATCACGCCGTCGTGAAAAGGACGTCCACCCAGTAGTTCGTGCCACCTCCGCTTCGGTCGGGGAACGTACTGGTCGTTGATTCCGCGTAGACGCCGTTGGGTCCGCTGCTACCACCGTTCTTCGGCGCGGTCAGGTCGCCGCGTGTCCAGTCGGTGGCGAAGTAGCCACTGTCGTAGGAGGTGTGACCGTTCGGCGCGAAGTACGAGGCGACGTAGGTCGTGTCGGCCTCGATCGGGATCGGATCGGCGAACATCGCCACTTGCCAGCCGCGTGCGGATTCCGAGGCAACCGGAACCGTGCCGAGCCGTGAGCCGGAAGCGGACCAGAGGCTGACACTGTGTGGCCCCTGCGCGGTCGGGCCGCCCTTGTAGAAGCGGATGCCATTGATCTGACCGGCGATCGCACTGCGGAACTTGACGCCAAGTTCTGTCGGATCCGACGACGAATCCAGCAGTTGAGCCGGCGTCGTGCTTGTCGGCCACAGTGTTTGGGCATCGAGACCGATGACAGTGAAACTCCAACTCTTCTTGGCGCTGAGTGGATTGCCTGCTGTGTCTGTTGCCTCCTCGACCGACGCCGTATAGACCGCGCCCAATGTCAGAGCCGAGGCCGGCGTGAAGCGGGCCCGTTGCGTACTGGCGTCGTAACTGACATCACCGCTGATCAGTCCGCCGCCGGCATCGCGTAGACGCATCACGATCGACGACGCGACGACCGGATCGCTGAAGGTCGCCGTGATCATCGGTAGCCGATCGACACCGGTCTTGCCGTCCGTCGGCGTGGTGTCGGTGACCTGGGCACCGACGGTGTCGGCGAAGATCGCGTCGACCCAGTAGTTCGCCGCGTTGTAGCTGGAGGTCGGGAACGCGGCCGCCCCGTAACGGTAGACGCCGTTGGGGCGGTCACTCGACGAGGCAGGTGCAGTCAGCGGGCCACTACTGACGGAGTTGTTGAGGCCGCCTCCGGTGTGGGCGTAGCCGCCCTTCGGTGCGTGGTACGAGACCACGTACGGGGTGTCGGCATCGATCGTGATCGGGCTGTCGAACATCGCCTGCTGCCATCCGGAACTGCTTTCCTGACTGAATTTCGCGGAGCCGAGGAGTGTCCCGGCCGCCGACCACAGGTGTCCTTCATGGTCTCCGGTGTTCGGTATGCCCTTGTAGAAGCGGACGCCGTTGATCTTGCCGGCGGTGCTCGATGTGATCCAGCAGCCGACCTCGATCGCTGTGCTGTCGTCGACCGCTGTGGTCTGAGGCACGCTCGAGGTGTCCCACAGCGTGACAGGTGTCGTGCCCATCGGCTGGACCGTGGTGAACGACCACGAAACGGGGTCGGCGAGCGCGTTCCCGGCCGTATCGGTGGCCGTGACGGTCGCGGTGTACTTCTTGCCTTGGTCCAGACGTGCGCCCGGGGTGAACGTCGCGACCTGGGACGCGGCGTCGTAGGCCGCGCTGCCGTTGATCACGACGCCGTCTGCTCGTCTGAGCGAGAAGGCCAGCGAGTTCGGATCAATCGGCTCGCTGAACTGGGCCGTCGGTTTTGCGGCCGTGTCGACCGCAATCAGGTCCTTGGCCGGAAACACACTGCTCACTGTCGGCGCGGTGTGATCGGGCGCGGCGACGAACACGATGTCGGCCAGATAGTTCGCACCGCCCGCCGTGCTGCTGGGGAAGCTGCTGACGCCATACTGGAAGACGCCGTTGCCGCCGTCGCTGTTGGCCAGTGCGTGCAGCACGCCCCGGTCGATCCCGCCGCCGAGGAACGCACCCGAGGTGGCGCCGTAGACACCATTTGGGCAGTAGTACGACACCGTGTAGACGGTGTCCGCGGTGATCTCCACCGCCGTCGACAATGTTGCCTGCTGCCAGCCGCCGAGAGTCTCGGTACCGAAGGCGACCGTCGACAGCAGTTCCCCGGTGGCACTCCACAGGTGTCCGATGTGACCGCCGGGTGATCCGGGGGCCTTGTAATAACGCAGCGCAGTGATGCTGCCGTCGATGTCACTGCGGAAGCGGACACCGAGCTCAACGGCGCTGGTGTCGTCGTCGGCGATCACCGCGGGGCGAGCGGCACTGTCCCAGATGCTCGTCGGGTAGCTGCCGGTCGCTCCGATCGTGGTGAAGTTGATCTTGACCGGATCGGTCAGCGGAACGCCGTCGGCATTGGTCGCGGCGCTCAACGTGAAGGTGTACTCGGTCAACGGATCAAGATCAGCCGCCGGCGTGAAGGCCATCGTCAGCGTGTCCGGATCGTAGGCCGTCGCACCGGAGACCGCCGCGCCGGCGGCGCTGCGCAACTCACAGCTGATCGACGAGGCGGTGACCCCTGCGCCGAAGGTGAGAGTGATCGGTTCCTTGACATTGACAGCGCTGACGCCCGGCGCCGGAGTCGAGTCGACGACCCGAGGTGGGTTGGCGTCGTGGGTGGTGAACACGACGTCGACCCAGTAGTTGGTTGCGCCGAAGGACTGGCTGGGAAAGCCGCTCGACCCGTAGCGATATACACCGTTCGGCCCGTCGTCCCCATCGGCCAGGGCGCGGAGTGGGTCGAGGGCGAAGGCCTGACCGAAGTAGCCGGCGTCGGCGGCGTAGTTGCCGACCGGCATGTACACCGAGGCGATGTAGGTCTTGTCGGCGCCGACCGGGACGCTCGGGATCGTGACGGTTTGCCAGCCGGCGGTCGTCTCGTTGTCGAAGGTCGCCTGGGCCAGCGAGGTTCCGGTGGAGCTCCAGAGGTGACCGACATGGGTTCCGGTGTTTCCGCTGCCCTTGTAGAACTTCAGACCCGTGACGAAGCCGGCCTTGTTCGATCGGAACTTGACACCTACCTCGATGCTGCCGGCGTCGTCGGACGAGGTGACCGCGGGGAGGATGCTGTCGGGCCAGATGGAGCACGGGAACTCTCTCGGCCCGGCGACCAGGTTGAGCGTCGTCGGGGTGCCGATGTTGCAGCTGTCGTCGATCCCGCGGACCTTGATCGAGTTGGTGCCGGTTGTCATCAGAGTGAACACGTGGCTCCACGAGGATCGTCCGGTGATCGGGTGCCAGCTGGCACCGTCGTCGATCGAGATCTCCACGGCGGCAACGACGCCATCGGCGTCCTGAGCGGTGCCGGTGATCGTCACCGCGGTGCCGATTGGGAAGGTCGACCCATCGACCGGCGAGCTGATCGTCACGGTCGGGCCCGTGGTGTCGGTCGACTTGTGTGCCGCTGTCAGGCTGCTCATCAGGGTGCTCGGCTGAACGCCCATGTCGGCCAGCACGTTCACCGTCGCCTGCTGCATCGCGGCATCGGTCGCGGTGCCCTGGTCGGCTTCGTGGTAGTCGTCCAACCCATACGCCCATTGGACCGTTCCGGTGCCCCAGACGAGCGCCCCGCTGCTCGCCCTGTAGAGCGTCATGTTGTGGGTGGTCGAGCCGGCCGAGTAGGTGCCGCCGTAATCACGCAGGATCTGCGGCACGGTGACGGTGGTGGAGGAGAGCCGGATGCTGCCCGGAGGTCGGTATCCATTGTCCTCGTCGCAGTCGAACTCGTAGCCCAGGGTGCTCGGTGCCAGCGAACGGCTCTGGCCTGTTGTCAGGTTGGCGACAGCGGTGTTCCGCCAGAACCGCAGCGGTGCGTACTCGGCCGGGACGGTGATGGTGTCATCGGGCTGCCCGGTCGGCAGGATCACCCGGAAGAACTGGCCGGTGAGATCGTTCTGCGGGTGATTCCCGCCGACCGCTGGTGGAGTGAAGCGTGGGTCAGCCCAGGTCCCGGTCCATTCCGACGTCGGGTCGAGGCGTGCACCGTCGAGCGTCTCCTTGTAGCAGACCAATGTCCGGTCGGCGGTGTTCGAGCCGTCGATGGACGGCTCGAACCGGACCCGCCAGAAGTATTCGTTCCCGGTCATGAAGATCATGTTGACGCCGGCATCGCGGGCCGAGGTGACATGCGAGCGCTGGGGACCGGAGACGTATTCGTCGTGGCCGGAGGAGATGAAGATCTTGTGGTTGAGCAGCAGGGTGCCGTCCTGGTGAACGTCGACTCCGCCGCAGTAGGAGACGTCGTAGCCATTGCGCTCGAGGAATCTGACCAGTGGGACCTCGCTGCCGAGGAACATGTTTTCGATGCCGCCACCGAAGATCGGGCGGTTGTAACTGACCTTGTAGGCTCGGCCCAGCGTTGCGCCCTGCTCGCTGAAGTAGAGGCTGTTGTCGCCGTACATGTTGTAGGCCTGCCAGGTCATGTCCGAGGTCTGCACCAGGATGTCGGACGGGCCGTTGCGACGCACCACGAAGATGCAGTGGTTGGAATCGTCGTTGTCCAACCGTTCGAGCAACGCGTAGTAGACCCCGGACACAGCGTTCGTCGGGATCGTCCAGGATGCCGAGACGGCCCAGTTGCCGTAGTCCTTGAGCAGCACGTCCGCCTGCAGGATCGGATTGTCCGGTTGACGCTGCGGCAGTGGGACCGACGGCGTGACGTCGTCGAATCGGCGCGCGCCGGCACCGCCGTACCACCCCATCCGGTAGATCCGGATCCGCCAGTTGGCCGAGTCGGTCTTGACCTTGAACTTGACGGTCTCGCCGGGCAGATAGCTGTATTTGGTCGTGTAACCCTGGATGCTGTCCCGGTTCCAGGATCCCCACTCGTCTTGATCGTTGCCGGGTAGAGCGTTCTCCTGCTCGATGGAGTTGGTCTCGCCGGCTGCCGCGGCCGTGCTGGGACGCAGACCGGGCCATGCCGATCCCGCTGCGGCCGCCAGCCCCGCCGAGCCGAGAAGCCTGCGTCGACTGAAGGTCCATCGCCGCGCGTCGGTGCCTTGTCGCCCGTCCGATCCCGGGCGCGACCGCCCATCGGTTCTGTTCGTCACTATCGTTGCCCCCCGACTCCGAAGGCCCCCGGCGAACCGTCGATCTCGGGTGACCCGCGATCAGGCTACAGCGGCCTGTCCGGGACCGTGGCAGAACCAGGAAACTCTTCCTGGCTTAACTTCTGGGCTAGATGTCGTCCTCCGAGGGGCATCGTTCGAGCCGTGGCTTCGACAAGGTCCAGAGGCGTGCGAATCGGCGTGACCTGCACTCCGGGCATACCCCGCACCACCAGCGCGGAGAGCGCACCTGCAGGTGGCAGTTCCAGGATGGCGACCGAATCGGCTTTGGCCAGGCTGTCCATGATCAGGTCCCAATGAACCGGCCCGGTCAGCTGGGCGACGATGCCGTTGATGTAGCTGTCAGCGCTTTCCGCGAGGAGGCCGTCGAAGCCCGAGACAGCAGGGTGGCGTAGTGCACCAATCCTCAGATCGGACAGTGCCCGATGGACCTGAGATGTCACGTCCGTCATCAGCTCGCTGGTATAGGCGCCGCTGGCGGGCAGCCGCTCGGCTCGGGCGTGGAGTGGGGGAGCGGTGAGCAGTTCGTCGAGCGCGTCAGACGGCCCAGAAACAACGATGGCACCACCGCCGTTGTACGCTGCGACGGACAATCCCAGCTCGTGCGCACGTTCTGTGATGTCGTCCGGATCGCCGCCCAACAAGGCGACCTGGCCGCCTGGTCGACGGCTGGCTGCCGCTGATTGGGCCTGCCCGACACGGACGGCAAGTTGGAGCCCAGCCTCCGGGGCCAATGCTCCGGCAAGGACGGCGACGGCGATCTCGCCCGTGCCATGCCCAGCAAGAATGATCTCCGCCGGGTCGGCGGTTCTCAGGAGTTGTTCGCCGACAAGGATCTGCAGGGCCGTTGCCAACGGCTGATTGGACGCGGGATCGCTCAGGTCCCGCTGGCCAGCAACGGTTCCCAGGTGGATCAGGTCGACTCCGGTGACGTCTGACATCCAGCGGATTCGAGCGACGTCCGTAGGGTCGTCCAGCCACGGAGCAAGAGACCTGGGCGGCACCCAGCCGGCCGTCCCGTTGGCCACCACAGCGATGGGTCCATGTCGGTCCGACGCGTCGTAGCAGTCGTTGCCGACGGTCATGGTCAGTCCCTTCGATTCCGCCCGCGAAGCCCTGTGCAATGGCTAAAGTAAGGATGTCGGCAATGCGCCGGCACGAGTCGCTCACCGCACCTCGGGGGAGTTGTGATGTCATGGTGACGATGAGGCCTCCAGGTGTCTTCATACACCAAAATGCCTTGTGTGAAAGCAAAACCGTCGGTTCGGGCAGTCGTATCTGGGCGTTTGCTCATGTGCTGCCCGGGGCGCGCGTCGGCGCGGACTGCAACATTTGCGATGGTGCCTACGTCGAGGGGCAGGTGCGGATCGGGGATCGGGTCACCGTCAAGAATCAGGTGATGATCTTCGATGGCGTCGACATTGCCGACGACGTCTTCCTGGGGCCGGGTGTCACCTTCACCAACGACCTCCGACCGCGAGCGTTCATCAAACGCGAAGGTGAGGCACTGCTCGGCACCTGGGTCCATCGCGGTGCCACGCTCGGAGCCCGCAGCACAGTGGTCTGCGGCGTGACGATCGGCGAGTACGCCTTCGCCGGCGCCGGCTCGGTGATCACCAGAGATGTCGCGGCCCACGCCTTCGTCGTCGGCAGCCCGGCCAGACAGGTCGGCTGGGTGTGCATCTGCGGCGCCCGGCTCGCCGACGATCTTGTCTGCCGGGTGTGCGACCGGCGGTTCCGCGGCGCTGCCGGGACCATCGAAGTCGCCGGCGATCATGCAAGCGAGTCGGCGTGATGACTGGGTCGGTCATCATCGCCGCGCATGATGAGGAGAGGGTCATCGGGCGCACGCTCGCGGCGCTGGACGAGGCGATGCAGGCCGGCCTGCAGGTCATCGTCGTGCCCAATGGATGTGCAGACCGGACTGCCGCGACAGCGCGTGCGCATAAGAATGTCGAGGTCGTCGAGATCGGGGTAGCGTCAAAGACCGCCGCGCTCCGGGAGGGTGAACGGCGCGCGGGCCCGGGACCGAGGATTTACCTCGATGCCGACATCACGCTGACCAGCAAGGCGGCAGCGGACGTGATCGGCACGCTCTGTCGAGGCGTGCTTGCTGGTCGACCTGCCCACGTTTTTGACACCACGGGAGCCAGTTGGCTCGTGCGTCGGTGGTATCGGGTCAGGGAACAGTTGCCCTCGATCTCCTCGACCCTGTGGGGTGCGGGTTGTTACGCGCTCTCTGAGGCCGGACGGGCAAGATTCCGAGACTTTCCCGAGATCGTCTCCGATGATCTGTTCATCGACAGCCAGTTCCGGCACGATGAGATCGCCATCATTGACACCGACCCGGTCGTCGTCAAAACTCCTCGCCGATCAGCGGATCTGCTGCGGATCCTGCGACGTACGTACAGATCCCAGGCCGAGGTAGCGCAGGGAGGAGTCGGGCTGTCAGACGGACAACGCTCGCAGCTTACCGACCTCGGGATGATGATCAGGAAGTCCCCGTGGCGCGCTTTCGACGCAGCGGTCTACGCAGCCGTGATCATCTACGCGCGGCTCAGTGCACGCACCTCCCACCCGTCCGAGCGTTGGGAGCGGGACCTCAGCTCTCGCGTCGGGTAGAGGTTGTGGCGCTGGGCCGTGAGGCTGAGAAGAAGGTCTCGTGCCAGACCTGCAGAGACATCAGCGTCCAGATCCGGATCTCCTCATTGAACGCACCGCTGTCGTGGCGTTCCAGGAGCCGTCGGACTGCAGACCGATCGAAGACCTCGCCGACAAACGAGCCCGGCCCGCTCAGCCGGTCGAACATGGTGTCTCGCAACGAGGTCCGGAACCAGGCATCCAGCGGCACTCGGAATCCGATCTTGCGGCGATCCACGATCTGGGCGGGCAGGTAGCGACGGGCCACCTCCTTCAGCACCCATTTGGTCTGTCCGGAGCGGACTTTGACCGACGACGGCAACCGGAACGCCAGCTCGGTCAGCCGGTGATCGAGAAGCGGCGGCCGAAGCTCCAATGATGTGGCCATCGACATCCGGTCGCCGCGCTCCAGGAGATTGTCCGGCAGCCAGACGTGGAGATCGGAGAGTAACATTGCTCGGATCGGGTCGCGGGTGTGGGACTTCTGGGTTGTGTCGCGCGCGGCGACTTGACCGAGGAGATCCATCCGCTCCGCGACACTGAACGGTGCGAACCAGGCTCGATACTGCTCATCGCGACCTGGTGTGGACCAAACGCGCAAGGCGATCCGGAGACGTGCCAGTCGCTCCGGCAGGTGCTGGTCGAGGCGTCCGCCGATAGCTCGACGGACGCCACCTGGCACAATAGACGCGGTCGCCATGGCGCGGGCTACGCGATACTTCGGGTAGCCCCCGAAGAGTTCGTCACCGCCTTCGCCGGACAGGACCACCTTCACTTCTGCTCGTGCTGCCTGAGCCAATCGGAACACAGCGAAGTCCGCCGGCTCCGACATCGGCGCATCACGGTGCCAGGTAAGGGTCGGCCAGAGTTCCTCGAAGTCTGCCGCGTCCACGCGCACCTCATGATGATCGGTGCCGACATGCTCGCTGACCTGCCGGGCATAATCCAGCTCGTCATAACGTGGATCGCCGAAACTCGCAGCGAAGGTCTTCAGCCGTCCAGGATGAAACCTCGCCGCCTTCGCCACGATCAGACTGCTGTCGACGCCACCGCTCAGATATGCGCCGACCGGCACATCGGCAACCAGGGCGGACCGAACGGCGTCACCGACTGCAGCATCGACGGCCTCCACTGCAGCCCCCGCACTCCACCCGACCGAGGTAGGCGCAGGTGGTTGCCAGTAGCAGTGATCACTCAGTTCTCGACCGACTGCCACTTCGATCCGGTGTCCCGGCTGCACCTTGTAGATGCCGTCGAAAAGCGTGTGCGGCGAAGGGACCGAACGACCCCACAGGTAGTCGTCCAGGCTCGACAGATCGACCCCAGGGCGCGAATCGAGGCCGGACAGGATCGCCTTGATCTCGGATCCGAAGATCAATTGGTGGGAGTCCAGGTAGTAGTACAGCGGAAGAATTCCGAGCCGATCCCGCACGAGATGCATGATTCGGGATCGCCGATCGTAGACGGCGATCGCGAACTGGCCGACCAGTCTGTCGACGAATCCGACGCCATGCTTGACGATCCCAGCAAGGATGGTCTCCGTGTCGCCACCGGTGCAGAACGGGTATCCACGCAGCTGTTGGCGCAGCTCGCGATAGTTGAAGATCTCGCCGTTGAACACCAACGCCCAACGACCATCGGTGCTGATCATCGGTTGGGCCGAACCGTCCAGGTCGATGATCGAAAGCCGCCGGTGGCCGAGTGCCACTGATCCGTCGTGCCAGCAACCGCCGCTGTCCGGGCCGCGGTGAACCAACGAATCAGCCATCGCCTCGACCACGGTTGCGCGTGCCGGCCGCCCGTCGAGGCGGAGCTCACCAGCAATTCCGCACATGCCACAAACGCTAGCAGTGGAACGGATTTCTCAAGCTGGCTACGACAAACACGTAGTTCGGTTAGCGTTGCTGTCGTGGTGGGGGGACAGAACCACGAGCGCTCGGTGCGCTCTCATCAGGTGGGCAACGGCTTCGTGGGGTTAGACGACGCCGCAGATGTGGCCGTGCTGATCGTCAGCTACAACTCCGCAGCGGACCTGCCAGGCCTCTTTGCCTCGCTACGGCGCGAAGCGGACCACATGAGACTGCGGGTGATTCTTGCCGACAACGCATCGACGGATCGATCTGTTGAGCTCGCTGCCGCCGAGGATGGGGTGATCACCCTCGAGACAGGCGGCAACCTCGGCTATGCAGCCGGGATCAATGTGGCGGCGAGCCGGGTGGGTGAGGCCAGGATGATCTTGGTGCTCAATCCCGACCTGACGGTGCGTCCGGGCAGCATCGCGAGGATGGCGACACGCCTTGACTCCACTGGCGCCGGAATCGTAGTCCCACGCATCGTGGACAGCGCTGGACTGACCTACACGTCATTGCGTAGAGAGCCGACACTGACTCGGGCGCTCGGCGATGCGTTTCTGGGAAGCAGTTGGCTGCAGCGACCGGAATGGCTGTCGGAGTTCGTGCGACAGCCGAGCGCATATGACACGGCTCGCCGGATCGACTGGGCAACCGGTGCAGCGCTGCTCGTCTCGCGCGAAGCCTGGCAGAGGATCGGGCCGTGGGACGAACGGTTCTTCCTTTATTCGGAGGAGACCGACTTCTTCCGCCGGATCCGCGACGCAGGCTGGGACGTCTGGTACGAGCCCGAGGCCGTCGTCGAGCACAGACAGGGAGGCTCTGGCAGTTCGAATGAGTTGATCGCGCTCCTGATGATCAATCGCGTTCGGTACCTGCAGAAACACCGGCCGCTGACTGCCGGACTGCACCGCGCCATCCTGATCATTCACGAGGAGCTGCGGCGCGGTGACGCAACACATGTCCAAGCCCGCAAGGCGTTGTGGTCACGCCGTCGGTGGGCGGATCTGCCAGGCCCATCAGGGACACGCAGCACCGATCCGAGCGACGAATCTCTCGCGCAGCGGGAGCAGACGAGCCCGATGCGTGCGGATACCGGCGTCCGAGTCGCAGTGTCTCGCTCGATCGTCGATGGAGTGGGAATTGATCACGTGCTGGTGACCCGTTTCAACCTTCCGTCTCCGGGGCCGGAGAGCCTGATCCGTGCCCAAGACGGATGGCTCCAGAATCGCATCCAGCTCTTCGAGCGCTACACGGTTCCGGCAGTGCGAGCGCAAACCTTTGGTGGTCGGTTCGACTGGATTGTCTATCTCGATCCGCAGAGTCCGAGCTGGTTGCGCGAACGGCTCGCTCCGCTGATCGCCGAAAAGGTGTTCACGCCGGTCTACCGAGACGTCGCCACGTGGGAGCACGTGGTCGAGGATGCTCGCGCCACGACAGGGGCGGCGGGGGAGATGTTGATCACGACGAACCTCGACAATGATGACGGCCTGGCCATCGACTTCGTGCAGAGAGTGCAGATGGCGGCGCGGAGAGGGGAGCGAGCAGCACTCTACCTCGCCGACGGGCTGATCCTGTCCGGCGATCGGTGCTACCTCCGAGCCGACCGGGAGAACGCCTTCTGCAGCGTCGCCGAGCCGTGGGACGGTGCCGTGAGTGCCTGGCGCGATTGGCACAACATGCTCGGCAGACATATGCCGGTGCGATTCGAACGAGGCCGACCCGGGTGGCTGCAGGTGGTACACAGCCGCAACGTGAGCAACGTCGTTCGCGGCCGGCTGGTTGATCCGGCGAACTATGTCACCGACTTCCCCGGCGTGCTCGATGAACTGCCGACACCGACCGGAGTCGCCCTGGCGGCAGACGCTGTCCTTCGGGTGCCGCTTCGGGACGGCCGTGACATCCTTCGCCGCACGGCGCGATCCGTCTTGGTCCGCACGGTTGGCAAGGAAGGGTTGGATCGCGTGAAGTCCTGGGCACAACGTATCCGTCGACCGGCAACCCAGCATGCAACACGGTGACCGCGGTCAGATCGACTGTCATGATCGTTCTTCGGTAGTCATCGGACCCGCCGCTGCGCGCCCACCTGGGAGCGATTTCCGCACCTGATCACGCATCGGTTCCTTGATCATCGGGAAGCCGCTGAGGTCTTCGGTCTGCGAGAGTCGGCCGAGGGCGGCGGCCAGGCCGGCGAAGAAGAAGTACATGCCGGCGGAGATCGGGAATCCCATCGCATCGAAGAAGGCGAAGAGCACCGCTGTGGTCAACATCGCCGCGGCTACCCCTCGTCCGATCGTGATGATCTCAGGGTCGCGGGACCGACGTGCCGAGCAGGCCGCACTCGCGATGGCAGCGACCGCGATCGCCGCGAAGGCGGTGACCCCGAGGATTCCGAGCTCGACCGTCAACAAGGCCCACTCGTTGTCGAAGATGTAGTAGCGCGGCATGAACGTCCCCAGGCCCTGACCGATCAACGGTGACGATGACAGGAACTCGGGCAACCGCTCGAGCGCGTTGCTCCGGGACTGCGCACTCGGCTCCTCTGGACCGCCGAGGAACAACGTGATCATGGTCGTAGCCATCCCCGGCACGACGATGGCCACGACCACTGCAGCGAATGCCCCTCCGATGATTGTCAGCCGTCGGTAGGCGCGACTCATCGCCGGCAGGGTCGCCAGGATCGCGATGACCAGACCGATGATCGCCGAGCGGGACACCGACAACAGCGAGGAGACAATCATGAAGGTAACCGGAAGCCACCAACTGAGACGGATTAACCGGTCCTCCTGTCGACGGAACCCATCCGTCATCGCTGCCAACAGCGCCAGCGGTAGACACCCGGTGACGATCACCGCGTACTCCAGCGGATGCGTCGCCGTGCCAGCGACGCGCGTGAACTCGCCACGCGCTGTGAGCTCTGTGTCGTAGTCGATTCCCGGCAGGCCGACGACCCAGTCGAGAAGCGTCCGTCCGGTGATGAACTGGGCCAGACCGAGCAGAGCGACGAGGCCCGCTCCGATCGTCAGACCGCGGACGACCTTGATCATCTCGCCGCGGGTGGCGATCCCGTCCATCGTCACCAACAGAACCCCGAGCCAGGACACGACCCGGAGGACGGCCGTGGTCGCAGGGCTGATCTGATCGGCCGGCTGGCCCCGCAGCAGCGCCGCGCCGAAGCTCACGAGAACGATGATCACGAAGGCCAGCAACGCGAAGCGGACTGGTTGCCACACTCGGATCCGGGTCGGCCGATAACGCTGCAGTTGTGCCAGCAGCCACCAGAAGGCGAGCACCAATCCCCACAGGAACGACGGCCTGCCGACCGAGGCGAGCCCAGCGATCGTCAAGCTGGACGGGACGCCGAAAAGCAGTACGAGATAGATCGAGAGCATCATCGCCGCACTGATGATCCGGCGCGGCGGCCGTGCGCTCCCATCGGAGATCTCTCGATCGAGTGCCATGGTGATCGTGTCAGCGTCGTCGTGTTGCCGATTCAAGGACCTTCGCCTGCTGCGCTTCCGATTCATCGTCTGCGTCGGCTGCCTTGAGCGGCTCGCCCTCGGCAGGACTCGCGATCGACCTAGCGCCGTCAAGGTCGTCCGCCGACGCCGTCTGCTCCCCGGGGTCGACGCCACGGTCTGAGGCCGACGAATTGCCCACCTTGCGGCGACGCCGCATGAGCAGCCCATCGAGGAGGCTCGCCAGCAGGAGGGAGACCGCGACGATGCCCGCCGTCGCCCCACCGGTCGCCACCAGTCTCTTCCGTTGCTCCAGCGTGGGTTGCTGGTCGACGGTCAGCGTTCTCACCGAGATCCGGTTCTTGGCCTGGATCGACTTGGTGTCCTGCAGCCGCGCCAACTCAACCGGTGTCTGGGCAACGACCTTGTCGATAGCGTCTGCCGCGACCTGGTCGGAGTTGGCCATCACCGTGATGAGAATGACGGGCCCGGAGGTCGACGGGTCACGTACGACGGTGATCTGGGTGCCTGGATGCTCGTCGACGATCGCGCTGACGGCGTCGTTCGAGGCTGCTACCCGGGCCACGACCTCGGTGGCCTGCACGAGTCCGCCCAGATACAGATACGGGTTGTTCTCGCCCGGCGGCAGTGATCCGGTTCCCGGCAACAGGAGCTGGGACGCCGAACGGACGTAGGTCGGCGAGATGTGGGTCCAGGTGCCATAGCCGGCAACGCCGGCAAGAAGGAGGCCGACCAACACCACGTACCAGCGGCGAAGTAGTCCTCGCAGCGTTTCGGACAGGGTCATGAGAGTGCCTCGACAGCTGGTGACGAAAGGGTGTGGCCGCCCTGTGTCCTGCGGTTTCGCGCCAGTTCGACCAAACGATCGAACATGATCGCTACTGCCCCGGCGGCCAGGATCGAGGCAATTCCGATCGCGGCGAACGCCGTCAGCCGGCTCGACGGTGCCGGCATGATGTGGGTGATCTCAGTCGACAACGGTTCCGTGGTGGCGGAGATGCGGGCCTTGAGGCGTGTCCCGCTCTGCTGAGCTGCCGTCGATCTGTGGATCTCGGCGAGAATCCTGTGCTGCTGCTGCGCCACCCACGCCGGCGAGCGCCCCACGATCTGGATATCGATCTCCGCTGTGGTCAAGCTGGTCGACCACTGGCCGCCGGCATTGGGAACGCCGACCAGAATCCCCTCTCTGACCCCGGCGCCGTAAAGCGGCGCATCGGGGGCGGCATACAAGGGCGTTGTGTTGGCGCCGTTGATGTCATTGGCGATCGCGCCGGCGAAGGAGATGACGCTGACGTCACCGGCTCCGTTGTCAGGTTGGAGCGTCGACGTGGCGGGCTTGGTGAATATGACGACGGTGTCGGTTGTGTAGCCGCCACTGTCCCTGTCGTAGGTCCAGGCGAGCGAACCGGCCGCAGCCAGGATCAGCACGCACAGGTACCACCGACGCAGCATCACCCCGATGATGTCGCGAAACGTCACGCCCCCGACCCCCTTGCAATGTGCGTTGGTCCCCCACCAACACGCGAGCTAAGCGTACTTCGGTGACGCTGCCCTTGAAGGGCAAAAGCGAACAACCTCGGCCGGCGTTGTGGATGCACTGAGCAGCCGCTGCTAGCGTCAAGTTCAGAAATGCCCTTGCAATAGGGTTCCCCTGAGACAGGACGCCCCCGATGTCCTTCCTTGCAAAGAGACCGTCCAGTCGCCGCGCTCTCATCATCCAGCGTGCAGCGGCAATCACCACCGTGCTCGGGCTCGTTGCAGCACTGGTGACCACATCCGCGCAGGCTGCGCCCGCTGCCGTCAGCATCCTTGATCACCGTGTCAAACCTGAGGTCGCCGTGGATCCCGACCGATCGAGCGTCGAACTCGGCGTCAAGTGGTCCAGCTCGGTGTCGGGATCGGTCAGTGCGCTGCAGTTCTACCGCAGTGCCGCGCAGCATCGCGCCTACACCGGCTCGCTCTGGTCGGCAAGCGGCGCACGGCTCGCAAAGGTCACCTTCCCTGCATCGTCAGCCACCGGGTGGCAGACCGCCAAGCTCAGCAAGCCGGTCGCGGTTGCCAAGGGGAAGACCTTGGTGGCCTCCTACTACGCGGCCGGCGGTGCTTACGCAGCGACCAGCGGGGCCTTCCGCTCGAGCATGAGCTCACACGGACTCTCGGTGCCAGCCGATGGCGGTGTCTACCGTTACGGCCGCGCCAGCGGATTCCCGGCGGAGTCGTACCAGGGCACGAACTACTTCGTCGATGTTGTCTTCAAGCCGAAGGCAGACGCTTCACCGCCCACGCCGAGCGCGTCGCCGACCCCACCGTCAGCAAAGCCGACGAAGCCGACGCCAGTGACCGGAGACGCCACAACCGCGAAGGCGGGCTGGACGGTGGATGTGTCGACTGTCGGGTTAGCCCCTCTCGGTCTCTCCTGCGCATCAATGCCCACATACACCGGAAGCTCCAAGGTCCCTGCCGGCAGCCGCATCTCAGGCGTCCGGATCGACGGCGGGCTTGATCTCTCAGCTGGCGACATCATCGTCGAGAAGAGCTGTATCCAACCCACAACGGCCGGCGCAGGGATGCCGATCGTGTCGACCACGAACTACGACACGATGAAGATCACCACCAAGAAGGTGATCATCCGCAACAGCGAGATCGACGGGTCCAAGCTCGACACCAAGTCGGCAGCACAGGCGACTGCGTTCCTCGGCATTGCTGATCTTGTCGGGAACTACGTGCATGGCTTCGGAAGCGGAATCGCGTTGATGAACACCGGCACCACCTTGGACTCGCTGATCGAGCGGAACTACGTCACCGATCTGATCGCTTGGGGCGACCCTGCGACGAACGGCAACCACTCCGACGGCTTCACGGTCCGCGACTTCTCCGCAAGCTCCAAGCCGAACCGCCAGCTCGTCGTGCGCAACAATCGGTTCGACTGCCGGTCCGGCAACGACACGGGTGCGTTGTTCATTCAGACCTACGCCGGCCCGATCGACAACGTCCTGATCGAAGGCAACCTGTTGGAGGGCGATAACTACCAACTCCAGCTGAATGACCTGTACTACCGGTACTCCAACATTCGGGCGATCAACAACCGAATGACAGGAACTGGGTACGGTCCGCTGAATGTGCAGGGCGGACCAGGTTTCGCGCAGTTCATCGGCAACGCCATTTATAGTGCGGGTGCTGCTGACGGCAAGGGCCGCGGCGTCGACCAGTAGGGATCTATCGCCTGCCTGGCTGCGGTCTGTGGGACTGGAGTCGACCCTGAGTGCTGCTCCATTGGAGCGGCGATGCGCTGATCATGATCCGTCGCCGTTCTGCGAATGCGCCGGGCTGTGACAGCCCCGCTTCTTCGTTGCACCCCAAGCTGTCAGGTCGTTGTCGTCGCTCGTGGATCTGATCATCGAACCACCAGCGTCACCGTGCGAGAGGAGTTAGAGTCAGGTGTCGCGTCGTGGGGGCGGAGCGACACTTCGGGGGAAACGTGGGATCGCACGCATTGGCACCGCCGCCCACCCGGCGGCGGCGGAGTCGCTCGCTTGCCGGGACGGCGCTCGTCCTGTCCAGTCTCGGCCTTGGCCTCTCGGCATGTTCAAGCACAGGTGATCCGCCCCAGGCACAGGAGACGCCGGTGCCAACGCACGCACAATCCGCCGCCCCGCACGTGTCACCGGCGCCGGTTGTCGCTGGTTGGACTGTCACCAGGTCGACGGTGGGTCTTGCGCCGTATGGTCTGGTCTGCTCCGATCTTCCTAGATACAAAGGGAAGCCCGCCGTGCCACGCGGCACCCGCATCAGTGGAGTCCTGATCACGACGCCTCTGAATCTCTCGGCCGGAAACATCGTCCTGGAGCGAAGTTGTATTCAGCCAACGTCGGTCGGGCAAGGCCTGCCCGTGTTGGCTACCACGAACTACAACACGATGAAGGTGACGACGGGTCGCGTCATCATTCGTGACAGCGAGATCGATGGCTCGAAGCTCCGAGCCAAGGCAGCAGCGCAGTCGACCGCCTTCATCGGTGTGGCAGATCTAGCACGCAACTACATCCACGGTCTCGGCAGCGGGATCGGTTTGATGAACACCGGCACCAGCTTGGATGCTGTGATCGAGCGCAACTACGTCACGCGGCTGGTCGCTTGGGGGGATCCTGCGACCACTGGGAATCACTCCGACGCCTTCACGATTCGTGACTTCTCGGCAGCGAAGCGATCTGATCGGAAGCTGGACGTGAAGAACAACCGGTTCGATTGTCGGTCCGGCAACGACACGGGGGCGTTGTTCCTCCAGACTTACTCCGGGCCGATCGACAACGTCCTCATCGAAGGCAACCTGCTGGAGGGGAACAACTATCAGCTCCAGCTGAACAAGATGAACAGCCCCTACAGCAACATTCGCGCGGTGAACAACCGCATGACTGGTACGGGCTACGGCCCGCTGAGCATCCAAGGTGGCGAAGGCTTCACGCAGTTCGCTCGTAACTACATCTTCAACCCGACCGCTGCCGACAAAGCCGGCAACTCGGTTGCTCAGTAGGCCCCGATCTGCGAAGTACTGGCGGTCGGCTGTTGGCGCCTTCCTGCTGATGCGTGGCTATACGCGTCTCAGCCAGACGGATCCACCCGGGTCGATCTCCCACAGAGGCAGTGTCCTAGCGACCTCGGCCCGAGCGGTCTTTCCCAGGTAGTCTGCGAACCACGTCACGTCGAGGGAAGAGTTGCCGCAGAGCAGGGCGCGGAGAAGGTATGCCTCGTTCCAAGCACGCCCCAGCCGGATCCAGTGCGCCGGGTATGTGAAGGGCCAGAAGATGTCGTGCACGTGCACGTGAACTCCCGCAGGGAGTTGTGGGATCACATCCAGCATGAGGTCGTTTACCTCCGAGCCAAACTTGACGACGTGAGACGAGTCAATGAACAGGATGTCGCCTGCCTCCAACTCGGCGAAGTCCTCGGAGCGGTAGTGCCGTGGTGGGGAGTCGACGATCCGGACTCGATCGCTCCGTCGGAGAAGGCTGCGCAACCGCGCAGGATTCGGCTCATAGAAGGTCATCTCGAGGTCGTCCAGGAAACGATCGGCCGTGTCAAGCGTGCAGGCACTGGAGAACCCGGAGCCGATCTCGATATACCGCTTCGGCCGAAGGTGGCGGAGCATGCCGTAGAGTGCGATTCCATCGCCGTAACCGAACCACGTGTTGTTGAGCCAGTAGCGTAGGCCGGCACGCTGCTCTGCGCCGAACGGCATGTCTGCTGTGAGATCGCTAAATGCGCGCGCTAGCGACAGTTGGTCTTCGCGGTGAAGGTCAATACCGGGCACGGAGTCCGGGACGGCCAGCTCAGTTGAATTCGCGACATCCTTCAAGCTCGGTATCGGTGAGTGGTAGTGCCCAGGCGGGTATGGCGTGACACCCCAACGTGCCCATGCCAGCATGCCGACCACGCGGCGCCTGATTCCAGCGGGTGTGACGACAGCCATGTGGCGCTCCAATCAACGGGTGTCGCTGGTACGTGTTGTTCAATAGTCGGAACCTGTCCGGTCCCGCGCTCCGGCCATGCTTCGCGTCAGCGATGCGTCATTGCGCGGCTCGTCGATGCTGCAGGTAGCTTTCGAACTCCTGATGATCGTCCAGATCGACGTAGCGGCGGCCCTGTGGATCGGTTCGGCCGCCCAGATCGCTTGCAGACAAGGCGGGGCCGGGTTGCGAGAAGCCGGAGAGCTCGTCGAAGACTGAAACATACGCCTCAGCCTGGGGCCGCCAATCGAGCTCCGACGAAACCCGGGCGCGGGCCTTGCGCCCGAGCTCGACGCGGAGCGCCGGATTGTCGATCAACCGCTCGACGGCGGTGGCGAAGGCCTCGACGTCGCCGGATGGAACGTACTGCACCGTGTCCGCCCCTGAGACTTGTGTCTCCACGAGGTCGTAGGAGACCGACGGGAGCCCATAGGCCATGTACTCCATGGTCTTGTTCATCGTCGAGATGTCGTTCAACGGAGTCTTCAGGTCGGGGCAGAGACCGATGTCGGCGGCACTGAGATGCTCGGCGATCGCGTCCCGATCGACCCGTCCGGTGAAGGTGATGTGATCATCCAGTCCGAGCTTGGTGGAGAGCGCCTTCAGATCGTTCAACGCGTCACCGAAGCCCATCAGTGTGGCATGGATGTTGGTCCGTCCGCGTTGATGGACCAGCACATCGATCACCCGGATCGCTTGGTCGACGCCGTCCTGCGGGCCCATGATCCCGAGGTAAGCAAGCTCGATGCCATCGATCGGTCTCGGATGCTCCGGGTAGATCGGTCGCATTTGCTGGGTATCGGGGCCACTGCGCACGACGGTGACGTGGCCGGCGCGCCGGCGGCCCCGCATCAGCGCGATCGCCTTGTAGGACTGGTTGGTCGAGATCACCCGATCGGCCGTTCGATACGTTCGGCGCTCGAGCCACAGCAGGCCGGTGAGCTCTGCACTCGACAACCCCACGTCGTGATCACCGAATCGGGACAGGAACAGTTCCGGATTGAGATCGTGTTGATCAAATACGAACTTCACGCCACGATGGCGCCACATCCGGGCGAGCAGCCAGTAGGTATCCGGCGGATTGCAAGCCTGGATGATGTCGAACGGACTGGCGTTCCAAACCTGCAGGGACAGCAGGGCGGTCCGCACCCAGCTGTAGCTGAACTCCCGAGCAAAGCCCAGCAGTCCCTCGGCGTCGGGTGCCGGCTTGTACTTGTAGATGTTGACCCCATCGATGCACTGCCGTGAAGGATCTCCCGGTCCCTTGGGGCAGATCACGCTCACCCGGTAGCCTCGGTTGATCAACGCCTGGCACTCCAACCACACCCGCCGGTCCAGTGGCACCGGCAGGTTCTGCACGATGATCAGGACATGCGGGGGCGCCTGGTCGGTGTCGATGATCTTGTGCCCGTGATCGGCGGTCGACAAGCGGTGTGTCGACGGCTCAGTCGCCGGCCTCGCCCCGCCCTTGAGGATGCTCATGGCACTGCCACCTTCGAGAGCGCCGGGACTTGAGATGAGTGGTGGGACATGGTGTTCGGCCGGTCATGGACAACAGCCGCTGGGCGATCTTGTTGATCACCGTTGACGGCGTGGCGGAGAGCGTCGGCCACTCGCAGTTGCTGATCTTCAGCGAGGTGGGGGAACATCGGCAGTGACAGGATGTGTGTCGCAGCTGACTCTGCAACCGGGAACGCGCCCGTCTTGTATCCCAGGTCGGCGTACGCAGCAGTCAGGTGAACTGGCGTCGGGTAATGGATCGCAGCACCGATGCCATCGGCTGACAGCTCGGCGAGCACACGATCTCGTTGCTCAACCCGGATGACGTACAGGTGCCAGACATCGGAGTTGCCCGCACGGACAGTCGGCAGTCGGACCCCTGATATGTCGGCAAGCAACTCGGCGTAGCGGTGTGCCGCTTCGCGGCGAAGATCGTTCCACTTGTCCAACCGGCGCAGCTTGGCCCGGAGTTCGACTGCTTGGATGGCGTCGAGCCGAGAGTTGAATCCGATCCTGTCGTGCACGTAGCGCGTCCTCGACCCGTGGGCCGAGACACTGCGGGCGAAGTCGGCGAGCCCCCCGTCGTCGGTGAGCACGGCACCGCCGTCGCCGGCTGCCCCCAGGTTCTTTCCGGGGTAGAAGCTGGTGGCGGCAATCGTGCCGAGCGCACCGGCACGTCCGAAGGGGGACGTTGCCCCTTGCGACTGAGCCGCGTCTTCGATGATCACCAAATCATGCCGCTGTGCGATCGGGTACAGTCCTTCGACCGGTGCAGTCTGACCAAACAAGTGGACCGGAACAATCGCTCTCGTTCGCCGGGTGATCGCTGCGTCGACGGCGGCGGGATCAATCAACAGGTGTTCGTCGTCGACGTCTACCAGCACTGGCACAGCGCCGACTCGCGACACCGCCTCGGCCGTGGCGATGAAGGTGTTGGCCGGCAGGATCACTTCGTCCCCGGGGACGATGCCTGCTGCCCGCAGCGCGATCTCGATCGCGTCTGTCCCGTTGCCGACACCGACACAATGCCCGACCCCGATGTAGTCGGCATATTCGTCCTCGAAAGACGCTACCTCGGGGCCTCCGATGAAGGCCGCTGTCTCGAAGAGTTGCCGCCACCTCGGCAGCACTTCGTCCGCAATCTCGGCTTGCTGTGCTGGTAGGTCCAGGAATGGCACATTCATGAATTGACTCCCACTTGTTGCGTCGGACATGTCGTCCGGGTCCTGAATGCTGAACGGGGCGCGTCCTCGTCCAGATAGCGCTGTGCCAGCTGGTGTTGTGCGCTGAAGAAGCGCTACTGGCGTCGGGTTCCTCTCGGCCGTGGGGGTCGACCAGATAATTACGTTGGGCCGTACAGATCGTCTTCGATGATCCTCAATACCTCTGCTTCGGTATCGCGCCAATCGACGCTGCTGGAACGGGCGGCGCATCTCCCGCGAGCAGCCGTCTGTGGATCGGTCACGACCCGGCCCAGCGCATCAGCCAGACCGGAGGGTGACGGGAACGCCCATTCGACGAACGGGCTGTCAAGGACCGCCCGCGGCTCGGGGCTGTCGTTGACGACAGGTATGGCACCGGCTCGCATCAGCTCGGCCGGCACCAGCGACACGTTGCTGAACGAGATGGACAACCCGGCGATGCTGCGGTTGTACAGACGGTTCAGCTCCCGTGGGCTCAGGTGGGGATGGACGTCCGCTGGAAACGGAAGATCGCGCAGATCGCTGCCGTAGATGACGATCGGTACATCGGGATGCTTCGCGTGAAACTCGGCCAGAGCCATCCGAGCCAGCCAGTACCCGCGACGTGGATTCTCCGGACGGGCGTACCAGACGACCCCACGCCGGCGGACCTCAGGCTCGATCAGGAAGTAGGTCGAGGTGTCGCATCCGAACGGGACCTCGTCGGACTCTGCACCGGCCTGCTGCGCGATCTGTTCCTTGATCATTCCACCGAGGGCTATGTGCCGGAAGCCGAAGCGGTAGGAGTCCAAGGCGAGCTGGTACTCGGTGCCTCGTGGATAGAACATCGGCTCGAAGTCCTGGACGAAGTAGAGCCGTCGCATCGGCTGGATGCCATACGTCGCGAGGATGTGAGCCGACTCCCAACTTGTCGCGACGGCGCCGTCGACCCCAGCGTCGCCGGCGGAGCCGGTAGCGGCAAGATCCTTGGCATCACGGACTCGTGCCTTGACCTGGGGCCAGTCTGCTCGGATTGTCGCCTCATGATCGGACGGAAGTCCTCCGGGGGCGTCGAACAGGAAGAGCGTGCACTCGTGGCCGGCAGTCTCCAACGCGCTGATCATCCGGAACATCGTGGTGTGGCCGCCCGAGCCGGTGCTCGGTGGCGTGCAGACCCACCCGATCCGGAGCCGACGTGATCGCGGGGCCTTGTGATCGGGTTGGGCGAGACTGAGGTTGACGGAGTCTCTGATCTCGTCTGGCTGGATCGGAAGACGCGGGGCAGGTGTCCCGAGGCGACGATCGGCGACGTTGATGATCTTCCGGAGCAGCGCAGTCGGACCGTCTGCTCGCATCGTGGCCGTGATTCGCCGCACTCGTCGAGTGGGCGCCGTCCTCCGAAGTGGTCCGGTGATGACGCTCCGTGGCCCGCGGGCGTCGTTCGTCGACTCGGCTGTCGTGCTGGAGGTCGTCATGCTGAGGGCCCCGATTCGAGGGCAGAAGAGGTGAGCGGCGCCGTGCGGAGGGCGTGGATTCGTCTGAGCCACCAGCGGCTCAACGGGAGCCCGTACAGCAACGCGGCCAGTCCAGCAGCCGCCAGAACCGCAGGCAGTGGCCAGGAAATCGTCGAGCTCGTCCACCAGGCTGCGGCTGCCAGTGGAAGGACCACGATCGTCGGGACGAGGCAGCCGCGCAAGAGCTGCCGCACCGGGACCGAAGCCCTGTGGAGAAAGTAGAGATAGAGCGGCAGCGGAATGGCAATGGCGACGACCAGGTGAGCGAATCCGGCGCCGACGAGCCCGAACAAACGCACACTGACGTACATCGACGGCACCATGCCGACAAGCCAGGCGACCTGCACAACGAGCACCTCACGGGTCCGACCGACCGCGATCAGGAAGGTGGCCAGCAGATCGAACCCCACCCGGACCGCGCCGAAGAGGGCGAGTCCGACCAACGGCACCGCCGCCCCGATCCAGTCCTTTCCGTAGAGGAGCGTGATACCCGGGCGTGCCCCCGTTGCGAGCAGCACGCCGATCAGCAGCCCGACCGCCCAAAGCGGCCCGATAGCCCTGGCCAAGGTGAGGTTGCGAGTTGTCTCCGAGCCATGTTGGGCAAATCCGGGTAGGGCGACGACTCGGACGGCCTGGCCGATTGCGTTCATCGGCCAGGAGGACACATTGAAGGCCAACACGTACAGCCCGAGCTGGATCGGCGTCAGCGCTCTGGCGACGATCAGGTTGTCGACGCTGATGAGCACCCAGGACAGCAGGTTGGCGACAGCCAGCGGTGCACAGAACCGGAGCGACTCGCCGGCAATGCGGGTGTTCCACCGGAACTGCGGACGATGTCGGGCTGCGAGGTGCAGACCGACGGCGACCACGAGTTGTGTGGCGATCTGACCGATGGCCAACGCGTACGCACCGAGACCACCGAGCCCGAGCGGGATCATGATCATCGCGGAGGTCACCAGGGCAATCCCGTTGACGAGGAAGATCCGTCCCTGGCGATACTCCCGCTGCAGCAGTGCGGCCGGCACGATGGTGAGGCCGAAGACCCCCAGTGACACGGCCATCAGGCGCAACACCGGCGCTGCCTGTGGTGACTCGAATGCTGTCGCGAGCAATGGAGCGGCGAGTGCCATGCCGACACCGAGTGCGCCACAGCTGAGCAAGCCGAGCATGCCGACGGCAGGTGCGCGACGGATCGGATCGGTGGCGCGAACAAGATCAGTGCCGAATCCGAACTCGGCCAACGTTCCCAGAATCGTCCACACAGTCAGGGCAACGGCGAAGACGCCGAACTGCTCCGGTGCCAAAAGTCGCGCCATCACCACTCCGACCGCGAAGTTGCCGAGTCGGAGCGCAATGTTTGCGCTGGTGCTCCAGCCGAGGCCTCGCGCGGCGGTCGGCCGAGTCGACGGCACGGCCATATCGGTCATATGCCGTACCGCCGTTCTCGTCGCCAGCGAAGATGGTGCTGCAGCTGCAGGAAGAAGCGGGTGAATCCTGGCTGCCGCAGGCGCCGGCCCGAGCGAAGCCGTCTGATCTGCCGGCTCTGCGGCGCGAACGGATCGGTGTCGACCGCGAAGTCGGCCAACGGCTGGAGCTCCTCGAGCGGGAGTCGATCGAGCTGGCCGAGAGTGATGGCCCGGCCGGCCTCGCGGGCGAGCGCACGACTCACCGATGGCCGCAGGCGTGCGATGTCCGCTCGCCGACGGGCATGCCTGGTGAAGAGCAGGTCGAAGGTTGTCCGCCGAGCGTGAAGATCGAGCAGGGTCCCGGCAAACGTCGTCAGGTGCATGTTCGCGTCGTGCACGCGGTAAAGGGCCTGGTCCGGGCCGTTCACTCGGCCGATGTCCCAGTGAAGAGCCGTGCGCAGCCACAGGTCGAGATCGCCCGAGTGCGGCAGTCCGGGGTCGTACAAGCCGACCTCACGAAGCGCAGCGGTTCGCATCACGACCTCGGGACTGGAGATGAAGTTCCGGGCCCGACGTGCGGAATGTCGCAGCCACTCGTATCCGCTCCAGATCGTCCAGTTGCGAACAGATGCGTTGGGTGCTGGCGGTTCGCCGGAGAACGACGGTGCGTACCCGTACACCATCCCGACGTCAGGATGGGCACTCAAGAGGGCTGCGGCTCGGCTCAGGGCGCCCGGCGGCACAAGATCATCAGCCGACAGCAGGGTCACGAACTCGCCGGTCACGGCCTCCAGCCCGTCGTTGTAGGTCTGGATGTGACCGCGGTTCGTGAGATGCCTGATGACCTTGACCTGCTCATAGTCGGCGGCCAGTTCTTCGGCTTGATCACCGCTGCCGTCGGGTGAGGCGTCATCGACGATGATCACCTCGACATCGATCCCCGGTTGATCAACAACCCAACGCAGGAGCTGAGGGAGATAGCGACCGTAGTTGTAGCACGGCACGACAACGCTCACCGTGGACGCGCCGACGAGGGGGACAGCTCTGGTGATCCGCATCAGTCGCTCTCCAGTCGCCGCGCAGGTACGCCGGCCCAGGTCTGTCCGTCGGGTACGTCGTCGAGCACGACCGCACCCATGCCGACGGTGGCGCCGGCGCCGATCTTGCGGCCCGGCAGGACGGCGGCGTTCATGCCGAGGTAGGCGGCACGACCGACCTGCACGCCGCCACCGAGAGCCACACCGGACGCGAAGGTCGCGAAGTCATCGACCACGCAGTCGTGCGGGATCGTCACGTGGGGCATGGCGACCACATGGGCGCCGATCTCGACGTCGGCGGTCAAGGTGACGCCGGCCAGCAGGATCGATCCCTCGCCGATCGGGCAGCCGGCCGGATTGCGGACCGAGGGATCGAGCACCGAGATGTATCGGCCCGGCGCGAGGCTCATTCGCTCGCTGATCGCTGCGCGGGTCTCGCCGCTGCCGACGCAGATGATCACCTCGGCGTCGGGATAGTGGACGACGTCGTCGATGCCGCCTAGCACCGGGACCCCGGAAAGTGTCGGCGGCAGCAGCGAATGTCGGTCGTCCACCACCCCGAGCAGATCGCGTCCGGCCTCCCGGAGCACCGCGATCACCTCACGCGCCAGGCCACCGGCCCCCACCAGCAACACGGCCATGATCAGATCGCTCCGGCGCTGCGGATCACGGTGATCACCCGGTCCAGCTCGGTCTGTTCGATCTGGTGGAAGAGCGGCAGGATCAGCGTGTTGTCGGTGAGCCGATCGGTCACCGGCAACGGCGCGGTCCCGGTATCGCGTCCGCGATAGGCGGGCTGCCGATGCGCGGCCATGATCCCGCGCCGCGCGGAGATGCCCACTTCGGCCAACGCGAGCAGCAGGCCCTCCCGGTCCAACGGGTAGTCGGCGTCGACCTCCAGCCACAGGGATTGGAAGTTCGCGGTGCCGCAGGCCGGGTCGTCGACCAGTCGGATCCCGCGGACGTCGGTCAGCTGCTGCCGGTAGTAGGCCGCATTCTGGCGGCGCCGTTGCACGGCGTCGGGCAGTTTGGCCAGTTGCACCAGTCCGACCGCCGCCTGCAGATCGGTCATCCGGAAGTTGAAGCCGACCTCGCCGAACTCCTCCGGCGGTGACACCAGGTCGGCGTGACGGTCTGCGGCCGAGGCACTCATCGCGTGCTCCCGCAGCCGACGCGCTCGGATCGCCCAGTCCGGGCGGCTGGTGGTGATCATGCCCCCCTCACCGGTGGTCAAGATCTTGCGCGGATGGAACGACCAGGCCGCGATCTCCGCGCCCGATCCGACAGGCCGCCCGTGGTAGGTCGACCCGGCCGCGCACGCCGCGTCCTCGATCACGACGATCCCGCGCGGATCGCAGATCGCACGGATCGGATCAAGATCAACAGGGATTCCACCCTGATCGACGACGATCACTGCTCGGGTGGCATCGGTGACGGCTGCCTGCAGAGTGTCGACAGTCACGTTGCCGGTTGCAGCGTCGACGTCGGCAAACACCGGACGGGCGCCGACGTAGGTCGGCGCGTTGGCCGTCGCGATGAACGATAAGGACGGGACGACGACGTCGTCGCCTGCACCGACACCGGCGACCAGCAACGCCACCTGCAGCGCGTTGGTGCAGCTGGACGTGGCGACAGCGTCGGTGGCCTGCATGGCCTCGGCGAACGCACGCTCGAACTCCGCCACCCGTGGGCCCTGGGCGACCCAACCGGACTGCAGCACCTCGGTGACGGCCGCGACCTCATCCTCACCGAGCCACGGCTTCATGACGTTGATCCGCGGCAACGCCTCGGCGGCCGTCGTCATGCCGGTACGGCCGTTCGTTGCGCAGCGATCTCCGCCCGGAGTGGCCGCCACCAGTCGACCAGTCGGGCCAGGCCTTCCTGCAGCCCGATCCGTGCCTCGAAGTGCAGATCGCGACGGGCTGCCGTGGTGTCGGCGAGCCGTCGTACGACATTGTTCACCGCCCGCTCGGGTCCGAACTCGACACCGAGATCGGAGTCCATCACCTTCAACAGCGCCTCGGCCAGTCCGAGCAGACTGGTCTCCTCGCCGCTGGCGATGTTGTAGACACCTTCGACCACGTCGCTGCCGGCCGCCAGTACGTTGGCCCGAGCGATGTCGGGCACGCAGACGAAATCCATCGTCTGCTGACCGTCGCCGAAGATCAACGGCGGTTTGCCGTCGGCGATCCGTTCCATCCACCGCACCAGCACCTCGGTGTACAGGCCGTGAACATCCATCCGCGGCCCGTAGACGTTGAAGTAGCGCAAGAGGACATAGTCCAGTCCACGCATCGCCCGGAAGCTGCGGATCAGGCCTTCGTTGAACGACTTCGACGCGCCGTACATCGTGTCGTTGTTGTGGTGATGATGTCGCTCCGAGGTGGGGAACTGTTCGGCCATCCCGTAGACCGATGCGCTCGACGCGGCGACCAGTTTGTTGATCTTGTGATCGGCAGCGGCCTCGACCACGTTGAAGGTCCCGTCGACCAGCACCTGCAGGGCCAACCGCGGCTCCTCGGCACACTGGGTGATCCGGATCGCGGCCTGATGGAACACCAGGTCCTTGCCCTTGGTCAGATCATGGACGAGATCACGATCGCCGATGTCGCCGCGATAGAGGTTGACCTTGCCCGACACCAAGGCATCGTCGAGGTTGGCCACTCGGCCCCGGACGAGGTTGTCCAGCACGTCGATGTGCGCGACGCCGGCGTCCAACAGTTGATCGACCAGGGTGGATCCGATCGTCCCGGCTCCGCCGGTGACCAGCACCTCGGCTGCCTCCAGGTCACTCATGCTTCTGCTCCTGCCAGGATCGGTTCGATCGCCTCCGTGCTGGCGATCGGCGAGGGTGCGCCCGAGCAGCGCAGGCTGGCGCTGGCGGCCTCGAGCACCGACAGCACCCGGAGTCCGGACTCGCCGCTGGTGCGCGCCGGTCGGCTGTCCCGGATCGAGATCGCAAACTCGCTCACAACACCGGCGAGCGCCTCGGTCTCGGGCAGCGCGGGCGCCCAGGTGTCACCCAGTCGATAGGAGATGTTGGAGGCCGTGCTGTCGGCGGATCCCTTTGACTGTAGGGCGAGGTCGACACCTCGGTCGTAGACGCTCACCCGTTGCTGTGGGTTGAGGTCGTCCCAGACCAGGGTCCGGCGGGTGCCGCCGATGACCATCTGCCTGATCTTGGTCGGGCTCAGCCAGTTGACGTGGATGTGCGCCATCGCGCCGCCGGCCAGCGGCAGGCTGAGGTAGCCGACACAGGACTTGCCGGTCCGCAACGGATCTGCGCCGTGGGCCGCGACCGTCGCCGCGTCCAGCCCGTTCGGCAGGACGAAGTCCAAGATCGACAGGTCGTGCGGCGCGAGGTCCCAGAAGACGTCGACGTCGGGTTGGATCAGGCCAAGGTTGATCCGAACGCTGTCTACGAAGAGGATGTCGCCCAGGAAGCCCTCCTGGACCAGTTCCCTGATCTTGAGGACCGCTGGGGTGTAGCAGTAGGTGTGGTCGGCCATCAGCGTCAAGCCCCGCCGCTCGGCCTCGCGGACCATGTCGACGCCGCGCCCGCGTTGGTCGGCCAGCGGTTTCTCCACCATCACGTGCTTGCCGGCCCGTAAAGCCGACATCACGACGGCATGGTGGGTCCGAGCCGGAGTGGCCACCGCGATCGCGTCGACAGTCGGGTCGGCGAGGACGTCGTCCAGGCTGGTGGTGACCGGTACGCCGCCGACGGCATCGGCGACCCGCTGCGCGCGTTCGGAGTCGAGATCGCAGATCGTCGAGAGTTCCCAATCGGGGCTTGATCTGAAGTTGCGCGCCAGGTTGGGACCCCAATACCCGGCCCCGACCACGGCCACGCAGAGACGCTGGTTCACAGACTTCCTCCCGATAGACCCGAACCCACGTTGTTGCTCGTCGGGAGGTGCGCCTGGACGTGCGAAACCGGACCCAGGCGTCAACCCAGCCCGAGCGTCGCGCGTCCAGAGCGCGGCCACAGACAAACTTGTACAAGCCCCCCGACTTGTCCGTATGCGACAAGGCTAAGGGTCCGCTCGATGCGCCGTCGGAAGATTGAGAAATTTGTGGGGACAAGTTCTGGATCCCCTGCAAGTGAAGGGATCTCGGACCGCGAGAGCCCTGGTTTCCGGTGATCTTGATCTTGCTGGCAGTCATGATCAACTTCGCCGAGCTCCCCGAATGCTATTCGGGACCTTCGGCGGGTCGATGGTCCGTGGCAGGATCGCGGCATGGATGCTAAAGGGGATCTGTCCCGGACCTTCGACACGGCCGCGGCCGGCTACCAATCGGCTCGGCCGGCCTATCCGTCGGCGTTGTATCAGGACCTACTCGACCTGACTGGATTGCGGCGTCCGGCTCGGCTGTTGGAGATCGGCTGTGGTCCAGGCAAGGCAACAGGGCCGCTGGCGGGTCAGGGCTTCCAAATCACTGCCTTGGAACCGGGACCGCGACTGGCCGAAGAGGCTCGGCACAATTTGGTAGGGCTCGATGTCGAGGTCGAAGCGAGTTCGTTCGAGGACTGGCAGCCGACGGGCGATCGATTCGACCTGATCTATGCCGCCACCTCCTGGCACTGGGTGGATCCGGAGGTGAAGTGGGCCAAGGCGGCGTCGCTGCTGGCACCGGGAGGCCACCTGGCGGTGTTCGGCGCCGGGCATGCGTTCCCGGAAGGGTTCGATCCCTTCTTCACCGAGATCCAGCAGACCTACGACGAGATCGGCGAGGGAGTGGACGGTGTCTGGCCACCGCCACCGCCCGACCAGCTGCCCGATCCGTCATCGGACTACGAGGCGTCCGGGTACTTCACAGTCGACGCCGTCCGACGCTACGTCTGGGCTCAGCAGTACGACGCCGACAGCTACATCGCACTGCTGAACACCTTCTCCGGTCACATCGCGATGCCGCCGGCATCCCGGGAGCGGCTGTTCGACGCCGTCCGGGCGATCCTCGGTCGACGTCCCGACGGGCTGCTCACCCGGCATTGGGTGGCGACGCTGGTGGTTGCCCATCCGCGGTGATCATCACGGCGTTGATCATGACCGGCGTGCAACCGGCTCCGCGTGAGTGAGTCGTTAGGCGGTGTCGCCAGGTTCGGCGAGCCCGGACCGGTCGCGTACTGCTGCTCGCAGCTTGCTCGGCGCTTCGCCGAAGTGGGTCCGGCAGAACTTGTTGAAGGCCTGCAGGTCGGCGATGCCGACACTGGCCGCAATCGAGCTGATCGGCTGTGTGGTGTCCCGCAGCAGGTGGTTGGCCTCGCGGAGCCTCCGGTCCTGGATGTAGCCGTTGACGCTCGTCCGATAGCGGGCGTTGAACAGCCGATTCAGCTGACTCGGTGAGATCGCGGCAACGCGTGCGACCTCGGTGACCCGCAGCGGGCCGGCCAGATTGCGGTCGATGTGGTCCACGGCAGCACTCACCGCCGGGTGATCGGCCTGCGCCGCCGCCGGTGTGCGGGTGGCAACGGTCCACAACACCGACCACAGCTCGGCCGACCGATGCCCCTCGTCGGAGATCGCGACGATCCGACTCAGCCGGGCTCGCAGCTCGGCCGCGTCGTGACCGAGCTCCTGGACCGTCGGCACCCTGCGTCCGGCCGATCGCGGCTGCTGCCGGAAATGGGCGTAGATGTGTTGTGACGGGCCGGCGTATCGATACTCCAGCGGTGTCCCCGCGGGCACGATGCTGAGATCGCCGGGCCGGATCCGATGCCAGACATCGCCGATCAGCAGTTCGCCGTTCCAGTCGTACAGGTGCAACGCCCACAGCTCGGGCAGCAACCAGCGCTCGACCCGATCACGGACCCCGTGCAGACCGAAGCCGGCGTTGATCACCTGCGGTGGATGCTGCAGCGGCAGCGTGATCGTCTGCTCACCCGCGGAATCAGCCATGCGCGATTATTACCACTACACGATCCGTCGGCACCACGACAGCAGCGCCCCGGATTCCTACGATGACTTGTCATGAGAGCTGCCATCAAGCGCCAGGATGATCTGTCGGGTAACGCCCGGATGCGCGCCGGAAACCAGGGATCGCTCAGCGAGGAACAGGTCCGGCAGTACGACACCGAGGGCTACCTGGTGCTACCCGACCTGCTGTCGGAGCAGCAGATGGCACCCGTCCGTGCGGCGCTCACCGAGAAGGTGGACCGGGTCGCGGCCGACCTGCTGGCGGCCGGGCTGATCGACGACCCGCTGACCGAGGTCGCCTTCCCGTATCGGCTGGCGCGGCTCTTCGAGGGGCTCGAGCCGGAGCATTTCCTGGAACACGGCCGGAGCTGGCGGGACCGGATCGCCGGCTACTACACGCTGATGAGCAACCCGACGATCTTGGACGCCGTGGAGAGCCTGATCGGTCCGGAGATCTTCTCCAATCCGGTCTACAACGTCCGCCCCAAGGTGCCGAAGATCGCGGCCGGCGCCGTACCGTGGCATCAGGACAAGTCCTACTGGCCGGACGCCAACTCCAACCCGGTGATCACCGTCTGGATCTCCTTCGTCGATGCCACCCTGGAGAACGGCTGCCTGCACGTCTATCCCCGGACTCAGCGGCAGCGGGTGCTCGGGTATCACCAGGAGAACTACAGCGGCACCGGCTTCCTGGAGGTCGACGTCGCCGAGCTCGGCTCGGTCGCACGAGAGCCGGTCGCGCTCCCGGTCCGGGCCGGGACAGCGATCCTGTTCAACGACCGGCTGGTGCACAGCTCGACACCGAACGACTCCGATCACGTCCGGTGGAGTGTCGACCTGCGCTACCAGCCGACCGACCAGGACCCGATGCCGCAGCACGGCGCCGGCTTCCTGGCCCGCAGCCGACGCCATCCCGAACGGGTTGCCGGCCTGGAGGACTGGCTGGCCGAACGTCCCGAAACAGCGGGCCGATCATGATCATCGCGACGGTGTCGGCAGGCACAGTGCCGAGACCTACAGTCCGACGTCCAGATTCCAGTGCAGCATCATGGCCAGCAGGACCGTGACCGCCGACAGCACCGCGGTGATCGTCAGGACGATCGAGACGCGCCGGACGGTCGACGCCGACAGCCCTGCCTCGTGCAGGTATCCGATGGCGGAGACGGCCATGCAGATCCCGAACGCCAGGAACCACGGCTCGTAGAAGGCCAACTCCCAGCGCAGACTGGCCAGCGTTTCGGGCCGGGCCCCGTCGTGGATCGAAGCGCTGCCGAACCCGAACGCCTCCAGCATCTTCGCCAGCCCACCGCCGGCGCCGTGTCCCACGGCGACGGCCCGATCGAGCCACCGGCAGCCTGGTAGAACCGCACCAAGACCGCATAGCCACCGCCGAGCAGGAAGCCGGCGATTCCGGCGATCCGGAACCGTCCGACGCCCGGTGCATCGCCAACGGTTGCTGGGCGTGCCGATCGTGCTACCGCGGTGCCCGCGGATCGCACGGCCCGCTCTGCGCTGCTCACTCTGGTCATGCGGCCATTCCACAGCGCGACACCGGCCCGCCACATCCCCCGGTCGAGGGGGCCGGGCCCCGACTCGGGGGCAGCCGGCCGACCGAGAGGGTGGCGCAGCCCGAGGGCCGCCGCACCATTCTCGCCGCCGCAGGCCGCCGGAAGGGGCATATCGGGGATTCGATAGGGGATCTTGCCGATACTCCGACCGGCTCGGCGCGAATAGCGTCACGGGTATGAACTTCTCCCCGATCCGGATCATCGCGGCGGGCTGGGCACTCGTCTTCGCCGCGCTGCACGTCATCTGGGCGGCCGGCGTGCCGATCGGGCTCGGCGCGACACCGCCGATGCGGGGATGGTTCCTGGCCTACGACGTCGCGGTCGCGGCGGGCTGCCTGATCGGGGTGGCGGTCGCGCTCTGGGGTCGTCGGTGGATGTTGATCGTGGTCGGAGCGGTGCCGCTGGTCCGCGGGCTGATCGGTATCGGTCTGCTGGTCCAGCAGCTGATCACCGGCAGCTATTCGGCCGATCCGACGCTGTGGGTCGAGCCGTGGTTCGTACTCGGGGGAGTGCTGTTCATGATCGCGGCCCGGCGGCCGTCGATGCCGCTGATCGCTGCGGATCGGCGGTGATCGTTCGGGGTTGGCCATCGGCCCTTCGACAGCCCAGGGCCCAGAATCAGCTGCGGGGGCGCCGGGCGACCATGATGTCGCGGTTGATCGAGGAGTCGACCCGATGGGCAAAACGGGCATACGGGCCGTCCATGATCGGCTGCAGCCCTGAGTTGATCATGATCTCGGCGAGCTCCTCGCGGGTCAGCCGGTAGGTGTTCCAGCTGATCCCGAGCGCGCCGCCGGCCCGGAGTTGACCGGCCCAGACGCCGATCGCCTCACCGAGCAGCCCCGCCGACGCACCCTTGGCTCCACGGCCACCGCTCTCGTGCGCCACTCCGTACGGCGCATCGGTCACCACAAGATCAAACGTGCGCTTGCCGAAGAGCGCGGCAGACTGGCGGGTGTCGCCGGTGAAGACGGTCAACTGCTGGCTCGGGCCGCAACCCTCGGCGGCGATATCGGCGACCAGCCGCTTGCCCAGGCTACGACCCTCCCGTCGTACGGGTTGCAGCTCGGCCTTGTGCTTGATCCGCTTGCGCCGCAGATAGGTCTTCAGGAAGGCCGTGTACGCCTCCACCGACTTGGTGTCGGCCTCCACCCCGGCGACGTCGTAGCCGAGCATCAAACCGACGCTCAACGTGGTGCCGCGCCCGCACAACGGGTCGAGCAGACTGAGCCGCCCCGCCGGCCGATCGGCCGCCGCCGCGGTGACGTTGGTCAGCAGCCGGGTGAACTGCTCGTTGGTCTTGCCCTGATACTTCGGGATGGTCACCAGGTCGTCGGCAAACCGGTCGTCGTCGATCAGTCGGACCGGACGAAGTCGATCATCGTCGAGCTCGAACAACGCGTACGCCGAGGACAGCCCGCCGATCACCCGACCAAGATCAGCGTCCCCCGCCTGATCAACACCGGTTCTCTGATCGGCGGGGGCCGGTCCCGGCAGGTCGAAGCCGACGTAGTCGATCCCGGCCACGGTGCTGGTCCCGACATCGGAGATCGGCAACTCGCCGGCGCACGCCTCCAGTTCGGCGGCGGTCAGCTCGGCCGCCTGGCCGGCGAACACCCGGTTGGCGGCCGGGGTGACCAAGATCAGATAGCGCGACATGTGTGGTCCGGCTCGGAACGGCGGTCCGTCGACAGGCTCAGGACCCTTGGGCGGGGAATCAGTGGCCTTCGGTCTTGATCCGCTCGAAGCTGGCCCGGACCTCGGCCTCGGCATCCTCGACGCCGACCCAGCTGGCGCCCTCGACGGACTTGCCGGGCTCCAGGTCCTTGTAGACCCGGAAGAAGTGCTCGATCTCCAGCAGCTGATACTTCCGGACGTCGATCACATCGCGCAGATGATCACGCCGCTGGTCACCGGCCGGCACGCAGAGCACCTTGTCGTCCTCGCCCTTCTCGTCCCGCATCCGGAACATCGCGATCGCGCGGCATTCGATCAGACATCCGGGGAAGGTCGGCTCGGAGACCAGGACCAACGCGTCCAGTGGGTCGCCGTCCTGGCCGAGGGTGCCCTCGATGTAGCCGTAGTCGGCCGGATACTGGGTCGAGGTGAACAGGGTGCGGTCCAGCCGGATCCGGCCGGTCACGTGGTCGACCTCGTACTTGTTCTTCTCGCCCTTGGGGATCTCCACCGTGACGTCGAAGGTCAAACCGCTCAACGGCTTGCTGGGTACCGACGGTGAAGCTCCTGGATTCAATCCGGTCACGGATCTGGACCCTTTCTGTTGCGCGCGCACATCTCGGCCGACGCCCGCCACCCCGACGATCATTGTCCAGGACTGCGACGGCAGGGATCGAGCGTAACGCCACCATGGCCACTGGTACGAACCCAGGTCGGCTCTGTGGGCGGCTACTGTGAGCACTCTCACGCATCAGTTCTGGTGTGCGGGGGAGCGGCTGGTCCGCCGAAGCGTTCGCTGATCGGGTCGACCGCGTACGGTCACGGGGCAGCGGTTCAGGATCGGCGGTTCAGCGATCGGGCATCTCAGGTCAGGGCATCGGACGGGCCCACAGAGGGAACGGGGTAGTTGGTGGGCAAGCGTCGAGCACTGGTGATCGGTGCGGTCGTGGTGGTGGCGCTGGCGGTGATCTCCGCCGGTCTGCTGGCGTTGCGGCACGACCGCCGCGCCGCCGGCTCTGCTCAGCGGACGGCCGTACCCTCGGCGACTGCTGCACCGACGGCCACGGCCTCACCGACACCGTCCGCGCCGCCGGCACCGGAGCCGTCGCTGTCGCCGGTGCTCCGTCCCGAGTCCTCGGTCGAAGCCACCGACGCCAAGAAGCTGGCTCAGCGGATCGCCGGCGCCGGCAAGTCCGGTGGCAAGGCGAGCGCCGCCGTCATGTCGGCGGACAGCGGCAAGCTGCTCTACTCCAGCGGCGCCGACAGTGCACTGATCCCGGCCTCCACCAACAAGATGCTGACCGCCGCCGCGGCGCTGGAGCTGCTCGGCCCACAACACCGGTTCAGCACCAGCGTGGTGTCCAGCACCCCGCTCGACATCGCGACCCCGTCGGCATCGACCTCTTCGTCCTCAGCCGCCTCCCCGTCCTCTTCGCGCCGGAGCACCTCGCCGTCGGCCGAGGCCAGCGCCGGCGCGTCCGCGTCGCCGAGCACGGCCAAGCGTTCGGGCAAGATCATCTTGGTCGGTGGCGGAGATCCGTATCTGACCGACAACGCCGCCGACACCACCGACGTCGGTCAGGCGTCGCTGCAGAAATTGGCCGCCGACACCGCCGTACGACTTCGCAAGGCCGGGATCGGGTCGGTCCAGCTCGGCTACGACGCGTCCCTGTTCACCGGCCCGTCCTGGAATCCGCACTGGCCGGACGGCTACAGCGACGTGGTCACTCCGACCAGTGCGCTCTGGGTCGACGAAGGCAGGCTGTACGGCAGCATCGGCCCGCGGCAGCCGGAACCGGCCAAGTCGGCGGCCGAGGCCTTCGCCGGCCAGCTGAAGAAGCAGGGCATCAAGGTCGGAACGATCGCGCAGACCCGACCGAGCAGCAAGGCCGAGGCGGTCGCCACGGTCCCCTCGCTCACCCTGGAACGGATCGTCGAGCGGCTGCTGATGTCCAGCGACAACGACGCCGCCGAAGTGATCCTGCGGCAGGCCGGGATCGCCGCCGGGAAGGGCGGATCCTTCACCGGCGGGACCGCAGCGGTCCGCGGCACACTCAGCAAACTGCATGCCTGGGTGTCCACGACCCACACCGACGACGGCAGCGGACTGTCCCGCGGCAACCGGGTGTCGGCCGACGCCCTGGTCAAGATCATCCGATTGGCCGCATCCGGTGACCGGCCGAAGCTGTCCGCGCTGCTGACCGGTCTGCCGGTCGCCGGTGTCGAGGGCAGCCTGCGCTACCGGCTCGGCTCCGACGATGCGGCCGCCGGTCGCGGCCTGGTCCGGGCCAAGACCGGGACGTTGCGCGAGGTGCACTCGCTGGCCGGCTACGCCTACACCCGCGACGGTGAACTGCTGGTCTATGCGTTCCTGGTCAACAACGCCAAGAACGAATGGAACGCCGTCGTCTGGCTGGACAAGGTGTCCGCGGCCGTCGCCACCTGCGGCTGTCGGAAGAGCTGACCGCCACCGGGTGGGACAGGCCCCGGATCCAGGAACGACGATGCCCCGCCGGCACGTGGGCTGAGACCCAGGTGCCGACGGGGCAACCGATCGTTTAGGTGGCTGAGATCGAGCTCGGGGGTTCACGACCTCAGCCACTGGCTAGGTTAATCGTTCCCGCACGGCTTCGCATCTTTTCGTCGAAATCCGTGTCGAAATCGGTGTACGGCTCCGATGGATCGCGCACATCTACTCAGATGTTCCCCCGAATCCCCCGAGCCGGCGGCGCGCTCCACCAGAGCCGTACGTTCAGGATGTCACCAACGCCTCGGGGTGGCAGCTTTACTGGGCAAATAAGTTCGTTCGGCCCTACGGGCTCGGCCCGAACGACCCGCTCTCACCTGGGCCGGCCGGCTGTCCGCGAGCTCCGAGTCGGCCCCACGGCGGCTACCGGGGACTCGGTCGGTGCGGGATCAGCTGCGCGGGAGCAGTCGGTACGAAGGTCAGCGTCGCGCCATCCGGCGGGCGACCCGGTAGGCGTCGGCATGCTGGACGCCGCCGAGGTCCCAGTCCCGTTGCTCCAGATCCGGGCGGCCGCTCGGCGGGCTGGTCCGCAGCTCGGTCACTGCCCTCTGCAGTACGGCCGCGCTGAACGGACCGTCGTAGGTGTGGATCCAGCCGGGCCCGACCTCGGCGGCGAGTTTGCGGTTCACCTCGTTGTCGGGGATCAGCACCGGCCGGTCCAGGGACAGCGCGGTCAGCACCGCGGCCGAGTTGTGCATCTCCTGGTACGGCAGCACGACCAACTCGGCGGCGGTGATCTCGGCGACCAGATCGGGGTCCTCGACGAAACCCAGCCGGAGCTGTACTCGATGATCATCACCGGCGGCGGCCCGGATCGAGTCGGCCAACTCCTCGGTGGACGGCCGTCCGAGCACGTGCAGACTCAGCTGTTGATCGGTGCCGGCGGTGAAGGCCGAGACGAGTTCGGGGACACCCTTGTAGCGGCGGATCAGACCGTAGAAGATCGCCCGGCCGGGGACGATCTCCGACCGCGGATGATCTCCGTACCAGTCCCGGTAGTGGCCGTGCAGGATGGTCGCGCCCGGACGGTCGGCCGGCAGTTCGGTGCTGGTGTTCAGCCGGATCCACAGCCCGGTCTGCCGTTCGGTCGCCCGCAGCAGCGCGATCTCGACCCGGTCGATGTCGCGGGGCAGCTCGAGGTTGTGCATGGTCCGGACGATCGCGATCCGGCGGCGCCGCATGCGAGCCAGGAACAGCAGGTACAGCGCCCGCCGGACCGCGGACTTCAGCGGCGTCGAACCCTCCAGCAGGATCTCCGGCCAGTGCACGTGGAACACGTCGTAGTCGCCGAACAATGCGGTCCGCCAGGAGAAGTACTTGATCTTGAGACCGGGAGCGTTGCGGAGTCCCCGTTCGAGCAGCAGCCGGTAGGGATTGGCCTTCGGCGGACGTTGCGGGAACGACATCAGCGCGGTGATCGGACTGTCGCTGCCGGACAGCGCTCCGCCGCCCGTCGCTCCGACCCGTTCGGCAGCAAGGTCGAGTCCATGATCATCTTCGATCCGGTGTCGGCGCAGCAGTGAACGGGCCGCGATTCCCAAGCCTGCAACCGATCCCTTGATCGCGGCGAGCAACGGTGCGGGGGACTGCAGCAGTTGCCGCCGGCCGCCGCGCAGCAGGATCTGCCAGCTCTGCCGGGGTGTGCTCGCCATCCACCGCAGGACGCCGCGACGGTCCAGCTGACGGGCCGCGAACAGCAGCCGATTGCGACAGTTGAAGTAGTAGTAGCGATCACTGAGTCGCCGATCGCCGGCGCCGCGTTGGGTGCCGCCCTCGTCGTGCACGACCGTCAGGTCCGAGCGCACCAACAGACTGCCGCCGACCTGCCGTACGCGTTGGCTGAAGTCGACGTCCTCCCAGTAGAGGAAGTAACTCTCCGGCAGCCCGCCGGTCCGTTCCAACAGCTCTCGGGAGAAGGCCAGGCAGGCGCCGCTCACCCACGGTGCCTCGTCGGCGGTCAACCCCTGCAACCCCGCACGGCGCCGCATCCGACCGGTCCGCAGATCGACCGACGAGCCCACCGCCCAGGTGCTGCCGTCGGGCCGGGTCACCCGTGGCGCGACCAGCTGCAACGGATTGGCCCGGACCTGATCATGGAGCGCGGTGATCGTCTCCGCCGTGATCATCGCGTCCGGATTGAGCAGCAGGAACGCGTCGGCGCCCAGACCACGAGCGGCCACCAGCCCAGCGTTCACGCCGCCGGCGAAGCCGGTATTGCTGTCCAGCAGCACCGACGTCCAGCCGTGCCGACGACACAGTCGGTCGACCCGCGCGCGTTCGGCCTCGCCGGAATAGTTGTCGACGACGACGATCCGATGACCGGCGCCCGACCCGCCGGCCAGGTCGCCGACGTTGCGATCGATCAGCGCCGCGGAGCCGTAGTTGACCACGACCAGCGCGATGGTTGTCCCCGCTGTCTGCATGTGTGCTGTTCCCCCGTGCCCGATGCCCCGTACCCGATCCCCGTCGTGTGCCGCGTCGGGCGGGCGCGATCACAACGCCTCATCGTAAGGGCTGGGCCGCGGCCTCGGGCCGGTCCCGGTGAACTCCTCGACAACTCCGCCGACGGCAGGTTTTGAGGGAGTGATCAGGGAACGGACCCTGTGTCACGGCCCCACGGGGCGCATAGAGTTCGGTCATGAGCACTGCCATGGTCGACTGGAATGTCGCAGTGAAGACCGCCCGCAAGCTGGTCAAGCCCGGTCCGGAGATCTCCATGGAGGGCGCCCTGTCGGCGGTCTCGGAGTTGCGCGATGCCGCCCAACGGGCCGAGTCCTACGTCCAGGACGTCACCGGTCTGACCGTGCCGAGTGCCACTGCTCCGGTGCTGGTGGTCGATCGGCCGGGCTGGATCCAGGCCAATGCCGACGCCTTCCGGGTCGTGATGGAACCCCTTGCTGTGAAGGCGAACGAGAAGATCGCCGCCGGTCGCGGCGGTGCCCAGATGCAGGCCGTCGGCTCCCGGGTCAGTGGCGCCGAGGTCGGTGCGCTGCTCAGCTATCTGGCACCCAAGATCCTCGGCCAGTTCGATCCCTTCTATCCCGGTGCGCCGGGGGAACCGGGTGGTCGGCTGTTGCTGGTCGCGCCCAATGTGGTGATGGTCGAACGCGAGCTCAAGCTGGACACCGCCGACTTCCGGCTCTGGGTGTGCCTGCACGAGGAGACCCATCGCGTCCAGTTCACCGCCGTACCGTGGTTGCGGGAATACCTCAACGAGCAGGTCAACGAGATCGTCGAGGGCACCGACCTCGATCCGGGTGCGCTGCTGGACATGATCAAGAACGCCGTCGGCCAGGTCGGCGACGCCGTCCGCAATGGCCGCGACCTCTCCATCGTCGATCTGGTGCAGACCCCGGCGCAGCGCGCGACCGTCGAACGGATCACCGCGGTGATGAGCCTGCTGGAGGGCCACGCCGATGTCGTGATGGACAGCGTCGGTCCCGACGTGGTGCCGTCGGTGGAGACCATCCGGAAGCGGTTCAACGTCCGCCGCCAGTCCCAGGGACTGGATCGGATCGTCCGCAAGCTGCTCGGGCTGGACGCCAAGATGCGGCAGTACAGGGACGGCGCCAAATTCTGCAACCACGTCATCGACGCCGTCGGCATGGACGGCTTCAACCGCGTCTGGATCGGGCCGAAGACCCTGCCCACGCCGGCCGAGATCGCCGACCCGCAACTCTGGGTCGACCGCGTCCACCACGACACCCAGCAGTCCTGATCCCAGCCGGGCTCCTGAGCCTGTCGAAGGACCGCACTCCGACCTCGAATGAATGATGGCTCGTAAAGCGCTCGGCCCGGCAACGCTGGAGATCGTCCAGGCCGTCCGAGGCCACGCCACCGGTGCGATGGTGGCGGCGGTCTCCGGTGGTGCCGACTCGCTGGCCCTGGCCCACGCCGTGGCCCATGTCGGCGCCGAACGCGACCTGCCGTACGCCGCCGTCACCGTCGATCACGGACTGCAGGACGGTTCGGCCGAACGGGCCGCAACGGTTGCCGAGCAACTACGGGCGATGGGCTACAGCGACGTGGTGATCGAACGGGTCGAGGTGGCACCGGCAGGCCGTCCGGCCGGACCCGAGGGCGACGCCCGGGCCGCCCGGTATGCGGTGCTCGATGCCGCGGCGGCAGCACGGGGCGCCGACCTGGTCCTCGGGCACACCCTGGACGATCAGGCCGAGACGGTGCTGCTCGGGTTGCTGCGGGGGTCGGGTTCGCGGTCGTTGGCCGGGATGGCGGTGCGATCCGGCCGCCGGCTGCGGCCGCTGCTGTGGTTGCGTCGGGACCGGACCCGTACGGCGTGTGCCGAGCTCGGGCTGCAGGTGTGGGACGACCCGCACAACAGCGACCCGCGCTTCACCCGTTCCCGGATCCGCGCGCGGCTGCTGCCGTTGCTGGCCGACGAACTCGGCCCGGGCATCCCCGAAGCGTTGGCCCGCACCGCCGACCTGGCCCGCGCCGATGCCGACCTGCTGGACCGGCTGGCCGGCGACCTGTACGCCCGGGTCCTGATCCCGTCCGAGGTCGCGAACTCGCCGCAGGATCGCGATCCGCGCGCGACCGAGCGGTCCGCCGAACTCCCGGGGGTCCTGGGCTCGTCGGGAGTCCTGGGCTCGTCGGGCGGCCTGGGCTCGTCGAAGGATCGGGACTCCAGCGCCGACGCAGGTCGAATCGCGGGTGCCGACCCGGACGCCGACGCGGCTCGCCGACCCGGGCAGCCGGCCCTGTCCTGCGCACCCCTCGCCGACGCCGATGCCGCACTCCGTACCCGGGTGATCAAGCGCTGGCTGACCGACGGCGGCGCGGCCGAGGTGCCGTATGCCCACGTCCGCGCCGTCGAGGCGTTGATCACCGACTGGCACGGCCAACAGGAGGTGCAGGTGCGCGGCATCGCCGTCCGCCGCATCGCCGGCGAACTGCGGGTTGTGGGGAAGTCCGGGCTGTGAGTAGCCAGCCCTGACTTCCCCGCATTCCTGATGATCAGGCCCGCGGAGGTGGATCGACCGGGAGACGGCCGTCGATCGGGCTGCTGGTCCGGGGGTCACGACCGGGGACCAGGATCCAACGCTGCTGGACCCGGAGCCGATAGATCCGCAGTCCACCGTCACCTCGCACATCGGCGTCGACCAGGAGCCGGTCGTCGACCATGCCGCGGTTGAGGATCGCCAAGGCGGTCGGGATCTCGTCGTCGTCGACCCGTCCAGCCTGCCCGGTGACATAGCCGGCTCGGGCGCCGCCGATCGGGACCGTCGAGTCGAAGATCGTGGCCGAGACCGCTGCGCGGGCGGCGATGTTGAGCGAATGCCGGCTGTCCGGCGATGACACCCAATACAGATCACCCGCATCGTCGCTGCGGAAGTACGCCGGCGTCGCCCACGGCGTACCGTCCCCGTCCGCGGTGGCCAGGACGAAGTAGTTCAGCGCCGCCGCGATCTCGCTGAACTCCTGCCACGACGCCGTCTGCTCTGCCGTCATCGGACCTCCCGTGCCGGTAGCTGGCGGCGGGAGCGTTCCGCGTTTGGGTCCGTCCAGCCGCTGTTGTCCGTTCCTCACCATACGGGTGCCGGGGATGTGGGAACGTCGCTCAGCGGCGAATGTCAGGATCGGGCCTACACTACGCCGATGGATGGCGTCACCGTGGGGGCGGGCGATCTCGCCGGAACCGGGATCTACGCCAGTCGCGACTTCGCACCCGGTGACGTGGTGATCCGCTACGAGCTGCAGCCGCTGACGGACACGGACTATGACGATCTGCCCGGCGGGGAAGAGCTGTTCGTCCACAGCTACGGCGGCCGACGGTACCTGTATCCGCCGCCGGCTCGTTTCGTCAATCACTCGGACGATCCGTCCTGTTACCAGGACTTCGACCGGGGGGTGTGATGTTGCACTGCGGCCGATCAGGACGGGAGATCCGATCACGATCGATGCCCGTCAGGAGACTGCGCGTGAACTCGACACCTTCATCATCGCGCTGACCGACGCCCTGGAGGCGTCATCCGCCGACCTTGCAGAGTTGCTCTGCGAATCGGTCACCCTCTGGTCGGGCGGACGCCAATTCAGCGGGCGGAACGTTGTGCCGAACGAACTGTCCAGCAGCGCAGCGGTGCCGCTGACCGAGATCGAGTGGAAGGTCGGCACTGGCCGTTGGGAGGCAGTGTGCTCGGCCCGCTCCGGAGCCGACCACGTCACCATGCTGTTCAAGGTCCTCGCCGGCAACTGGCAGATCATCTACCTGCATCGTGGCTGACGTGAATCAGACGCGTCGGCACTCTGGTGATCTGCTTCCGGAGCGCTCGGCTCCCCGTTGTCGCGCTGACGTCAGCTCTTGGTCGCGGTGACGACGAACAGCCTGCTCGAGTCGGTGACCGGTTCGCCGTGCCAGCCGCCGTTGATCATGGTCGGCGTCAGCTCGGCCGCTTCCAGATCCCGGGTCAGCTCGTCCCGGGTCCGGAACTGCAGCCGATTGACCAGAGCCTGGTGTTCGCCGGTCGACTCCCAGACGTTGTGCGCGGTGAAGCTGACCACGACGTCGTCGAGGGTCGTGCCGTCCAGCCATTCGGTCAGCCGTCCCTCGGCGGTGTCCCGACTGCCGTACGTGTTGTCCCGGGTCCAGGTATCCCACTCGCGGGCCGCGGGGTTGCGGGTCTCGAACGCGACCAATCCGCCGGGACGCAGCGCTCGGGTGATCGCGGCGAGGGTCTCGGGCCAAGCGGCGCCGATGATGTGCTGGGCGACGTTGCCGGTCATCGTCACCAGGTCGACAGTGCCATCGGTGACCAGTGCAGCCAACGCCGTCGCATCACCCTGCTGCCAGTGCACCCGGTCGCCGCCGGCCCGGGTGCGGGCGACGTCCAGCATCGACGCCGCTGGATCGATGCCGTAGACCGTACGGCCGTCGCCGACCAGCGACACCGTCAGGCTTCCGGTGCCGCAGCCGAGATCGACGATGACGCGAGCCGCGACCCGATCGGCGACGGCGCGGAAGTGGGCATGATCATCGCCCGGCGGATTGTCGAGATCGTAGAGCGCGGCCACGCGCGGGTCGTCGAAGGGATCGTCCGACGCAGTGTCGTTCACAGCCGCCGAGATTACGTCGCACGGGCGAGCGGCGCCGTTCATTTTCTGCGCCCGCTGCCAGCTGCTCGCCCGATCGGCTGGTCATCTCGTCGATGCGAGGGCCGCTTCTTCGACGGGCTCGGGCCCCAGGGGGAGTGCGGTGGCCCACCGAAGTGTCCGACCTCTACACTGCCGAGCGTGGATGACACGCACGTCAGCAGCGATCTGACGCAGGTTCTGTACACCCCCGAGCAGCTCGCCGACCGGCTGAAGGAGCTGTCGGCCGAGATCGACGCGGAGTACAAGGACAAGGATCTGTTGTTGGTCGGCGTCCTGAGCGGAGCGGTGATGGTGATGGCCGATCTGTCCCGCGCCCTGACCATCCACTGCGAGATGGACTGGATGGCGATCTCGTCCTACGGCTCGGGCACCCAGTCGTCCGGCGTCGTACGGATCTTGAAGGACCTGAACACCAACATCGCCGACCGGCACGTGTTGGTGGTCGAGGACATCATCGACACCGGTCTGACGTTGTCCTATCTGATCAGCAACCTGCGGTCCCGGGATCCGGCGAGCCTGGAGATCATGACGATGTTCCGCAAGCCGGAGGCGGCCAAGAGCGAAGTCGACGTCCGCTGGGTCGGCTACGACATTCCCGACGAATTCGTCGTCGGCTACGGGCTGGACTACGACGGCCGTTACCGCAATCTCACCTCCGTCGGCACCCTTTCGCCGCACATCTACAGCTGATCGGAGCCTCGTCCCATCAGAGGGCTTGGATTCGGAAGCTAGCCTTAGGGTCGTGTTGCTAACCCTGCGGCCTACTGCACGGCGCCCAGGCACGTGTTGTGCCGCACCGGCGTCGGATGACATGCCCCGGCATGCTCACCTCCTCCGGCGCACCACAACACATACCTGGACGCCGTTCGCTACGGCCCCAGAGTTAGCAACACGCCCCAGCCCCGTGTACGGTCTGATGATTCAGACCACAGGCGGTTCGTCCCGCCTGCGGAGCCGCGCTGGACTGGCGGCATGAATCAGGCACGATCCAGACGTCAGCGTAGGAATCTCCAAGGCAGGTCATGAACGTCAAGAGCATTCTCCGGGGCCCCTTGTTGTGGATCGTCCTGGCCGTGGTCGCGATTGCGGTGATCGTCGAGCTGGTCAACCGCAGCGACGGATACGAGCAGGTCCCCACCTCTCAGGCCGTCGCGGTGATCCAGGGCAGCGAGCACCTCAAGGAGGTGCGGCTGGTCGACGGTGATCAGAAGATCCAGATCACCAAGACTGCCGACAACAGCAAGAAGGGCAACAAGATCGAGGCCGTCTGGGTCGGCGATCAGGGCACCGAGCTGGCCAAGGAACTGCAGACCCGGGTCGACAACAAGACGCTGGACAACTGGGTCGGTGAAAATCCGACGCCGGGCTTCCTGTCCACCATGCTCGGGACGCTGATCCCGTTCCTGCTGTTGGGTGTGCTGTTCTTCTTCTTCATCAACTCCGTCCAGGGCGGCGGCGGCCGGGTGATGCAGTTCGGCAAGTCCAAGGCCAAGATGACCGGCAAGGACACCCCGAAGACCACCTTCACCGACGTCGCCGGCGTGGACGAGGCGATCGAGGAACTCGAGGAGATCAAGGAGTTCCTCGCCGAACCGGCCAAGTTCCAGGCGGTCGGCGCGAAGATCCCCAAGGGCGTGCTGCTCTACGGCCCGCCTGGCACCGGTAAGACGCTGCTGGCCCGTGCGGTCGCCGGCGAGGCCGGGGTGCCGTTCTACTCGATCTCCGGTTCGGACTTCGTGGAGATGTTCGTCGGTGTCGGTGCCTCCCGGGTCCGCGACCTGTTCGAGCAGGCCAAGGAGAACGCCCCCGCGATCGTCTTCATCGACGAGATCGACGCCGTCGGTCGGCATCGTGGTGCCGGCATGGGCGGCGGCCACGACGAGCGCGAGCAGACGCTGAACCAGTTGCTGGTCGAGATGGACGGCTTCGACGTCCGCGGCGGCGTGATCCTGATCGCGGCCACCAACCGTCCCGACGTGCTCGATCCGGCGCTGCTGCGTCCGGGCCGGTTCGACCGGCAGATCGCCGTCGAGGCGCCCGACCTCAAGGGCCGGCTGGAGATCCTCAAGGTCCATGCGCAGGGCAAGCCGATCGACCCGAGTGTCGACCTGGTCACCGTCGCCCGCCGGACCCCGGGCTTCACCGGTGCCGACCTGGCCAACGTGCTCAACGAGGCCGCGCTGCTGACCGCGCGCTCCAACGTGCAGGTGATCACCAACAGCTTCCTGGACGAGGCGATCGACCGCGTTGTCGCCGGCCCGCAGAAGCGCAGCCGGTTGATGGACGAGAAGGAGAAGTTGATCACCGCTTACCACGAGGGCGGACACGCTCTGGTGGCAGCGGCACTGCCCGGCACCGACCCCGTACAGAAGGTCACCATCCTGCCCCGCGGTCGCGCGCTGGGTTACACGATGGTGCTGCCGGAGCAGGACAAGTACTCCAACTCCCGGGCCGAGCTCCTTGATCAACTCGCCTACATGATGGGCGGTCGTGCGGCCGAGGAACTCGTGCTGCACAACCCCACCACGGGTGCCTCCAACGACATCGAGAAGGCCACCGGACTGGCCCGCGGGATGGTCACCCAATACGGCATGACCGAGCGGCTCGGTGCGGTGAAGTACGGCTCGGACAACTCCGAGCCCTTCGTCGGCATGGAGTACGGCCGCGGCCGCGACTACTCCGAAGAGGTTGCCGGTGTGGTCGACTCCGAGGTGTCGTTGTTGATCAACAACGCCCACCAGGAAGCGTTCGACATCCTGACCGAGAATCGTGAGGTGCTGGACGCGCTGGTCCGCGCCCTGTTCGAGCACGAAACCCTTGATCGCAAGGCGGTCGCCGAGGTCTTCAAACCGCTGAAGGTGCGTCCGACGCGTCCGCCGTGGACCGGTTCGCCGACCCGCAAGCCGTCCGAACTGCCGCCGGTCACGCCGCCGCCGAACCCGAACGGGCAGCAGGCCGGTATCCCCGACCACGTGTCCGCGGGGCAGGTGCCGGGCGGCCAGGTGCCGCCGGGACATCAGCCGCCGGCCGGTCTGCCGGGAAGCAACGGCCCGGGCGTCAGCACGCCCGCCGGGCCGAGCTCGGCGTCGCCGCAGGGCTACGGGCAGCAGGGGTATGGGCAGCAGGGATACGGGCAGCAGTCCCAGCCGGGTGGCTCGCCCCAGCAGTACGGCCAAGACCAGTACGGGCAAGATCAGTACGGGCAGAACCAATACGGCCAGCAGCAATACGGGCAGTCCTTCGACCAGGGGCAGAACCAGTACGGCCAGCGAAATCAATACGGTCAGAATCAGTACGGCCAGAATCAGGGCCAGTACGGACAGGGCGGCCAGTACGGACAGTCGTCGGCCGACTCCTACGGTGGCGGGCAGCCGCAGTCCGGGCAGACCCCGAACCGACCGGACTTCCCGCGCTCCGACGATCAGGACCCGAACCAGGACCGGGGTGGATCCAACCAGTGATCGTCGACCCGCCGCGGCGGGTGGCGACGGATACGGTGATGGTGTGAACAGCACACCATCGGGACCCAGCGGGTCCGCAGGCTCCAATGGGTCTGCAGGCTCCAACGGGTTTGCTGGCTCGAACGGCACCGGCGCATCGAGCGACACCGGCGCACCGAACGACGTACGGGCCGGTCGTGCCGGCCGGCCGGCAGGCATCGAGGGACGGCAGTCCGGCGTCCGTGGGCCGGCCGGTGACGGCAGTGCCAGCGACGGAGGCGGGCAGGATGGCGCGCCGGTGCAGCGGCCCGGCACCAACGGCGTACTGCTCGGTCCCGGGCATGCGGCTCCGTTCGACGCCGACCGGATCGCGGCGGGAATCCGCGAAGTGCTGATCGGTATCGGCGAGGATCCCGACCGGGACGGGCTGCGGGACACGCCGCAGCGGGTCGCGCGGGCCTATGCCGAACTGTTCGCGGGGCTGCACCAGGAACCGGCCGAGGCATTGGCGACGACCTTCGACCTGCCGCATGACGAACTCGTCCTGGTCAAGGACATCGAGCTGTGGAGCGTCTGCGAGCACCACCTGTTGCCGTTCACCGGAGTCGCCCATGTCGGCTACATCCCGGGGGAGAACGGACGGATCACCGGGCTGTCCAAGCTGGCCCGGCTGGTGGACGTCTACGCCAAGCGCCCGCAGGTGCAGGAACGGCTGACCACCCAGATCGCCGACGAACTGGTCAGCACCCTCCAACCGCGGGGTGTGATCGTCGTCCTCGAATGCGAACACCAGTGCATGACGATGCGCGGCGTCCGCAAACCCGGCTCGAAGACCGTCACCAGCGCCGTACGCGGTGGCATGCGTGACCCCGTCACCCGCGCCGAGGCGATGAGCCTGATCACCGATTGAGCCGCCCCAGCAACCTGCCCAATCCGTCGTTCACGCATATTCGCGATCTCATCGGCTCGAACCGGGCCGCGCCACGCCTGAACCGCTCGTCAAGGGCTCGATGAGATCGCGTTATTGCGGGTTGCCGCGCCGGCCATCCCCACGCTGCGTCCAGCCGTGCCCTGATCCGCTGCCGTTGTCGGTGTCGGTGCCGGTGCCGGTGCCGGTGCCATAGGGCGACAACTCCGCGGGCGCTGCGATATCTTCCCCGCCCGTGTCCAATGGCGATTTGGTAACACGTGCTGGGAGTTGTCCCTCGCCGGCCGGAGTCCTCGGGGCGATTTGGTAACGCGTGTGCGGAGATGTCCCTCGCCGGGCGGGCGGAGTCCTTGGGCGATTCGGTAACACGTGCTGGGAGATGTCCTGTCCCGCCGACCACCTGAGCCCGCCGACGGGTCCTCGGGCGATTCGGTAACTGGTGGTGGGAAATGTCCCTCGCCCGATCGCCCGATCGCCCGATCGCCCGATCGCCCCGACCAGCGCCGCTCGACGGCCGTGTTGCCGAGCGGTTCGTCGGCGGTCAACGGCACGAGGCTGGGGCGTCGCGCCGAAAGTCATCGCGGGGTGCTGCGACCGGATGTTGGCCCTGTTGACGGCGATATCGACGCAGGTGCCGAGTCCAAGGACGGCGTGTCGGCAGCGCGGACACTGCGAATCGGTACGCCGGGAACTGCTGACGACGTGGTTCGGCGGGCGGACCCGCGGCAATATCGCACCGGCGCAATAGGCTGTGCGGGTGAGCGGGTTCGTGAGTGTTCCGGGACTGCCGGCGCCGGGCCGCACGGTGGTGATGGGCGTGGTCAACGTGACCCCGGACTCGTTCTCCGACGGCGGCGACTGGTTCGATCATGAGGCGGCGATCCGGCACGGCCGGGAGTTGATCGCCGAGGGCGCCGACATCGTCGACGTCGGAGGTGAGTCGACCCGACCCGGTGCCGTCCGGGTGGACGAGCAGGAGGAACAGCGCCGGGTGTTGCCGGTGATCACCGCACTGGCCGCAGACCCCGAGGTCCGTTCCGGGACGGTGGCGATCAGCGTCGACACGATGCGTGCGGCGGTCGCGCGTGCGGCGGTCGGGGCCGGCGCGGCCCTGATCAACGACATCTCCGGCGGACAGGCCGACCCGGCGATGATCCCGACGGCTGCCGACCTGGAATGTGCCTACGTACTGATGCACTGGCGCGGCCACTCCGCGACGATGCAGTCCCGGGCGCACTACGAGGATGTCGCGACCGAGGTCCGAGACGAACTGGCCCGGCAGATCGAGCAGGCGGTTGCCGCCGGAGTCGACGCCGACCGGCTGATCCTCGACCCCGGCTTCGGCTTCGCCAAGACCGGCGAACACAACTGGGACCTGTTGCAACGTCTCGACGTGCTGGACCCCCTCGGCCGACCGTTGCTGTTGGGGCTGTCCCGCAAACGCTTCCTGGGTACGCTGCTGGCCGCCGACGACGGCACGCCACGTCCGGCAAAGGAACGCGACGACGCCTCCGCCGCGCTCACCGGCTGGGCAGCGCAGCACCGGATCTGGGGAGTCCGGGTGCACACCGTACGACCGAGTCGGGACACCATCGCCGTGATGGACCGGCTCACGTCGGGCGGATAGCCCGCTGAGGGCGCGTTACGAGCGCTCAAGGAGACGGCGGACGACGAGAACAGCTGTTCATGGTTTCCGCAGACCGCAGACCGCAGACCGCAGACCGCTGGGCGTTGGCCGCCGGCTGTCGGTCGCTGCTCTTGCGGCGGGGCTCGCGACGCACGACTCGGTCCGGGACGGGCCTTCGGACCCGAGGAACAAGCGGTCCGGAGGCGTACCACGCCGGCCCGCCGGGGTCGCCCGGCACCGAGCGCAATGGCGTTCGACAAGGCCGTTCCGAGCTGTCCGGTGACTGGGTCGGGGATGATCAATGTCGGGTCGCTGTGAAAGACTCGCCCGGGTGCCCGTTGCTCAGCGGGTGTCCGAGAGGGTGCTGAACGAGCTGTCGGCCAGTTGCGTGAGTCGCCTTGCGCAGCACGGCAGACGGACCGATCAGCAGACTCAGATCACTCGGGTGTGGTCGCGAAGCTGCGCCCGACCCGAGTCCGGAAGCACGTTTGTCGATGCGCTCTAGGCTTCACGGCAAAGCGAAGGAGGTGACATGACGGTCGACGATCGCGCCACTGCGCCGATGGCGGGGGAGCCGGCGCCCGATGCCGCGAGGACGATGCCCGACCGCACCACGACGGTGACGGACAGGGTCAGCCTGCGTGGGATCTCAGGGTTCGGCAACCATGGCGTTTTTGACTTCGAAAGGGAGAATGGACAGCGATTCGTCGTGGATGTCACCTGCTGGCTCGACTTGGGGCGGGCTGCCGCGAGCGACGACCTGACCGACACCCTCGACTACGGCACGCTCGCCCAGGCGATCGTGGCCGACATCGAGGGCCCGCCACTCAACCTGATCGAAGCCCTGGCCGGCCGGATCGCGGGCAGTTGCCTGGATTCACCGCTGGTCGAGTCGGTGGAGGTCACTGTGCACAAACCCGAAGCGCCGATCGATGTGATCACCGCCGCGAAGCGGCACGCAGAGGTGGCCGATGTGGCCGTGACGCTGACAAGGAGCAGAACTCGTGACTAGCCCCAACCCCCACGCGATCGACGCCGACACCCTGAGCGGCATGAAACCGCTACGCAAGGTGGTGTTCTCGCTGGGATCCAACCTCGGCGACCGGCTGGCCAATCTGCAGGGTGCGGTGGACGCGATCCGGGACACCCCGGACGTGATCGTCGTCGACATCTCCTCGGTGTACGAGACCGCGCCGGTCGATGCGCCCGAGGACAGCCCCGAATTCCTGAACCTGGTGATCGTCGGGGAGACCACCCTGGAACCGCGGACCCTGCTGGAACGCGCCCAAGCCATCGAAGACGCGTTCGGCCGGGAACGCTCCGAGCCCAACGCGCCGCGGACGTTGGACGTCGACCTGGTGATGGTCGGCACCACCGAGACCGAACAGAACGACCTCACGCTGCCGCATCCGCGGGCCCACCAGCGCGGCTTCGTGCTGCTGCCCTGGGTCGAGATCGATCCGACCGCCGAGCTGCCCGGACGCGGTCCGATCTCCCCGCTGGTGCAGGACCTGTCCGACCACGCGGTCGTCAAGCGTGACGACCTGCTCATCGAAGAGGACTGACACTGCGCGACAGCCAGCTCCCTGGTCGCCCCGACGATCCCGATCCTCGGCGCGGCGGCGGTGACGGCCGCCGCCCGAACGACGAGGACCCGGGCCGGGACTCGGGTGGGGGCGGCCCGCAGGGCAACCTGCGGCGTACATCCAAACAACTGTTGGCGGTCGGAGCCCTGGTCGGGGCCCTGATCGGCTGGTCGATCGCGGCCATCAGCGGCCGGGACGGGATCCCGATCCGGGTCGCCTGGTCCGGGCCGATCACGTTGCTCGCGGCCGCCGCCGTACTGGTCTGCATCGCCTACGTGCTGCATCAGCGGATGCAGGTCAACCGGATCCGGGTGGACGACCGACAGGCCGTCGCCTGGCTCGCGCTCGGCAAGGCCGCCGCGCTGCTGGGGATGTTGATGGCCGGCGGGTACCTCGGCTTTGCCGTCCGCTTCCTCGGTGACCTGCAGACCGACGCACCCCGGGAACGGGTGATCAGATCGATGGTTGCGGTGATCGGAGGCGTCGCGATCACCGTTGCCGCGCTGCGGATCGAACGGGCCTGCATGGTCCCACCCCGAGACGACGACGAGAAGCAGGACTGATCCGGCGGCGCGGCCCGACGTGCCGTTGTTGCCGCTGTGACTGCTGTTGTCAGTGGGTTCTGCGTCGACCGGCACCGAGACGTCGGTCACGAATTGGTCGGTACGCCGCGTGGCGCCGCCGTTCGTGCGGTTCCCGTCGTTAGATTTCGTTCCGTGAGCACGCCTTCCCCAGCACGTCGTCATGCCTCCATGCCCCAACTCCTGCGCGCCAGTCAGCTCGTCCTGATCGGCGGTGCGGTGATCAGCGCGGCCGCAGCCTTCGGACCGATCTCGGTGACCCGGGTCGGCATCGGGCTGGCCGTGACCACCGCGGTCGTCGCTCTGCTGCTGGCCTTCCGGCACATCCGCGCGATGCGTCGGGAGAACGCGTCCCGGTTGCTGAAGATGACCAAGGACCACGGAGCCGCCCTGAGTACCGAGCGCACTCGCAACGCCGAGGTCGTCGAGGTGCTGACCAACCGGGTTCAGGCCACCGCTGAGCAGTCCTCCAAGCAGCGGGTCCGGATCGGTGAGCTGAACGCCAAGGTCACCGAGCTGACCGGCGACAACGCCGGTCTGCGCAGCCAGCTGAAGTCCCGCGAGATCACCATCGCCGGGCTGCGTGAGACCGTACGCTCCCGCAACACCGAGATCCAGCTGCTCCGAGCAGACCTCGACCTGGAAGCCATCAGCGACCCGATCGGTGACGTGCACGCGCTGCCCCGGCACATCGAACGATCCGACGACAAGTCCGAGTCCAAGGCCGGCCAGAGCGAAGACGCCAAGGACGACAAGGATCTCTGGTCCGACGACGAGCACCCGACCGTGGTGGACATGCGGGCGATCGAGACCGCGATGCCCAACCTCGAGGTCGAGCCGCAGCGCAAGCACGCCTGAGGCACCTTGCCCGTCGGGGCACCGACGCCCAGCTCTGCAACAGATCCACCGTTCGCGCGGTCCCTCGCCGCGGGCGGTGGATTTTGCTTTCGGCGTCGAAGGAGATGCGGGCTGCTCGAACCGTTCGGCTGCCGGACGTCTCGGGGCTCCGTCGCCGCCGTACCGCCCGCCGCCCACGGTCGGCGGGGCCGGCGACCGTCCGGACCGATCTCTGATGCTCGAAAACCGGCCGAGTGTCCGAGATTCGCGTCATCGGGCTGCGGCTCGTGGCTGGGTGGGTGCGGAAAAGTAGCCGAGTGTCCAGAATTCGCGCAGCGCGACGGGCGGTGATGGCTGGGACCGGGGTGGGGGAAGCGGCCGAGTGTCCGGAATTCTGACGAGCGGACGAGCCTGCCGAGTGGACGGGGAGGTCTACGTCGCCGACGACCCGGTCTGCTCAGTCGGTCTTGGGCCGATCCCTGTCCACACCCTCGGGTCGTTGCAGCGGGACGACCCGGGCGTGGGCGGTTGCGGAAGCCACCAGGGTCCCGGTGTGGTCCCACAGCCGCGCCGCGAGCGAGACCTGCCGATTGTCGCGGTCGACGATCTCGCCGTGACCGGTGATGGTCCCCGGCCGGGCCGGGTGGTGGAAGCTGACGGCCAAGTCGTCGGTCTCGATGAATTCGTTGGCGCCGATCGTTGCGAGCAGTGCCGGGCCGACCGTGTCGTAGAGCATCGCGGCCAGGAAGCCACCGAGGATCTCTCCGCGCGGGTTGGTGAAGTCCGGCGACCCGTCGAATTCGAGCCGGATGGTCCCGTTGTCCGGATCGGCTTCCAGGAAGGTGAAGCCGAGCGTCCGGGCGGCGGGCGGGACCGGCGCCCGACCCTCGATGCTGGCCCAGAACAGGCCGCTCCGCGGGGCCGCGCCGTCAGCCACGGCGAGGACCATCCGTATCGGCGGCCTTGACCGTGACGGGCCGGCGGTACGGCGTCCGCGCCGAGTCGGACCGTCGTTCGGTCATTGTTGTGCTCCTCGTCAAAGTTCCGGACCCGCGGCGACGGCGTCCGGCGTCCGGGCTCACTCCTCGCGTTCCTCGCGCTCTTCACGTTCTTCCTTGGCGCGGCGCCGCAGCGTCTGCAGCCGGAGCGGACCGACCAGCCGCGGACCGGAGAGCCGGCTCTCCATCTTGCGGGCCTCCCGGCGCAGCGGCTGCGCGATGTACTCACCGAGGATCGCGCCGGAGGCCAGGGCGATGGCGACCGCACCGGCAGTGGCGAGGTCGACCAGGCCGGCCGAATCGCCCTCGGTGAACAGCGTCAGTGCTCGGTAGATCGCCAAACCGGGCAGGAACGGGGTGATGCCGGAGACCACGATCACCAGCGGCGGCACCCGGACCCGGCCGGCGACACCGTAGGCGACCACGCCGATCGCCACCGCCGCGACCGCCGCCGCCCACGGCCGCCCGAAGCCCTGATCCTGCAGCACGTAGGACAGCACCGCACCGACCGCCGCGATCAGCCCGATCGGGATCAGCGACCGGATCGGGGCGTAGGAGACATACCCGAACGCCGTCGCACACAGCGCCGCCCCGAGCAGCATCACCGGCAGGTCGGACAGACCGGCCGCGCCGGGATCGAGGAAGAGCTGGACGCCGATCACCTTGCCGATGGCCAGCCCGCCACTGACTCCGATCACGATCCCGACGGTCGACAACAAGACCTCGAGGATGCGGGCGCTGGCGGTCAGATAGAAACCGGTCAGGGCGTCCTGGGCGGCACCGATCAGACCGAGCCCGGCCAGCAGCACGATGATGCTGGCGCTGACGACCACGGACGGGTTCAACGGGATCGGGGTGGCAGCGACCACGATCGCGAGCACGGTCGCCATCAGCCCGCCCGCCATCTGCTGATAGATCGACGGCAGCCGGGCCAACGACAACACCCGGAGCAGCCGATCCAGCCCGATCCCGGAGATGACCGCGATGATCATCACGTACGGGTCGCCGCCGAGCAGCATCGAGATCCCCAGCGCCAGCGCACCCCAGCCGAGCATCACCGCCCAGCGCGGTCGCGCGTGTCCGGAGGAGGTGATCTGCGCTAGCTCGGATCGTGCCTCGTCGCGGTTGATCCGGCCCAGCAGCAGATCGGTGACGAGGTGATCGACGCTGGTCAGGTCCTCGTAGTCGACATCGCGCTGTTGCACCGTACGGCGCCGTACCAGGGTCGGTTCGTCCGGGCTGGTCTGATGCGAGACCGTGAGAGCGGTATAGGTGACATCGACGTCGGCGCCGCGGAGACTGAGGTGTCGCAGGATGGAGTCCATCGTCGCGGCCACGTCGGCGGCACCGGCGCCGTTGGAGAGCAGCATTTCGCCGACCCGAAGGGTCAGATCGAGGCTCTTGATCGTCTCTTGGGTCTCCTGCTGGCGCAGCGTCTCCTCGCTGGGGATGTGACCCGGATCCGCTTCTGTCACAAGGGCAGTCTGTCAGAAACATGTCGATTCCCGGCGTCGCCGAGTCCGTGCCGGTGAGCGGGGCGTGCCGGCAGCACTATGAAGATCATCCGACCACCGGCCCGCGTTCATGATCGACGATGCCACGCCAGGGTGGTGTCGGATCGTCGACCGAGGTGCGGTGTGGCCCAGCATCGTGGAGCAGCGGGCCGCCTATCGGCAGGCAGCCGAGCTGCTGAACAGCCTTCGAACTGCTGCACAGCAGTTCTGACGACTGAGCAGACGGACGTTCGTGCCGGCCCGTCCGATGCCGCGGCTCACTTGTCGATGTCGCCGACCACGTATCCCACCGAGGCCAGCGCAAGTTCCAGTTCCGATACCGGGCAACCCGGCAACATCGCTTCGAGCGCTGACACGTTGTTGAAGCTCGGGGTCCGCAATTTCAGCCGCCATGGCGTCTTCTCGCCACGAGAGACGACATAACAGCCGGCCATTCCGAGCGGCGCCTCGGTCGCGGCGTAGATCTCACCCTCGGGGAGCTTGACGATCTTGGCGAGCCGGACACCGACCGGTCCTGGGATGGCGCGCAGTCGCTGCGTCATCGTGTTGATCATGGTCGCGCTGTTGCGCAGCTCGTCGATCATGGTCGCCAGTCGCGCCGCCGCCGTGCCGGCTGGCAGCTCGGCTGCCAGACCGTGCTGGTCGGTCAGCTCGGCCCGCAGCTCGGCATAGCAGAGATAGGGCTGATCCCGTCGAAGATCAAGATCGACTCCCGCCGCGCGGGCCGCCGGGCCGCTGACCCCGTACTCGCTGATCAGGGCCGGGGTCAGGGCCGGGATCGCTGCCGAACCGGCCGACAGTCCTGGCTCGGCAAGCAACTGCGCGGCGGCGTCGGCAACGCTGCGGACCATGATCATCAGCGCGGCCTCATCGTCCAGCCAGCCGTCGTCGACGTCGGCGGCCAGGCCACCGAGTCGGTTGATCATCGGATGGACCCGGTTGCCGGTCCACCGTTGCAGCAGGTTGCGGAGCCGTTCACGCAGTTCGTGGACCGGCGAGCTGTCACCGGTGCGGTGCCACAGGTAGCCGAGGAAACCCAGATGGCTGAGCAGCCGGGTGTGCTCGGCGAGCAGGGTCCGCAGCCAGGTCGCCCGTTCGGGAACCTGCAAACCGAGCAGCCGTTCACAGGCCAACGCGATCGACAACTCGGCAGCCGCCGGTGCCTGCCAGTCGTGCCGGTCGGCCAACATCAGGATCTGCCGGTAGTCCCGCACCTCGTACAGTTTCTCCACGCCGCGATGCATCGCCCCGACCACGACCTCGGCGCGCTCGACGACGCCGGTTCCGGCTGCATCGCTGCCGCGCCAGATCCGCAGCTCCAACAGCCCGGCGCGGCTGGGATGGTCGGCGCCGAGATCGAGCAACAGCACGCCGTGCGGCTCGGGTGTGGCGACGGTGCCGATCGCCGGCGAGCCGATCAGTACGCGCAGATGCTCGGTCGCTGCGTCGGTCATGGCAGCAGTCTGCCCAAGCCTCGGTCGACAACCGAACTCGGCCCGCGGCTCACCGCTGAGTCACAGCCCTCTGCCGCCGGGCGGCGGTCGCCGCTGATCATCATCCGACCGGGCTGCTATCGGTGCGGCTACGGGGACGGGACGTCCTGCAGCAGCCAATAGTGACTGCCGAGAGTCGCGGTCAGCATCCGCTGTTCACCGCGTCGTTGCAGCTCGGCCAACGGGTCCGGACCCGTTGGCCGAGGATCGGGCAGGAATCGCCGGACCGCGGTTCGCTGGTCGATCAGGAAGCTGGTCCGGGCTCCGGCCCGTTCGCCGGCCGCCGCGACCGCGTCGACCGCGACGTGGGCGGTCAGATTGATCGCCGGGTCCGGCCGTGCCGGGACCTGACGGCCGGCAACGAAGCCGGTCAGGGTGCCGGCCGGCGGCCGAGCGGCCCGCAGGTGTCCGTAGTCGATCATCAGAGCCGCGCCACCGGAGCGCCGCAGGGCTCGGATCACGGTCGCCCAGGCGCTGTCCCGGGTCCGCCCGGACTCGGCCCGTCGCGGCATCGGCAACGAGCCGTCGGTGACGGCCGGCCACCAGCGTTGCAGCCAGCGGGCGTCCTCCTCGGCGACCGGGCCCCCCAAAGACTCCGAACCGTCCGGACCGACCTGTACAGCTCGCCAGTCCGGCCCCTGCCGTCCACCGGAGGTCGGGGCGACGATCGGGCAGGGCAGATCGTCCAGCCACTCGGCACAGATGATCATGGTCGGGCTCGGCAGCGTTCCGAGCAGGTCGGCGACCGAGGACTGCCAGCTGTCGGTGCGGACGTCCCACGCTCCGGTGCACCAGTCGACTCCGAGTCCGTCCGGCCTCGGGCGGAGGTCCACACCGACGAAGCGGCGGTCCGGATCTCTACTGCGCAGCCCGTCGAGCAACCACCCGTCCCCGGCGCCGATCTCCACGACGGTCCCGAAATCGGCGTACGGTCCACTCGCCAGCAACTCCGACACCGCTTCGACGAACACCGATGACTGCGAGGCGGTCCGGAAATGGTCATCCGGCCGGGAGCGTCCCCAGAATCCCGTCCGGCCGGTCGCCGCATCGATCCACGCGTCGTACCACGGTCGAGGTGTCACTGATTCGGAAGGCATTGCACATCCATTATCGCCGGCATCGGGCACTCGATCGAGAGGGCGCTAACGGCGATCGACCTGTGAACCACTTGAAGAATGGAGAGAACTGCAGATCTGCAGAGCATTAATTGACCTCCGCACGATGAACGGACCGATCGCTCCGGTAAGGTCTTCGTAGGGGGATTACCTCGCGTGCAGAAGGAGGAAGTGCAACATGGCACAACGCGTTCAGATCATTCTCGAGGATGATTTTGACGGCGGCGAAGCCGACGAGACGGTTGCGTTCGGCCTGGATGGGGCCGATTACGAGATCGATCTGTCCGGCGACAACGCAGCAAAGTTGCGTGACGCACTGGCACCATGGGTCGCCAGTGCGCGGAAGACCGGCGGACGCCGCGGACGGCGTGGCGCACGCCAGGCGTCGGGCCCCGGTTCTGCAGAAATCCGTGCTTGGGCACAGGACAACGGGATGCAGGTGTCGGCTCGCGGTCGGGTTCCGGCGGAGGTGCGCGAGGCGTACGCAAAGGCACACAGCTAAACAAACACGGGTGACCGAGCCGATCTGCCGACTCGGTTCGGTTCTCCTAAACAAGGGCGTCGGGTGCGGACACACCCGGCGCCCAATGTTTTTGTCCAACCCGGTCGCTATCGACGATGAAGATATTCGACGCGTTGTCGAACAGATCACGAATGCCATTGCACATTCGAGGGCCCCGATTCGAGGCGACTCCCGAGGGGCGGAGCGATGCGCCCGCGACCCTGCCCGTCCCGGACCTCCGTACGGCCCGCCGACCCGGCGGGCGCAGCGAGATGGGCCCGATCGGCGGTTCGGGAGGGCGCCGGCGCCGCGAATCGCTTCGCTGATAGCGAACTGGCTGGGCCGGAGGAACCGGAACACCGACCCGCCGACGGCGGTTGTGCACGGTGTCGAGTCGATCGATCGGCGGAGTTATCCGTCATCTGTTGGCCATCATCGTCCGATCCGGCGACGTGATCGCCAGCAGCGGTGCAATCTCGTCGGATGGTGTCGGCCATCCGATGATCGGCATCAAGCTGTCCGGCCGTTCGGCGACTAGAGTTGACTGCGATGTGACCCGGCGCCAGGGCTCGTGGCTTGAGCCGCGCACCCCGGACCGGGTCGAGCTGCATCACCAGCGAGGAGAACCGCAAATGTTTGAGCGTTTTACCGACCGAGCACGCCGGGTCGTTGTTTTGGCCCAAGAAGAGGCCCGGATGCTGAACCACAACTACATCGGCACGGAGCACATTCTGCTCGGGCTGATCCATGAGGGTGAAGGCGTCGCTGCCAAGGCGCTGGAGTCCATGGGTATTTCGCTCGAAGCCGTTCGTGAGAAGGTCGAAGAGATCATCGGTCACGGACATGAGAGCCCGAGCGGGCACATTCCGTTCACCCCGCGCGCCAAGAAGGTTCTTGAGCTGAGCCTGCGGGAAGCCTTGCAGATCAACCATTCCTACATCGGGACCGAGCACATCCTGCTCGGATTGATCCGCGAAGGTGAAGGTGTTGCCGCCCAGGTGCTGGTCAAGCTCGGTGCCGACCTGAATCGGGTCCGGCAGACCGTGCTGCAGTTGCTGAGCGGATTCCAGGGCAAGGAAGCGGCCACCTCCGGTGCACCCGAACAGGGGAATGCGCCATCGTCGTCGATGGTGCTGGACCAATTCGGCCGCAATCTGACCCAGGCCGCCCGGGAGAACAAGTTGGACCCGGTGATCGGTCGCGAGACCGAGATCGAACGGGTGATGACCGTTCTTTCCCGGCGGACCAAGAACAACCCGGTGCTGATCGGCGACCCGGGTGTCGGAAAGACCGCGGTCGTCGAGGGCCTGGCCCAGTCGATCGTCCGTGGCGACGTTCCCGAGACGCTGCGCGACAAGCAGATCTACACCCTTGATCTGGGTGCCCTGGTCGCCGGTTCGCGTTACCGCGGTGATTTCGAGGAACGGCTCCGCAAGGTCCTCAAGGAGATCAAGACCCGCGGCGACGTGGTGCTCTTCATCGACGAGATCCACACCCTGGTGGGTGCCGGTGCCGCCGAGGGTGCGATCGACGCCGCCAGCATCCTGAAGCCGATGCTGGCCCGTGGCGAGCTGCAGACGATCGGCGCCACCACGCTCGACGAATACCGCAAGTACGTCGAGAAGGACGCCGCCCTGGAGCGCCGGTTCCAGCCGATCCAGGTGGCCGAGCCGTCGATCGCGCTGACCATCGACATCCTGCGTGGCCTGCGTGACCGCTACGAGGCGCATCACCGGATCACCATCACCGACGAGGCGCTGGTCGGTGCGGCCCGGATGGCAGACCGCTACATCTCCGACCGGTTCCTGCCGGACAAGGCGATCGACCTGATCGACGAGGCCGGTGCCCGGTTGCGGATCCGTCGGATGACGGCTCCGCCGGACCTGCGCGAATTCGACGAGAAGATCGCTGCAGTCCGGTTGGAGAAGGAAGCCGCGATCGACGCCCAGGACTTCGAGCGTGCCGCCGGGCTGCGGGACGACGAGAAGAAGCTGCTGGCGCAGCGGGCCGAGCGCGAGTCGCAGTGGAAGCAGGGTGACCTGGACGCCGTCGCCGAGGTCGATGAGGAGATCATCGCCGAGGTGCTGTCCACGACCACCGGCATCCCGGTCTTCAAGCTGACCGAGGAGGAGTCCTCGCGACTGCTGCGGATGGAGCAGGAGATCGCCAAGCGCTACGTCGGTCAGGACGATGCGGTCAAGGCACTGTCCCGGTCGATCCGGCGTACCCGTGCCGGGCTGAAGGATCCGAAGCGGCCGAGTGGCTCGTTCATCTTCGCCGGCCCGTCCGGTGTCGGTAAGACCGAGCTGACCAAGGCGCTCACCGAGTTCTTGTTCGAGGACGAGGACGCCATGATCACCCTCGACATGAGCGAATACTCCGAGAAGCACACCGCTTCCCGGCTGTTCGGCTCGCCGCCCGGCTACGTCGGCTACGAAGAGGGTGGCCAGCTGACCGAGAAGGTGCGGCGCAAGCCGTTCTCGGTGGTGCTGTTCGACGAGATCGAGAAGGCACACCCGGACATCTTCAACTCGCTGCTGCAGATCCTGGACGAGGGTCGTCTGACCGACGCCCAGGGCCGGGTCGTGGACTTCAAGAACACCGTGATCGTGATGACCACGAACCTCGGTACCCGCGACATCGCCAAGAGCGTCACGTTGGGCTTCTCCCAGGCCGGCGACGCCGAGGGCAGCTACGAGAAGATGAAGGCCAAGGTCTCCGACGAGCTCAAGCAGCACTTCCGTCCGGAGTTCCTGAACCGCGTCGACGAGATCATCGTCTTCCGCCAGCACGGCATGGACGACATCGTCAAGATCGTCGATCTGATGGTCAACGAGATCGAGGAGCGGTTGAAGGACAAGGACATGGACATCGAGCTGACGCCGGCCGCCAAGCAATTGGTCGCCAAGCGGGGCTTCGATCCGGTCCTGGGTGCCCGCCCGCTGCGTCGTGCGCTGCAACGCGATGTGGAGGACGTGCTGGCCGAGAAGATCCTCTTCGACGAGTTGAAGGCCGGCGAGATCGTCGTCGTCGACGTCGCTCCCGAAGGCTCCGAGGATCCGTTCACCTTCACCGGTACGCCGCGCGCCGAGGTGCCCGACACCCCGGTGTCGGTCGGTGCAGGCCCCGACGAGGGTACGGAGAGCAACGCCTCCTGACCCTCACCCGATAACACCCAGGCTGCGGCCCCGTCGATGATCATCGGCGGGGCCGCAGTCCGGTCGCCGCCCTGAGTGGTCAGCAACGCGGCACCACTACCGCACGCAGTCCACTACCGCAGCCAGGGGCGATTCGGTAACACGTGTGGCGTTCGGTCCCTGGGTGTGTGTCCTCGGGGGCGATTTGGCATCACGTGTGGAGTTCCGTCCGAGTCCGGCGATCGACACTCGGCTTCGGCGCACACGTCCGTCAGGTGGCGGCACGTGGCACGAATTCGCCCTTGGGGTGTGGATGGGGTCAGGTGGCAGCACGTGGTACGAATTCGCCCTTGGGGCGTGGGTGGGGTCAGGTGGCAGCACGTGGTACGAGATCGCCCCTGGGATGCGTCGTGGCGGGGTCAGGTCGCAGTACGTGTTACCAAATCGCCCCCGCGAGCTGCGGTTCGGGCGAAGCAGGGCAGCGGGCGTAGCGGGGCGGCGGACGGCGCGGGGCGGCGATCAGGGCTCGATCAGGCCGGCGCGGATCGCGTACCGGGTGACCTGGGTCCGGTCCCGCATGCCGAGTTTGGACATGATGTTGGCGCGATGTCGTTCGACGGTCTTGATGCTGATCACCAGGGTCTCGGCGATCTCCCTGGACGGGTAGCCCTCGGCGATCAACTTGAGTACCTCGTCCTCCCTCGGCGTGAGCAGCGTGTCGGGCACCTGCTCGCCACGGGAGATCCGTCCCAGGTAGTCGCGGACCAGGGCCCGCATCGCCCCCGGGTAGACGAACGTCTCGTCGCGGATCGCCGCCCGGCAGGCACCGACCAGATCCTCGTCGGCCACCGACTTGAGTACATAGCCACTGGCACCGGCCTGCAGCGAGGAGAAGAAATACTGCTCGTTGTCGTGCATCGACAACATCAACAACCGTGGACCCTCGGACGGTTTGAGCGCACTTCCTCCGGTCCGGCGGGCGATCTCCCGGGCCGCCTGCAGCCCGGTCATCCGTGGCATCGACACGTCCAAGATCACCAGGTCGCAGTCCAGATCGCGCAGCAGGGCAACCACCTCGGCGCCGTCCGACGCCTCACCGACAACCTTGAGATCCGGTTCCGATTCCAAGATCAACCGGATCCCGCGACGGACCAGTTGATGATCATCGGCCAGCACGATCCGGATCGGATTGTCCGGACCGTACGGCTCTCGACTGATCATGAGTCCTCCTGGTGTCCGGCCGCCGCAGCGGAGACGTCGTCGGTCTGGATGCTCAGCGCGGGGTCCGGCGTGGTGGCGGACGCGAGCGGCACGGTGAGGCGGATCTCGGTGCCCTGCCGCGGGGCCGACGTGATCATCAGGTCGGCCCCGATCAGCAGCGCACGCTCCCGCATCCCGCCGATCCCCGAACCGGGGACGATCTCGGCGCCTCCGCGTCCGTCGTCGGTCACCTCCAACACTGCGTTGTCTCCGATCTTGGTCAGCGACAAGGTCACGTTGTTGGCCTGCGCGTGTCGGGCGACGTTGGTCAACGCCTCTTGGGCGATCCGGTAGATCACCAGCTCGGTCTGATGGTTGAGCTGCGGCAGACCACGGCCGAAGATGCGGCGGACCTGCAGCGGCCCGACCGTCGTCAGGTCGGTGCAGAGGGCGGCCAGTGCGCTGTGCAGTCCAAGATCCTCCAGTACGCCAGGTCGGAGTCGGCGCGCCACCCGGCGGACGTCGTCCAGTCCGGTCCGGGCCGACTCCCGGATCAGTGAGAGTTCGTCGGTGAGGTCGTCGGGGATCCGCGACTCGAGCTGTTTGAGACCGAGCAGGACGACGGTCAGGTTCTGTCCGATCTCGTCGTGCAACTCCTGGGCGATCCGGTGTCGTTCGGCCTCCTGGGCGGCCAACGCGTTGGCGTTGCTGGTGCTGCGTTCGGACTCCAGCCGACCCAGCATCGCGTTGTAGCTGCGGACCAGTCGAGCTCCCGACCGCGATGCCGGCACGTCCAGTCGATGGCCCGGCTCGGGCATCCTGATCGCGTCCATCTGCCGGATCACCTTGTCGACCGGAGCCAGACTGAGCCGCAGAAGTAGCGCGTTCAGCGCGAACATCGCGCCCAGACCGACCGCGAGCACGACCGCCTCGGACAACAACACCTGCTCCGAGACCCGCATCGGTGAGAAGGCCAGCGCGAGCGAACCGAGCAGGAAGACCACGCCGTTGGTCAGACAGACCTTCCAATACAGCGACAGCTGATGCCTACCCATACCCGCCAGCCTCCCATCGCCCAGCATCTCCGGCCAGCGCCGGCTCCTGAATGGGTGGCAGCACCCATTCAGGAACGGCCGTCGATCACGTTGACTCATGGATACATCGTCACGACAACCGGCGCCGGATCTCCCGGCGCCAGACACGTGACCCTGCCCGGAGGAGGTCTGGATGCTGCCACCCTCGACACTCCAGTCGACCCATCCCGCCGAGCACCTGCTGGACGGCTCCGAGGAACGGGCACTGCTGCTGATCGTCATCATCGTGCTGGTGCTGCTGTCGATCGGCACGATCCGGCTGGTGCCGGCCGGTCACCGGCTGGTGGTGCTGCGGCGTGGCGTGGTCCGTCGTACGCCGCGCGGACGGCTCGTCGTCGTTCTGCCGGGACGTGACCAGGTGGTCGGCTGGCCGACGACCACGGTGGACGAAGCGCTGCAGGTCCGGTCCCGGACCGACGACGGCGCCGAGGTCAGGGTGCTCGCCGAGGTCACGCTGGGACTGTCCCCGCCGCAGATCGGCGCGGCCTACGCCGAGCCGGTCGGGGTAGCCGTCGAGGAGCTCTCGATGATCGTCGAGGAAGCCGTTGCCGAACGGGATCTGGACGATCTGTTGGACGGTGAACGGGGTCTGTTGCCGGTGCTGGAGGACCGTCGGCTCGACTCCGGGACGAAGATCAACTCTGCCGTGATCGCTGAGATCGAGGTGTTGCTCGGCGACCGGGTGGAGGGCAGAAGATGATCACCGTCGTTGCCGTGGCGATCTTCCTGATCAGCTACGCACTGATCGCCACCGAGAAGGTGCACCGGGTGGCGGCGGCACTGGGTGGTGTCGCCGCCATGACGGTGATCGGGCTGGTCAGCGCCGACTCGGCCTTCTTCAGTCACGAGACCGGCGTCGACTGGAATGTGATCTTCCTGCTGTTCGGGATGATGATCATCGTCAGTGTGTTGCGGCGGACCGGTCTGTTCGAGTTCATGGCACTGTGGGCCGCGCGTGCATCGCGCGGCCGTCCGGTCCGACTGATGATCTTGTTGGTGTTGGTCACTGCGGTGTTCTCCCCGATCCTGGACAACGTCACCACGGTGCTGCTGATCGCTCCGGTCACACTGTCGGTGTGCCGCCGGCTCGGGCTGCCGTCGGCCCCGTTCCTGATCAGCCAGGTGCTGGCCGCCAATGTCGGCGGCACCTCGACGCTGATCGGTGATCCGCCCAACATCATCATCGGCAGCCGAGCAGGCCTCACCTTCGACGACTTCCTGATCCACGCGCTGCCGCTGACGGTGATCCTGATGATCGGACTGGTCTTCCTGCTCCGCCGGCTGTTCCGAGACCAGCTGCACACCGACGTCGACATCGAACGGGAGTTGAGCTCGGTCCGGCCGACCGATGCGATCACCGACAAAGGGCTGCTGATCCGCTGCCTGGTCGTGCTCGGTGCGGTGATGATCGCGTTCGCCCTGCACACGGTCTCGCACTTCGATCCGTCCGTCGTGGCGATGTTGGGTGCCGGTGCGATGGTTGTGGTGTCCCGGACCCAGCCCAAGGAGTTCATGGCCGATGTCGAGTGGTCGACGCTGGCGTTCTTCATGGCGCTGTTCGTCCTGGTCGGTGGGTTGGTCGAGGTCGGCGTGATCGGGCAGCTCGGGCATGTGGCTGCCGGACTGATGGCCGGTGACCAATTGCTCGGTGCGACGGTGCTGTTGTTCGGCTCGGCCGTTGTCGGCGCGTTCGTCGACAACATCCCCTACACCGCGGCGATGGTGCCGATCGTGGAGCAGATGGTCGCGTCGACCGACCTGAGCGGCGCCGACAGCCCGCTCTGGTGGGCGTTCGTGTTCGGTGCCGATCTTGCCGGCAATGCGACAGCGGTGGCCGCCGGTGCCAATGTGGTGGTGCTCGGGATCGCTGCCAAAGCGGGTGAGCCGATCAGCTTCTGGCAGTTCACCCGCTACGGCATCGTGGTGACGGCTGCGACCCTCGCGGTCGCCTGGGTGTACGTCTGGTTGCGCTACTTCGTGCTGGCGTGACGTCGCGTCAGGAGCCGAACACGACCTGCCCCGACCGGACCACCGTACGAGGTCGGCGGTCGTCCCAGAGGGCGTCCGGATCGTCGGTCAGGTCGGCTTCCATGATCAACAGGTCACCGACACAGTCCACAGCGATCCGGCCCAGATCCGGACGCTGGATCAGGTCGGCGTTGGTCGAGGTGGCGCAGCGGACGGTGTCGATCAGGCCGAGCACTTCGGCCTGCAGCCGCAGACCGTTCAGCTGCTCGTCCTCCAGATCACCCATCAGGTCCGAACCGAATCCGACCTGCACCCCGGCGGCGCGGGCGAGCTCGATCGCCTGTTGGCCGGCATCGAGCACCTCGGCGTTCTTGATCATCGACACCTCCGGCAGGCCGAGGGCTGCGGCACGTCTGCTCATCGCGTCGTAGGCGGCCAGGGTCGGCACCAGGAAGGCGTCGTGGTCGGCCATCAGCTCGGCGGTCGTGGCGTCGATCAGGTTGCCGTGTTCGATGCTGCGGACGCCGTTGATCACCGAGTGCCGGACCGACGCCGCGGAGTAGGAATGCGCGATCACGTAGCTGCCGCGGCGGGTCGCTTCGTCGACGACGGCGCGGATCTCGTCTGCGGAGTACTGCGGCACCGCGATCGGGTCGGACGGCGAGATCACCCCACCGGAGGTCATGATCTTGATCGCGTGCGCACCCTGCCGGAAGCGCTCCCGGGCAGCAGTCCGGACGGCGTCGACGCCGTCGACGACCTCCGAGGTGTGCAAACACGCAGAGCTCTCCGGCGGGCGTGGGTCGCCATGACCTCCGGTCTGACTCAGCGGTTCGCCGGTGTAGAGGTAGCGCGGTGCGGCGAACAGGCCCTCCCGGCCGGCCCGGGCGAACGCCGGATCGCCGCCGGCCGGATCTCGTACGGTGGTGAAGCCGCGACGCAGCGCTGCGGTCAACCGTCGTGAGCCGTGGATGCCGACATAGGTCAGCGGGATGCCTGCGCTGCCGGTCAGATAGGTCGCGAACGCGTGACAGTGCGCGTCGATCAAGCCCGGAAGAACACTGCCGCCCGCCGCGTCCAGCACCGGACCGCCGGCGGCACCCGAGGAACCTGTTGATGTCGACCCGCCCGACACATCCGGCCCGACCTCGACGATCCGCCCGTCCCGGATCCGGACGCCGCCGCGGATCGGCTCGTTGCCGAGCCCGTCGATGATCACCGCATTGATCACGGTCAGATCGGAGTCGACGACGGGGCAGCTGTCGTTGTAGGCGTTGATCGTGGACTCGGCTGAGGTGGACATGATCATCAATCTAACCGCGACCGGGGGACCGTAGCCGCTAGCCCGTCGGCAATGCCGAGGAGTGTGCTGAACAATTGGCTCGTCGCGAGCGCCGCGATGTGCGTGTACGGGCACGTCGCGGGAGTGAAGGCGGGCCGGGACCCGTCGAGCGGGCGCGGCGCCGCCCGTGTGCGTGCAGCGTGGCGCGCAGCCGAGCGAATTGTTCAGCGAACTCCTAGGTCAGCTCCTCGCGCGCCCGGCGGCTCGGAGCAGTTGTGCGGTGAAAGGGTTGAGCTCGATCGGCTCGTCCGTACCGATGATGATCGTCCCGCCGAGGTAGGCCAACTGTCGCCCGACGACATAGTTGGGCTCCAGCGCGAATGTCATGCCGGGCCGCAACTCCAGGTCGCTCGCCATCGTCGGGTGATCGCGTTCCGGCGGATAGTCGGCCGCTCCGGCCAGCCGCCTGCTGGCTTCGGCGGGGAAGCCGCTCGCGGCGATCATCGGGTTCAGGGTGTGGATCGCGGGGCCGAACTCCCAGCCGTCGGCGGCGGCGTACGGTCTGCGGATGGCGTCGACGGCGTCGCCGAAGGTCCGACCGGGACGCAATGCTTCCAGACCGGCGTCGTAGCCGGCGCGCGCAACGGCCGCGGCACGCTGCAGATCCGGGTGTGGTTCGCCGATCGTGATGCTGACCTGGTGTTGGGTGTGCCGGCCGCCGACGTTGCTGAACACTTCGGCGGAGATCAGATCACCGTCGGCCAGCCTCCGGGGCGGCTGCGGCCGGTAGCTCCACTGCGGCAGCCCGGAGGCGAGCGGGTCCGGCCCGGACCAGAAGTGCATCGCCGCCGGGGTCGTGCCGTGCGCGTACCCGGTCGCCATTCCCGCCGCGTAGACCTCGCTCTCGGCGACGCCGGCCGCAGCGGTGTCGACCATCGCCCGCGCCATCGCGTCGCCGATACTCGCGGACCGGCGGACGACGGCGATCTCCTCGGCGCTCAACGGCATCATCAGCCGGGCCAGCGCCATCGCCACCGGCCTGAACCGGGCCGCGGGAAGCGCTGCCAGGACGGCGCTCCACAGTCGGTAGGGCACGATGCCCTCGGGGTGCCACGGGGGATAGGGCTCCAGACCGACAACACCGACCGTTGCCTTCGCCAACCCGAGCTCGCGCAGCGTGCCGACGATCGCACCGGAGTCACGGGCGGCCCGAATGTTCTGCGGCGGGATCCAGATCGTGTCGCCTCTGCTGCTCGCTTCGAGATGATCCTTGCTGAACATCTCCATCGGGAACAGCGAGATCGGGTCGCCGTTGCGAGGAAGGACGACGGTCGTCCCGGCTCTGCCGTTGGTGAACCAGGTGTCGAAGCTGAACGGCGCCGGTCCGGCGTCCTCATGTTCGCCGAAGATCAGCAAGGCGTCCAAACCCTCGTCGGCCATGAACGTCCGCGCCAGTTCCCAACGCCGATCACGCTCGGCTGTGGAGAGGGTCGGTACCTCACCGAGCCCGATGCCGGTCTCCTGCGCGGGGACCGAATCGGTCGTCACCACGGCACGACTCCGTGCCGGTCCCGGTACTGCCCGGTCGGGCCGGGGGAGGCGGTGGCGAACTCGACGATGGCATCGGTACCTTCGGTGACGGTCTGGGTGCCCTGGTTGTGGTTGAGGTCGGTGGAGGTGAATCCGGGGTCTGCCAGGTTGAAGCGGACGTCGGGGATGCCGTGGGCGTACTGGACGGTGAGCATGTTCAGGGCCGACTTGGAGGTGGGATACATCAGGTGCGCCACCGCGGACTCGCCGCGCTCCGGGTTGGTCGCGTGGCTCAGCGACCCGGCGCCGCTGGAGACCATCACCACCCGCGGGTCGGATGCTGCACGCAGCAAGGGCAGGAAGGCGTGGGTGACCCGGACCGGGCCGAGGACGTTGACGTCGAAGACCGGAGCGAGGTGCTCGGCCAGCGTTTCTTCCGGCGTGATCACCTTGTCCATCGGCCCGACCTGCTCACCGGTGATGCCGGCATTGTTGATCAGGACGTCCAGTCGGTCGGTGTGCTGCTCGACGAGCCTGACCGCCGCGTCGACCGACTCCTCGGAGGTGACGTCCAGCGGGACGAAGATCGCGTCCGTACCGGCTGCCGCGAGCTTGTCGGTGGCTTCCTGTCCGCGGGTCTCGTCCCGTGCGGCAAGGAAGACCCGCCAGCCGAGGTCGCCCAGCCGGCGCGCCGTCTCGTAGCCCAGGCCCTTGTTGGCGCCGGTGATCAGAACAGTTGTGGTGGTCGTCTCGGGGATGCTTGCTGATTGGCTCATGGCACCAGTCTGTGCCGCGCATCCTGAACTCTGAATACTTGGAAGTCCACCCTTTTTGCGCGATAGTACAGAGATGGCGCGTGACGAGTTGTCCGAGGTGTTCGACCTCATCGAGGTCCGCAGTCTGCTGTCCGGCGGGTTCGCGGCGCGTGGTCCGTGGGTCTCGCACGCGCCGATCGAGGACGCGCTGAAGTTCGTCGCCGTTGTCTGCGGTCGGGCCCGGCTGCTCACCGACGGCCTCGACTCGCCGATCGACCTCGAGACCGGTGACGTCGCCATTCTGAACGATCGGCACTGGGTGGAGCTTGTCGACCGGACGGCGGTCGACGGGTCAGTCACCGCCGCGCGCCCCGAGGTGATGCCGGAGGCGGACTTCTCCTCCACCCGACTGGTCGCCGCCGACCGCACCCTCGACGACGTGATCGTCGGCGGCCGGGTCGATCTCAACGACGCCGGCCGGACCCTGCTGCTGCAGGCACTACCGCCGGTAGCGCACGTCCGGGCCGCAGCCGCGGCCGGCCTGCGGGACAGTCTGGACCGGTTGTTCGACGAGGTGACCGCCAGCAGGATGGGCTCGGCCTTCGCGATCCGACAGTACGGTCAGCTCCTGCTGCTGGAGGTTCTGCGGGCCTACGTCGAGCAGACCGATCTGCCTCCGGGATGGCTGCTGCTGCTCAGCGACGAACGACTGCGGCCGGCCCTCAGTATCATCCACGGCGAGCCCGGGAGACCGGCTGGGCTTGAGGACCTGGCCCGGGCTGCGGGAATGTCGCGGACCTCCTTCGCCGAGCGCTTCCGCACGGTCGCGGGAGTCCCGCCGCTGACCTATCTCAGTCGGTGGCGGATGCTGCTGGCGCAGCGCGCGCTGCGGCACGGCGATGTCGGGGTCGGATCGCTGGCGTCGGAGTTGGGCTATGCCTCCGAAAGTGCCTTCAGTACGGCCTTCAAGCGCGAGGTGGGGGAGTCGCCGCTGCGCTACCGCCGTCGGATCCGCCAACAGCCGGCGGCCGGGTAGTCCGACATGCTCGTATCCCTCGGGATACTCCGTGCCGGGGCGGTCGTTACGGTGATCGGGTGAGATGGCTGGCGGGAGTCCTTCGGCGGGTGCCGGCACCGTTGTTGATCATCGCCGGGATCATCTCACTGCAGCTCGGTGCGGCCACAGCCAAGGGGATGTTCGGCCGGTTGCCGCCGACGGCGTTCGTCTGGCTGCGGCTGGTCACCACGGCGGTCATCCTGCTGGCGATCGCACGGCCCCGGTTTCGCGGCCGGACCCGCCGGGACATGGTGGTGGCGGTCGGCTTCGGTTGTGCGCTGGCGGTGATGAACTTCTCGATCTATCAGGCGATGGCGCGGATCCCGTTGGGGGTTGCGGTCACCATCGAATTCCTCGGACCGTTGGCGGTCGCCATCGTCGGCTCGCGCAAGCCGCGGGACGTGCTGCTGGTGCTGTTGGCGGGCGTCGGTGTCGCACTGCTCGGTTTCACCCCACACGGGCTGACGCTCGGTGGTGTGCTGTTCGCCCTGCTGGCGGCAGCGAGTTGGGCCGCCTACATCCTGCTCAGCCGGGAGACCGGTCGTCGCTGGCCCGGCATCTCGGGGCTGGCAGTGGCCGGCTCGGTCGGAGCGATCGGATTGGCAGTACCGGCGATCATGGCCGCCGGCAGCAGGCTGCTGCAGCCGGATCTGCTGATCGCCGGCGTGTTGGTTGGACTGATGTCCTCGGTCATTCCCTACAGCTTGGAGTTGAACGCACTGCGCCGGATCCCGGCCGGTGTCTTCGGGATCCTGATGAGCTTGGAGCCCGCAGCTGCGGCGCTGGCAGCGATGATCATCATCGGCGAGTTCCTCCGTCCGACGCAGTGGCTGGCGGTCGGCTGTATCGTCGCTGCCAGTGTCGGAACCACCAGTCTGTTGCGTCGAAGGAGCCCGTCATGAGTCTGCTGCAGCGCTTGGTCGCGCCGCTGGGACGTGCACTGAAGGACCGCCGCCCGGACGAGGCGTTGAGCGTCACCCGGACGCCGGCGTTCCACACCGACCAACACATCGAGCTCACCTCGACCGCGTTCGCCGACGGCGAGGTGATCCCCGACCGGCACTGCGGCTTCGGGATCGGTGACGACATCTCACCGCAGCTGCAGTGGAGTGAGCTGCCGGCCGGCACCGAGGCGCTGTTGTTGATCATCGAGGACGTCGACACGCCTACTCGTGCCCCCGGGATCCACACCGTCGCCAGCTTCGCGCCGGACGGGACGGAGCTGTCCGAGGGTGCGTTGACCGCCGGCAACCGCCGGATCGCCTATCTGCATCACCGTCCGGGTCGCCCACGCTATTTCGGGCCGAGTCCGATCCCCGGGCACGGCACCCACCGCTATCGCTTCCACCTGTACGCACTGGACAGCACGGTCAAGATCGACCGGTTACGGAAGGTTGATCAACTTCCCGCCGTGGTCGACGGACACGTGCTGGCCGGCGGGGTGCTGGAGGGAACCCGTACGACGTTGTGATCACTGTCGGGTGCGGGCCGAGGGGACTTCGTCGGTGTCGTCCTGTACGACGTCCTCGTCGAGTTCGGTGACCGGCAGTGCGCTGCGCAGCGACCACAGGTAGCCGCCGAGCGCGGCCACGCCGACCAGGATCAGGTCCAGTGGTGCGGGCAGCAGGTCCAGGCCGCCGTACCCGCCGAGTGCTGAGATGATCAACATCGCGATGTAGTAGGCGATCAGCCAGACCGAGGAACGGATCTGCTGACCGAAGGGCACCTGGTCGGTCGGCACCCTGCGGCGGAACAGCAGGTACAGGCAGAAGAGGAGCACCTGAGATCCGATCAGCCACCAGATCGTGCTCCAACCGGTCCAGTAGACGATGAACGATGCGATCACGAACGACGCGGGAGCGATCACCGCAAACGCGCGGAGCCGGAACGGACGATGCAGATCGGGCAACCGGCGCCGGAACGCCGCGGCCGAGATCGGCGCGATCGCGTAGGACAGGATCAGTGCCCCGGAAACGCCGTTCACCAAGACATCCCAGGACGGGAACGGCAGGGTCCAGAAGACCGCCAGCACCAGGGTCAACCACAGCGCCGGTCGCGGGATTCCGGAGCGTTCGTCGATCTTGGCGAACACCCCGAACAGGGTCCGGTTGCGCGCCCAGCCGTAGACGACCCGGCTGGTGGAGTTCATGTAGATGTTGCCGGTACCGGACGGGGAGATCATCGCGTCGATCACGATGAAGACGACCAGCCACCCCATCCCGGCCGCGAGCGCGATGTCCTTGAACGGCAGACTGAACTTGTCCGGCACCGCGGCCCATCCGTCGGCGAGCCCGTCGGCCGGCAGCGCGCCGATGAAGACGACCTGGAGCACGACGTAGACGATGGTGGACAGCAGCACCGACAAGATCAACGCGACCGGGATCGTCCGCTGCGGAGACTTGGCCTCACTGGCCATACTGACGATCGGTTGCAGGCCGAGGTAGGCGAAGATCACACCGCCGCCGGCGACCGCTTCCTGGATCCCGCCGGCTCCGAACGGCGCGAAACCGTGCGAGCTGAAGTTGTCCGGCTTGAAGACGGTGAACAGCGCGACCACGGTCACCAGCGGCACCACGAACTTGAAGATCGTGATCACCGTGTTGGACTTGGCGAAGGTGCGCACGGTCCAGAAGTTCAGCAGGAAGAAGATCACCAACAGCGCCACCTGGAAGAACCAGCCGAGCACGGTCGGAGACGTCGAGTCCGGTCTGGTCAGCGCCGGCCACCAGGACGCGGCATACTCCCGTGCCGCCTCGACCTCGACTGCGATCAGGCTGGAGAATGCGATCAGCGTGATGAACCCCATCAGGTAGCCGAGTAGTGGGCCGTGCGAGTAGAGCGGGTAGCGGATGATCCCGCCCGCCCGGGGTACGGCCGCCCCGAGCTCGGCATACACCAGACCGAGCAGCAACACGGCGACGCCGCCGATCACCCAGGACACCCAGCCCGCCGGTCCGGCGAGGCCGGACACCTTGCCGGCCGCGAGAAGCCATCCGGAGCCGAAGATCGCGCCGAATCCGACGAAGGTCAGATCCAGCATCGAGACCTGCCGTTTGAAACCTGCTTGGGGCATCGTCGCTCCTTGCCGTGTTGCCGTGTTGCCGTGTTGCCGTGTTGCTGTGTTGCCGTGCTGCGGTGAATCGGTGGTGCTGTGAAGCCGTGGTGTGTGAGGTTGTGGTCACGAGGTGCGCTGCGGCGGCCGAGAATCGGCACCTGCCATCGTTCAGAAGATGAAGCCGGTGGGGAAGGGGTCGCTGGGGTCCAGCAGATACTGGTTCAGCCCGCTGACCCAGGCCCGTCCGGTGATCGTCGGGATCACCGCCTTGCGGTCGCCCACCGCCGTCTCGCCGATCAGCCGACCGGTGAAGTGGCCGCCGATGAAGGACTCGTTGTCGAAGTCGGTGTCCAGGGCCAGCTCACCGCGCGCCCACAGCTCGGCCATTCGTGCCGAGGTTCCTGTGCCACAAGGGGATCGGTCGAACCAGCCAGGATGGATCGCCATCGCGTGCCGGGAGTGTACGGCGTTCGAACCGGGCGCGATGAACTCGACGTGGTGGCAGTGGTCGACACCGGAGATCTCCGGATGCTTGGGCGGGGCGGTGCCGTTGATCGCCTCCATGATCGCCAGTCCGCAGGCCAGGATGTCGTCGGATCTTGCCCGATCGAAGGGCAGCCCGACGGCGTCCAGATCGACCATCGCATAGTAGTTGCCACCGAAGGCCAATGAGTAGGGCACGACGCCGTAACCGGGGACGTCGACCGTGGCGTCCAGCCGTTCGCAGAAGGACGGAACGTTCTCGATGGTCACCGCATCGGCGTGTCCGTCGGAGACCGCGACCCGGGCCACCACCAGGCCGGCCGGGGTGTCCAGCCTGATGGTGGTCACCGGTTCGGTCACCGGCACCATGCCGGCCTCGACCAGCGCGGTGGCCACGCCGATGGTGCCGTGACCGCACATCGGCAGGCAGCCGGAGACCTCGATGTAGACCACACCCCAGTCGGCATCCGGCCGGGTCGACGGCTGCAGGATCGCGCCGCTCATAGCCGGGTGCCCGCGCGGCTCGTCCATCAGGAAGTGCCGCAGATGATCAAGGTGCTCCATGAAATGCAACCGGCGCTCGTTGGCCGTCGCACCGGGGATGGTGCCGACGCCGCCGGTGACGACCCGGGTCGGCATTCCTTCGGTGTGGGTGTCGATGGCCTGGATGATCTTGGACGCTCTCATGCCAGCACTTCCTGCGAGGTCACTTGACGGGACTCAGATCGGTCGGTGTCCGGTCGGCGAGCACCTTGATCGCATGCTCGGTCTCGGCCCGCACCTGGGCCTCGTGCTCGGCGGTCAGGGCGCCGCGGGGCGGCCGGCACGGACCGCCGTAGCGACCGATCATGTCCATGCTGAGCTTGATCGCCTGCACGAACTCGGTCCGCGAGTCCCAGCGGAACACTGCCACCAGGTTGCGGTAGAGCTCTCGGGCCTCGTCGATCCGACCGGCCCGGACCAGCTCGTACAGCTCGACCGACTCGGCGGGGAACGCGTTCGGGAAGCCGGCGAACCAGCCCACCGCACCGTCCACCAGCAGCTCGAACAGGACGTCGTCGGCACCGGCGATGACATCGATGTCGCAGAGCTCGGCGATCCGGAACGCGCGCCGGACGTCGCCGGAGAATTCCTTCACCGCAACGACATTGTCGATCTGGCTGATCTCGGCGACCAGCTCGGGGACCAGGTCGACCTTGGTGTCGATCGGGTTGTTGTAGATCATCACCGGCAGTCCGACCGAGGCGACCTCGGTGTAGTGCTCGACGATCTGTCGGTGGCTGGCGCGATACATCGTCGGCGGCAGACAGAGCACGGCGTCGGCACCGTCCTCAGCGGCGAGTTCGGCCCAGTGTCTGGCGAGATGCGAGCCCGGCGCATGGACGCCGGCGATCACGATGCCGCGGTCATCGACGGCGGCGACCGCGGTCTTGATCACCCGCCGGCGTTCGTCGTCGGTGAGCGAGGAGTATTCGCCGAGAGATCCGTTCGGACCGACGCCGTGGCAGCCGTTGTCCAGCAGCCAGCTGCAGTGTTCGGCGAAGCGATCATGGTCGACGGCGAGTCCGGCCGGCGCCGAGGTGTCCTCGCGGTAGGGCAGGGCGGTGGCGACGACCACACCACCGAGATTCGGGTCGCGGGGAGCTGTCTTGGTCACTGGTCACTTCCTTGGTTGTCGATTTCTTGATCATCGGTGAGCCGGGCGAGCTCACCGAATCGGATCGGTGTCGCGATCGGTCGTCGGTCGATGACCGCATCGTCGGTCAACGGTCCGCCGGCCGAGATCAGCTGTTCAAGGGTCCGTCCGCAGATCCGGCCCTGGCACGGACCCAGACCGGCGCGGGTGCTCAGCTTGACCGCTCGCAGACCGCGCGAGCCGGTCGCCTCCAGTGCGCTGCGGACACGGCCGTTGGTGACCTCTTCGCAGCGGCAGATGAGCGTCTCGTCGGTCAGCCAGTCGGTCCAGCCGGTGCCGATCCCGTGCGCGTCGTCGACGCTGTCGGCGAGGCGATCCAGGCGGCGCTTGGCTGCGAACAGACCGCCGAGTTCGGCGTCGTTGATGGCACCGCCGGCGGCAAGGTGGCCGGCGATGCCGCCCTCGACCAGGGCGGCATCGGCGCCACCGATCCGGGTGATCTCACCGGCGGCGTACACGTCGTCCACTGATGTGCGTTGCCCGGCATCGACCTGGACGAAGCGTTCCGGGGTGAGTCGACAGCCGGCAGCGATCGGCAGCTCGACCCGGGGTGTGAACCCGTGGCTGACGCAGACAGCGTCGACCTCCAGCTGTCGTTCGGTGCCGGCAACCGGTCGCCAATCGTCGTCCACCCGGGCGATCGTGATCCGACGGACTCGATCGTCACCGTCGGCTCGGAGCACCGCGTGGCCGGGGTGGTAGGGGATCCGGTGCCGGGCGAGCCGGGCGAGGTAACCGGTCAGTTCCGGTGACTTGCCGGCCAACCATGGCGCTCGGGGCAGCCAACCGCGAGACATCCTGCGGATCGTCGCAGCCTCGTACACGCCGAGGACTCGAGCCCCGACTGCCGCCAACGAGGTCGCGACGGGGAGCAGGAAGGGGCCGGCACCGGCCACCACCACCCGGGCCCGGTCGCGGCCACCGACACTGATCCGATCGGCCTTGGCGATCGCCTGCGCCGCACCACCGGTGACCACACCCGGAAGATCCCAACCAGGGAAGGGAAGTGTGCGATCGTGCGCTCCGGTGGCGAGCACCACGGCATCGCCGGTGAGGCTGCTCAGCTCTCGACCCGGGCCATCCACAGGTCCGGTCGCCAGCTGGATCCGCGGAGTCCGTCGTCCCGGTTCGCGGTCGATCGCCCAGACCTGGCCCTCGGTGATCACCTCGGCCGCCGGGTTGTCGCGGATCGAGGACCGTAGATCGGTGAAGCGGGACCAGTTGTGCTGCAGGGACTCGTCGGCGTCCAGTGTCGGCGACGGATGCCGCCAGAACTGGCCACCGAGCCGCGGCGCGGAATCGATCAGCACGATCGCTGCAGCACGGCGCAGGGCGGCATCGGCAGCAGCCAACCCGGCCGGTCCGGCGCCGATGATGATCACTCGGCGTCGTGTCGAGCTCTGCCGGCCGGCCGTCACCGTAGGTCCCTCGCGACCGGGCCCGGCAGCTCCTCGTCCTGGAACTCGATCAGGTCGCCGTCGATCGCCGGACGTTGACAGGCCCGGACGTCGCGGGCCCCGTTGACCGTGACCAGGCAGTCGAAACAGACGCCGATACCGCAGAACAGGCCGCGGGGTCGGCGTCCGGCGGCGGTCGTGCGCCACGAGGCCCGGCCGTCGGCCATCATCGCCGCGGCGATGCTCTGCCCGTCGCGGGCCGTGATCTCGACCCCGTCGACTCGCAGCGTGATCTGCTGACCGGGCACCGGTGCAGTCATCCCGACGTCACCTCCTGCAGGGCCGGACGGCCCGGATCGAACGGGGCTGCGTCGAGGTGCGGTTCACGACCCGTGATCAGGTCGGTGATCATTTCGGCGGTGCCGAGGCTGAGTCCGATGCCCGCGCCCTCGTGTCCGGTCGCGTGCCAGAGCCCCTTGACCCGCGGATCGGGCCCGATCGCCGGCAGGTGATCGGGCATGAACGGTCTGAAGCCGCCGTAGCTGCGAATCACCGAAGCCGTTGCCAGGAAGGGAAAGATCCGGATCGCCTTGGCGGCGATCTCGGCGATCGCCTCGAGGTCGAAGCTCTGATCGAAGCCGCTGCGCCGACGTGATGATCCGACCAGCACATTGCCGGCTGCGGTGGACTCGATCACGCTGGAGGTCTGCAGATCTTGATCATCCGAACCCACGGCCCCGACGTAGTCGGCGTCGTACACCTTGCCGAAGATGCGATGCGGCATCCGGGAGGTGACCAGGATGACGCCACGTCGGGGCCCGACCGGAATCCGGGCTCCGAACCGATCGGCCACCGCGCCCGACCAGGGGCCGCAGGCCAACACGACATGGCCGGCGCGATGCTCGCCGGTGGCGGTTCGGACGCCGACCAGTCTGCCGCCGGCATCGCGGATCGGGCCGGTGACACGCTGCCCGAAGAGCGTCCGGCCGCCGTGGCTGCGAGCCGCCGCCAGCAACGTCTCGGTGGCGATCACCGGCTGCACCTGCGCGTCCTCGGGATAGTGCACGGCGGCGGTCACGGCGGGGTTGAGCGCCGGCTCCAGGGCCAGAGCGTGTTCATGATCGATCGGTCGGGCGTCGACACCGGCCGCCCGCTGACTCGCGGCGAACCGCAGCAGTGGTCGGACACCGGCGTCGGTGGTGGCGACGACCAGGCCGCCCTTGCGTTCGTACTCGATCGGGCCGAGCCCGGGTGGCAGCCGGTCGCGGAGGGTTTCCTCCAGGGCGTCCCACAACCCCAGCGAGTAGCGGGCCAGTGCCAACTCCGGTCCCGGCTCCTTGTCCGAGATCAGCAGATTGCCCTCGCCCTGCCCGCTGGTGCCGCTGGCGGCTGCCGCGGCTTCCAGGACGGTCACGGCCAAGCCGGAACGGGCGAGGGCATAGCCGCACGCGGCGCCGACGATGCCGGCGCCGACGACGATCGCGTCGGTCTGCACCTCGCCCGATCTCACCGGATCAGACCGGCCCGGGTGAGGCGCCACGGATTAGTAATATGTCACACATCGCGGTCACTCTAACGCTCTTCGGCGCCGGACCACCACCCCGTGACGTGACCGATGTGTCGATGCATCAGATCCCGGGCGGCGTCGGCGTCGTGCGCTTCGAGGGCGTCGACGAGTTGATGATGTTCGGCGGCGGAGGCCTCGAGCCGCCGGGTATGCAGCAGGTCGGTGAGCCCGACCAGCCGGGTGCGTTCCCGGAGATCGGCGACGATCTCGACCAGATAGCCGTTGCCGAGGAACTCCAGTAGCAACAGATGGAAGGCGCGGTCGGCCGTCAGGTACTTCGCCAGGTCCTCACCCGCTGCGCCGGCCACGATGTCGTCGGCGACCGCCCGGGCGCGGGTGGCCATCTCGGGAGTGAAGCGCGGCGCCAGCAGTGCCATCGCCTCCGGTTCGAGCAGATGTCGCACCTGGGCGAGTCGGGTCAGGGCGTCCTGGTCCACCTCGGTGACCCGGAACCCTTTGTTGCGGACGGCGGCCACGAACCCCCGCTTCTCCAGGTTGAGCATCGCCTCCCGCACCGGGGTTGCCGACACCTCGAAACGAGCGGCCAGGGTGGGTGCGGAGACGAGTTCCCCGGGGGCCATCTCGCCGGACACGATCGCCGCCGCAATCTCCTCTTCCACCTGTTGCCGCAGGCTGGAGGCCTGCCGCAGTTTGCCGATTGGTGTCATCTCGCTTCGTCCTCACAGATCCCGTCGCTGGTGCTGGCCGATCGATCGCCGCTGGGGTGATTATCTCCGTGCCGGCGGTGCTGTACCGGCGAGTCGGTGCAAGCTCCGAACTTCGTTAAGGATTGATTACGTCGCTTCGACCCCTGGTGTCGCGCCGGTCGTGCTCGCTAGTCTGCAATATCACATGGCACATGGTGCCGATTGCGACGTGTTCGATCAGCAACCGAGACATCGCACCGGCCGATCCGCCGACCGTCGTGACCTCAACGATCAGGAGTGGCGACTGATGAGAGCAACGAAGCGAAAAGGCTCCGGGATCCCGCTGCTGGCCGCCGCGATGATCTTGACCGGTGCGGCGTCCGGCTGTGGTGGCGGCGGATCCGCCGGCGGTGGCGGCGAGGTGCAGACCGACGCGAACGGCTTCGCAGCGACCACCGGCACGCCGCAGAAGGGCGGCACGGTGACCGTGCTGGGCAATGTTGATCTTGCCTCGCTGGACCCGGCGGTCGGCAACGACGGCAACGTCAACAACTTCTATCGGCTGATCTACCGCACCCTCACCACGTACGCCAACGAGCCGGGCGACGGTGGCACGAAGGTGGTCCCGGACCTGGCGACCACGACCGGGGAGCCGAGCGACAACGCGAAGGTCTGGACCTTCACCCTGCGGGACGACATCTACTTCGCCGACGGGTCGCCGATCACCTCCGAGGACGTGAAGTTCGGCTTCGAGCGGTCGCTGGACCCGACCCTGTCGATCGGCAATCAATACGGCAAGCTCTTCGTCGACGGAGCCGCGAAGTACAAGGGCGTCTTCAGCGATCCGGACGGGCTGAAGTCGATCGAGACACCGGACGACAAGACCGTCGTCTTCCACTTGAACCGTCCGCTGGCAGCCTTTCCCAACGTGGTGTCGACCGGACCCTTCGTCCCGTTCCCCGCCGACGCGGTGAAGACGCCGCAGCAGATCGGGCAGAAGCCGATCGCGTCCGGGCCGTACCAGATCAAGTCCTACGCCCGGGGGACGAGCCTGGCGTTGGAACGCAACCCGAAGTGGACGGCCGAGGGCGACCCGGTTCGCAAGGCCTACCCGGACGGCTACAACTTCTTGTTCAACGTCGATCAGAACACCATCGATCAGCGGATGATCTCCGACGAGGGGGACGACAAGAACGCGATGGCGTCGAGCACCAACCCGTTGCTGGCGCCGTCGCTGTCCCGGATCCAGACACCGGAGTTGAAGCAGCGCACGGTGCACGACATCCCGGCCTGCACGATGTACATGGCGATGAACACCACCAAGAAACCGTTGGACGATCTCACGGTGCGACAGGCGATCAACTACGCCATCGACAAGAAGAGCGTGGTGACCGCGACCGGCGGCCCGATGATGGCCACCCCCGCCACCGACATGCTGACCCCGAAGGTGCCGGGCCGCGTCGATTTCGATCTCTATCCCAGCAAGGACAAGGCCGGGGACGTGGCCAAGGCCAAGAAGCTGCTGGCCGATGCCGGACACCCGGACGGCTTCTCGGTGACGATGGACGTCCGGTCAATCCCCAAGTGGCAGGCGCAGGCCGAGGCCGCGCAGGCGTCGCTGAAGAAGGTCGGCATCGACGTCAAGCTCAACGTCATCGACGCCTCCACCTTCTACGACGTGCTCGGCCAACCCGCCAAGCAGAACGATCTGGCGATCACCGGATGGTGTTCGGCCTGGTTGTCCGGGCAGCCCTTGCTGACAACGCTTTTCGACGGTCGGACGATCACCTCGAAGGGCAATCAGGACATCTCCCAGTTCGACGATCCGACGATCAACAAGCGGATCGACGAGATCGCTCAGATCTCCGATCTGGACAAGCAGGACGCCGAGTACGCCAAGCTCAATCGGGAGATCATGGAGAAGGCACCGGTGGTACCGCTGGTCCGGGAGACACCGCTGCAGATGGTGGGCAGCAACGTCGGCGGCGCGTTCGCCCACGCTGCGCAGACCGGTTACATCGACTACACCTCGGTCGGACTGAAGGATCCGCAGGGATGAGCCGATGAGCACCCCGGGGCAACTGGTCGCCGAGCGGGGCTCTGCTGCTCCGGCGAGCGGCACCGGCGGCACCGGCGGCACCGGGATCTTCCGACGGCTGATCAGCAAGCCGTCGGTGGCGGTGTGCTTCGGGTTCCTGACGATGGTGATCCTGATGGCGATCTTCGCCCCGTTGATCACCGCCGTCAGCGGCCACGACCCGTACGTCTTCGATCAGGCCGCGATCGACGCCAACACCGGTGGCCTACCCAAGGGACCGTTCGGCGGGATCAGCGCCGAGCACTGGTTCGGGGTCGAACCGCAGAACGGGCGAGACATCTTCGCCCGGATCGTGCATGGCGCTCGGGCATCGATGGCGATCGCGCTGTCGGCGACCGTGCTGACCACCGTCTTCGGCACCGTGCTGGGGATGGTCGCCGGCTTCTTCGGTGGCCGTGCCGATCAGATCGTGTCGCGGCTGATGGACTTTCTGATGGCGTTCCCCGCGTTGATCTTCATGATCGCCCTGCTGTCGGCACTGCCGGACAGCAACCGGCCGCTGTTGCTGGTCGGTGTGTTGAGCGTCTTCGGCTGGCCCTACATCGCCCGGGTGATCCGCGGCCAGACGATGTCGCTGAGCAAGCGCGAGTTCGTCGAGGCGGCGATCGCCTCCGGCGGCAGCAGACTGCGGGTGATCTTCACCGAGCTGCTGCCGAATCTGACCGGAACGATCATCGTGATGAGCACGTTGGCGGTGCCGTCCTACATCGGCACCGAGGCCGGACTGTCCTTCCTGGGCATCGGTCTGACCCCGCCGACGCCGTCCTGGGGGCAGATGATCGCCAAGGCTGTCAGCTGGTACACCGTCGACCCCGCGTACTTCATGATCCCGGGTCTGTTCCTGTTCCTCACCGTACTCTCCTTCACACTGATCGGTGATCAACTGCAGCGCATCCTCGACCCGCGTGGAGGGTTGTCATGATCGGCTACCTGGTGCGCCGGGTCGGGCTCGCGGCGGTGACGCTGCTGGCGGTGGTGTTCTTCACCTTCGTGATCTTCTTCAAGCTGTCCCCTGATCCGGCGGTGCTGATCTGCGGGCAGACCTGCACCCCGGAGACGATCGACAACATCCGGACCCAGCTCGGACTGGACCGCCCGTTCGCCGTGCAGTTCCTCACCTTCGTCGCCGGGATCTTCGTCGGGCGCGACTACGGCAGCGGCGCCGGTTTGATCCGCTGCGACGCCCCCTGTCTGGGCTACAGCTTCCAGAATCGTGCCGCGGTGACCGATCTGATCGCCGACCGGATCCCGGTCTCGGTCACCGTCGCGCTGGGTGCGGCACTGCTCTGGCTGCTGAGCGGAGTCGTCGCCGGACTGGTCAGTGCGATCAAACAGGGGACCTGGTGGGATCGGGGAGCGATGATGTTCGCCCTCGGCGGCATCTCGTTGCCGAACTACTTCGTCGCTCTGGTCCTGCAGTATGTGCTGGTGGTCAAGCTGAAGGTGCTGCCGTTCCCGTCCGAAGCGCACTTCTTCGACGACCCGCTGCACTGGTTCCAGACCTACATCATGCCGTGGATGGTGCTGGCGCTGATGTATGCCTCGATGTATGCCCGCTTGACCCGGGCCAACGTGCTCGACACGCTGTCGGAGAACTTCCTGCGGACAGCGCGCGCCAAGGGGCTGCCACCCGGACTGATCCTGCGCCGGCATGCACTGCGTCCGGCGCTGACACCGGTCGTGACGATCTTCGGAATGGACATCGCGACGCTGCTCGGTGGCGCGCTGATCACCGAGACCGTGTTCGGCCTGAGCGGGGTCGGCAAACTCGCCTACGACGCGATCGGGAAGAACGACCAGCCGGTGATCATGGCAGTTACCCTGCTGGCCGCGTTCTTCGTGGTGATCTCCAACATCATCGTCGATCTGGCCTATCAGTTCCTGGACCCACGGGTCCGGATCAAGGCGGTGTGAGCGATGGCAACGCCGGCAGGATCATCCGGAGCAGCGGCAACCGGCGAGCGGTTGCTGGCGATCGACGGGCTGCAGGTGACCTTCGGCTCGACCGCCGTCGTCGACGATGTCGGCTTCGGCATCGATCGCGGTCGGACTGTCGGCCTGGTCGGGGAGTCCGGATCCGGCAAATCGATGACCTCGTTGGCGATCATGGGCCTACTGCCGCCCGGTGCTGCGGTGACCGGGTCGATCCGGCTGCATGATCGGGAACTGATCGGACTGACCGACGGCGAGCTCCGCGGACTCCGCGGCGAGGTGATGGCCATGGTCTTCCAGGACCCGTTGTCCTCGCTGAATCCCTACTACACCGTGGGACTGCAGATCGCCGAGGCCTACCTGGCCCACCGCGGCGGCTCGATGGCGGCCGCCCGGAAGATCGCAATGGAGGCGATGGAGCGGGTCCACATCGCCGACGCCGAACACCGGATCGATCACTACCCGCATCAGTTCTCCGGCGGGATGCGGCAACGCATCATGATCGCGATGGCGTTGTGTTGCGAGCCGGAGCTGATCATCGCCGACGAGCCGACGACAGCGCTGGATGTCACCGTCCAGGCGCAGATCCTGCAATTGCTGACCGACCTGCAACGTGACACCGGTGCCGGGATGCTCTTCATCACCCACGACCTGGCGGTGATCAGCGGCATCGCCGATGACATCGTGGTGATGAAGGACGGGCGGCAGGTCGAATCGGGCACCGCGGAGCAGATCTTCACGGTTCCGCAGACCGACTACACCCGGATGTTGCTCGCCGCGACACCGCGGATCGATGACGACTTCCCGGAGCTGCCGGCACCGCGAACGGGGGCAGATCGGAGATGACGTCGTCGACACCGCGCACCGTCGATGCGGCCGCCGGGCTGCCGGACAGCGACGCCGGGTTGCGTCCAGGGGCGCAGCCGATCCTCACCGCCCTGGATTTGACCAAGGAGTTCGACACCCGGGGCGGCGGCGTGCTGATCAGACAGAAGTCCCGCTTCCGTGCCGTGGACGGAGTGAGCTTCGACCTGCTCCGCGGTGAAACCCTCGCCCTGGTAGGGGAGTCGGGCAGCGGCAAGTCGACGACAGCCCGGATGATCGCTCGGCTGATCGAGCCGACGTCCGGCACCGTCGAGTTGGACGGGGTCGACGTCACGAAGGCCTCCGGCGCTGCCCTGCAGTCCTTCCGGCGGGCGGTCCAGGTCGTCTTCCAGGACCCCTACTCCTCGCTCAATCCCCGGCACACCGCCGCGGACATCATCACCGCACCGTTGCGTTACCAGCGACTGCCGGCCCCGGCCGGCGGCAACCATCGGGCCTATGCCCAGCAGCTGATGGAGCGGGTCGGGCTGAATCCCGATCACGCGTCCCGACATCCGGCACAGTTCTCCGGCGGACAGGCACAGCGGATCGGGATCGCGCGCGCGATCTCGGTCCGACCGAAGATCGTGATCTGCGACGAGGCGGTCTCGGCATTGGACGTCTCGGTGCAGGCGCAGGTGATCGATCTGCTCAAGGACCTGCAGGCCGACGAAGGCTTCAGCTACGTGTTCATCACCCACGACCTCGCCGTCGTCCGGCAGATCGCGCACCGGGTTGCGGTGATGCAGCGCGGTGGGCTGGTCGAACTCGGTACCCGGGAGCAGATCTTCACCGACCCGCAGGACGACTACACCAGGACACTGCTGAGTGCAGTTCCCCGGATCGAGTTCGGCTGAAGCTCCTGCCGTTCCCGTCCGATCGCATTGACGCCCAAAACCCCGATCAGGAAAGGATGTAGCAGTGTCCACCCAACGTGGTGCAGACCCCGCCAGCAGCCAGACTCCCGCCGACGACCGGACCGAACGGCGGGAGGCGCCGGACAGCACCGATCGCGCCGGAGCGGCCGACCCGACCGATCACCTGATCAGCACCGATCACACACTGACCGGTCCCGACTGGGCGATGGAGTATCAGGCGATCACCGGGACGATGGTGGTCGGTGAGGAGACCGTCGAGGAGGAGAAGTTCGCCGGCGTCAAGCCGAAGGCCGAGGTCTTCGTGACGTCGTATCTGGCCAAGGACGCCGGGACCGACCGGCCGGTCGTCTTCGCCTTCAACGGCGGACCGGGGTCGAGCTCGGTCTGGCTGCACCTGGGCATCTTCGGTCCGCGACGCGTGCTGTCCGGCGACGTCGACGATCCGCAACCGGCGCCGTACGGTCTGGTCGACAATCCCGAATCCCTGCTGCGCTACGCCGATCTGGTCTTCATCGACCCGATGACCACCGGCTACACCCGGGCGGTGGTGGGTGGATCGCCGACCGAGTATCACGGCTACACCCGGGACCGCGACCTGGTCGGTGAAGTGATCAGGATCTGGCTCGGACGGCATCAACGCTGGCTGTCACCCAAATTCCTGGCCGGCGAGTCGTACGGCACGACGCGCGCTGCATCACTGGCCGGCCATCTGGTGGCTCGGCACGGCATCGCTCTGAACGGCATCATCCTGATCTCCGCGGTGCTCGACTTCGCAACGATCCGTTTCACCCGCGGAAACGATCTTCCCTATCTGCACTACCTGCCGACCTACGCCGCCACCGCCGCCTACCACCAAGGGCTCGGTACCGACGAGGTGGAGCAACGGATCGAGCGTGCTCGGGACTTCGCCGCCACGACCTATGCTTCGTCGCTGGCACTGGGGTCGCGACTGTCGGAGGAAGATCAACAGGCCCTGGCCGAGGACATGTCGGAGCTGATCGGGCTGGACGCCGGCTACATCCGACGGGCCCGATTCCGGATCGAGCACCGGCGCTTCTTCGCCGAACTGCTCCGCGACCGCGGGCTCGACACCGGCCGGTTGGACACCAGATTCACGATGGCCCCTGCCGATCTCAACAATGAGGTCCAAGAGGTCGATCCGTCGCACATGTTCATCTTCTTCCCCTACACAGCTGCCTTCAACGCCTACGTCCGTGGTGAGCTGGGATTCACCTCCGACCTGGCCTACGAGATCCTCTCCGGTCGGGTGCAGCCATGGTCGTACAGGGAATTCGAGGGACGCGGTGTCACCGCCACCGAAGAGCTCAGCGCGGCGCTGCGGGCCAACCCGGACATGGGCGTCTACGTCGGCTTCGGCTACTACGACGGCGCGACACCGTTCTCCGCCTCGGAGTATGTTCTTGATCATCTGGACGTACCGACCGAGATCACCGATCGTGTCGTCCGCCGCTACTATCCGGCAGGCCACATGACGTATGTCCATGAGGAATCCCGGATCGCGCAGTCGCGGGACATCGCCGACTTCGTGATCGCCAACGTCCCGGGGAGTGTGCAGCGATGACCGCGCAGGATGCTGATACCGCCTACCAGCAGTTCGGTTCGATCTACACCGAGGAGGCGGTCTGGCGGGCCGTGGAACTGGGCGACCAATCGATGTCGGCGCTGGAGGAGCCGCTCGATCCACGATTGCCCGACGTCGGACCGCAAGCTCAACGACGTCGACAGGACTACTGGCAGCAGGTGCTGGACCGGCTGGACCGGATCGATCGATCACTGCTCACCGGACGACAGGCGGCGGACTTCGACGTCTACCGCTATCAGATCCGCACCCTGGTCGATCAACAGCGGTTCCGGATGTACGAGCGCCCGGCCAACGCCGACTCCGCCTTCTGGATGGAGCTGACCGGTCAGGCGCGACGCCGTCTCGGGTCGGCCGAGGAGGCCGAGGCCTACACCGCCTGGCTTCGGCAGATTCCGCGTTACATCCAGCAGCAGATCGAGAACATGCGGGCCGGCGTACGACGCGGATTCGGTCCGGCGCAGATCTCGATGGTCGGGCGGGAGGCGACGATCCGGTCCGTCGCCGAGGCATCGTCGGCGACCGACTGCGCCTTCTTCGCACCCTTCGACACGTTGCCGGCCGCTGCTGATCATGAAGCGTTGATCAAGACCGGCGGCCAGGTGATCGAACAGGAGGTGATGCCCGCATATCGATCACTGCTGGACTTCTTCATCGACGAATACTTCCCGGCGTTGCCGACGGCGCTGGCTGCCCACCAGCAACCGGACGGGGAGGCTTGGTACGCCGCCCTGCTCCGTGAGTATGCGACGACCGAGCTGACCGCTCAGCAGATCCATCAGGTCGGCCTTGACGCCGTGGCGGCGATCCGTGCAGAGATGGCCGAGATCGCTGCCGGTGCAGGCTTCCTGGACGCCGACGCGATGTTGCGCCACATGCGCACCGATCCGAGCTTCTACGCGACGACGGCGACCGCCTTGCTGCAGTTCGCCGCCTGGCAGGCCAAGAAGTTCGACGGCATCGCGCATCACTACTTCGGGCGGCTGCCCCGGATGCGATTCGGCATCGAGGAGCCGCCGCCGGACCTGGCGCCCTTCTACACCTTCGGACGGGGCGGGCCGCATCGCTACATCCTGAACACCTACAACCTTCCGGCCCGGCCGCTCTACTCGATCCCGGCGCTGACGTTGCACGAAGCGGCGCCCGGCCATGCCTTCCAGATCCCGTTCGCGTTGGAGATGACCGACCTGCCGGACTTCCGGCGCAAGGAGTACATCTCCGCCTTCGGCGAGGGCTGGGCGCTGTACACCGAACGGCTCGGCGTCGAGATGGGGATGTATGACACGCCGTTCGAGATGATGGGGATGCTGAGCTACCAGATGTGGCGAGCGGTCCGGCTGGTGATCGATCCGGGCATGCACGCCCTCGGTTGGTCGCGGGACGAGGCTCAGGCCTACCTGCGGGACAACACGGCGATCAGCGAGCACGAGATCGTCACCGAGGTCGACCGTTACATCGCCTGGCCGGGCCAGGCGACTGCGTACTACCTCGGCATGCAGAAGATCATGGAGTTGCGGCAGCGGGCCGAGCGAACGCTGGGGGACCGTTTCGCGCTGCCGAATTTCCATGATCAGGTGCTGTCCCTCGGGAGCGTCCCGTTGCCGGTCCTGGAGCATGCGATCGACGACTTCATCGCGTCCGGAGGGCGGTCTCCGTTCGACGATTCCTGAGCCTGTCTGGGGGAGGTTGTCTGCCGCCGCACCGTACGCAGGAGGTCCGGGTCGTCGGGGTCGATCTCGGCGATCAACTTCTCCTTGCTGCCGAAGTGACGGACCAGCGTGGCGTGGCTGACACCGACGGACTCGCTCATCCTTTGCGGACGTTTCGTATCACCTGCTGCCATAAGTCCCTACAGGTCGCGTTCTGAAGGCGATATGGCAACACGTGCTGGGATGTGGCCGTCGGGGTCGGTTTGGTCGCGGCGCCGGCGCAGGCCCGAGGTTGCTGCCGCTGTGCGAGATGGCAGGTCACGGTCCGCCGTCGCCCACGGTGTCCTCGTAGGCCGTTGCGATGGCTCCGGCAAGGAGGTCACCGTCGAGGACCGGGCCGCGCGGATCGATCAGCCGACGGGAACCGATCGGCGAGCCGGCATACCTCGGTATCAGCTGGACATGGAGATGGTTGACCGGACCGTCGCACATCGTCACCTGATAGACCCGCTCGACGCCGCTGATCGCAGTCTGCAACGCATGAGCGGCGTCCCGGCAGACGCTGAACAGGCGCGCGGTCGCGTCGTCGTCGAGTTCGGTGAAGTCGTGGGCGTGGGGTTTCCAGACGACGATGGTGTGTCCGGGCGATCGTGGATCCGAGGCCAGGACGACACGGACATCGGGCTCGTCGATGATCAGGTGCTGCGGGCCGAGAACATCGCCGGTCGCCAATTCGCGGCACTGGTAGCAGATGCCGCGGGCGTTGAGATCAGCCACCCGCTCGCCGACGATCCGCCGTCGCTCCTTCCAACGAGCAAGCTCATCCTCCGAGGCTCGGGTTCGGGGACAGAAACCGTAGGAGTCGGCATCATGGCTCATCTGTTCACCGCCGCGAGATCGGGGACACGGTGCTGCATCCTTGCACAGGTCCCGCGGGATAACGCCAGTAGATTGAACCGGGTGCAGGTGGATCAACAGAGGCCCAGCTGGGTGCGGTCGCTGCCGACGGTCGAGACCGTACGGGAGCTGATTCGTGATCACTATCCACTCGGCCCGTGCAAGGCTGTTCTGATTCGTTCGTTCACCAACGACGTCTACCGGATCGACGCCGGCGAAGGGGCCTATGCACTGAAGATCTACGGCTGTGGTCGCTTCTCCGCCGACGAGGTCCGGTGGGAACAGGAACTGGCCCGGCATCTCGTGGCGTCCGGGGTGCAGGTGCCCGACGTGATCCCGCTGCATGGTGGGGACACGGTCGGAGTCATCGACGCGCCGGAGGGGCAGCGTGCCTTCGCGCTCACCGAATGGCTTCCCGGCGCGAAACCCGAGCCGCCCTGGACCGACGATCTCTATCGCCGCGTCGGCGGGAGTCTCGCGCATCTCCACCAGGTCGCCGACACCTTCACCTGCAGCTATGCGCGTCGCCAGGTCAGAACCGGTGACGAGCCTGCCCAGGTTGCTGCCGCACTGGCTGACGATCCGGTACGTCGACGCTTGGTGGACAGCTGTGCTGCAGCAGCCGGAGACGCGCTGGCGACGCTTGCCGGGCGCGGCCTGCATCGGGGAGTGCTACACGGTGATCCGTCCCTGGACAATCTGCACCTCGTCGGCAACGAGGTCCGCTTCTATGATCTTGATCTTGCCGGGCCCGGATGGCAGATCGAGGACCTGACCGGAGCGATGTCCACCGACCATGCCGACGCGTTCCTCGACGGCTACACCGCTGTTCGGTCGTTGCCCGCCGTGGAGCTGGATGCGCTGCCGTGGCTCGGCCTGCTGGCCAGGATCGACAACCTGCACTTCCACCTGATCACCAAGCCGTTGACCCAGGGCACGGCTTCGCTGGCCGAAGGCTGGGTGGAGGCAGGATTCACCGCCCTCGCCGACACGGCCCGGCACCTTGGCGTCGGGTCGTGACCGTACGCCGCTGCCGGTGAAACCCGGTTGCGTAGGGCACTGCCGGAGTTCAGAGTTGGCCTGTGCTCGCACCGCCCGTCTTCGACGCCACCAGGGACTACGGTGCGCTGCTCGGTGATGCCGATCACTGGCGGCCATACGCGGAGCTGGCCCTGGCACGCGCTGGCCTGCCGATCGAGCCGTTGGTCAGCGGGTTCACCGGCACCTATCCGACCCTGGTCGGGACATCGCTGGTGATCAAGCTGTTCGGACACTTCGGCGGCTGGCGCCGATCGGTGGCAGCGGAGATCGCCGCCAATGAAGCGATCCACGCCCAGCGGTGGATCCGCGCGCCCAAGATCGTCGCGACCGGACAGCTGTTTCCCGGCAACTCCGACGACTGGCCGTTCCTGATCAGTGAACGACTGTCGGGCGAGGCGTGGCGGGACTCCGATCTGGCGACTCGCGATCGGATGAACGTCGCCGTCCAGCTGGGCAGACAGGTCAGGCTTGTGCACGGCTGCCCGGCCGTCTCTCCGTCGCAGCTGCACGGTGACTGGTTGGCCGAACACCGGACGGACACGGTCGATCGGCAACGCCGGTGGAAGGTGCTCCCGGAACGGTTGCTCGATCAGATCCCGGAATACATCGCCGGCTATCGACCTGCCGATCCCGTCCTGGTGCATGGCGACATCACCGAGGACCACATCTTCCTCGACGGTGACCGCCTGGTCGGACTGATCGACTGGGGCGACGCGATGATCACCGACCCGTTCTACGAGCTCGGCGCCCTGCACCTCGGCGCGTTCGGGGCCGATCGGCGGCTGCTCGGCAGCTTCCTGGAGGGATACGGCTGGCCGGCGGACGAGGATTTTGCCCGGCATGCGATGCAGGCTGCGCTGATGCACGAATTCGACCTGTTCAGCGGTGTTCGTGATCTTGCTCAGCAGGCCGAATCGCTGGATGATCTTGCCGATGCGCTGTGGAAGTTGAGTTGACATCGCGCTCCCGCTCGTAGATCACCTCGCCCGATTCGGCGCCCGGCAATGGCGACTCCCAGTCCAGATGGACCGTTCGGGTATGTCGGAATCCCAACGTCTCCAAGATTCCACGGGACCGGCGATTCACCGCCATTGTGGTGGCGACGACACACGCCGCACCATGATCATCGAACGCCGACCGCAGGGCAGCGCCGGCAGCTTCGTACAGCATCACCGCCGGATCGGCGTAGAGCGTGGTGAGATTGTCCACGTCGGACGGCTCGAACCGCCACACCTGAAGACGATCTGTGGTCAAGATCAACATGGCACCCCGACCGGACCGCCGACAAGGATCACTTCACCTCCGCCAGACGCTGACCCGTCAGTTCCTCCCCGACACGCCCGGCGTGTCGGGGAGGAACTGACGGGTCAGCGTCTGGCGGTCGAGGTGGTGGGAGCAGGACCAATCCGCGGTTCATCGGACCGTCGAAGGACAGGGTGATCGACTCGACAGCGCCGCCGAGCGCACCGTGATGGTCGGTGATCGCTGCCAGCAGGGCGGCACGACCGAGGCGGTGGTCGGCGGACCAGAAGTTGCAGCACGGCAACACGATGACCGGAACCGTCCTGGCGGAGTCGACGACCGGCCGGAGTGCCTGGTCGGGATGGAGACCGACGACCAGGTCGTAGTAGCCGGCCATCTCGGCGGCGTACTCGGTGACCTGGCTGGAGACACCCTTCAGCGTCCATCCGCGCGGGTCGATGACGTCGGTGTCGATGTTGTAGCGCTTGCGCAGCAATCGAGCCAGCATGCCCTGACCGCCGGCGACATCGGCGACGAAGCGAGCGTCGGGGAATCGTTCCGCGACGAAGTCGGCCGTCACCGCGAAGCGGTCAGCCGCACCATGGAACGCGTGTCGCGCCATGACCTGTGACCCTACGGCCGGCGCCGTGACCGTTGCCACGCATTTGAACGCGACACGGTCGTTCACGGGAAGCGTTCGGGAACAATCCGGGCTGGTGGGTCGTTGGGACCGACTGTTGAGCAGTCAACTAATGAGGAGACATCATGAGTCCTGCCCAGAGGCGTTCGATCGCGCCCGATGTCGGGTTGCTGATCGGCCGGGTCGCGATCGGCGGCACGATGCTGATGCACGGCTGGCAGAAGTTCCACGACATGGGGTACGGCGGTGTCACCGGGATGTTCACCAAGATCGGTGCGCCGATGCCCGAGGTCAGCGCGGCACTGGTGATCCTGCTGGAGGTGCTCGGCAGCGCGGCCTTCATCCTCGGCTTCCTGACCCGACCGATCGCGGTGTTGTTCGCCCTCGACATGATCGGCGCGATCGTCCTGATCCACGGGCCGAACGGGTTCTTCAGTAGCGACGGCGGGTACGAGTTCGTGCTGCTGCTCGGTGCTACCGCGCTGATCTACGCCTTCACCGGACCGGGACGGATCGCGGTGGACGCGCTGGCGGCGCACGGCCTGCGGCGGCGCTCGGCAGCTCGGAGCGAGGCTCCGGTCGGCGCCTGATCGGAGAAGTTGTGCCGGCCCGGTCGTACACAGATCCGGAACGGTGCCGACCGGGTCGCGGGCCGGACCCGACGAGCGAATGATCGCCGCGGCGTCATGCGGGCATCGGCGCGCGTTCCGGCCGGCATCCGCGCCTGCAGGGAGCGTTCTCGGCCGTGAAGGGCTCAGAGGCATCGCGGGTGCGGCGTCAGCGAACTGCGGTCACGAAGTAACAGACGCCGGTGCTTTCGTCCTGCAATGGTTCGAGTTCCTCGGTCAGAGCGGCCGCGACGGTTCGCTTGATCGCTGTGATCGGCAGCGCCGCAAGCCCGTCGGCGTCGTCCTCCTCGGCGTCGACGGTCACGGTCAGCTCGAAGGTCCTGGATGTCATCGGTCCAGCGTGCGGAGCGGATGGCTGTGACCGCAAGGATCTGTGCGAGGACGAAGACCGTGGACCGATGTAGTTCGGCCGGCGGTCAGATGCCGATGGGGCCGCCGGGCCGTGCGGCGGTTTCAGTGCGGAAGGATCCGGGCCGATCACCGGTCAGCGGTTCGGTGCAGCGGACAGGTGCTGGAAGACCGCAGCCGCGGGCCCGGTGGGTGCGTTGCGGTAGCCGGTGCCCGCCCACAGATGCAGCGTCTGCGGATCGCCGGCCGCCGCTGCCGCCTTGCGGAATTCCCGGGTCAGGTGGTGCAGAGCCGGGTAGCCGTACGGCGCCGTGCTCTGGTGGGCATCGATGAAAACGTTGCGCAGGGCTCGGGCCGGGCGGCCGGTGAAGGCGTGCGTGATCACCGTTTCGGTGAATGCCGGATCGGCCAGGGCCCGCCGATGCAGCGCAGCCGTGCCGCTCTCGTCGGTCCGCAACAGCAGGGTTCCGATCGCGACCGCGACGGCGCCGGCATCGAGCAGGGAACGGACGGCGGCGGGACCGTCGACACCACCGGTTGCGACCGTGGGCAGGCCGGTCGCGGCGATCACGGCAGCGGTCAGGTCGGCGGTCGGGGTGTCGGTGATCGGGCGCCGCGGATCGTGGGTGGCGCTGTGTCCTCCGGCGGCACTGCCCTGGGCGATCAGGATGTCGGCACCGATCGCTGCCGCGGCCCGGGCCTCCTCGACGGTGGTCACGGTGATCAACACCGAGGTCCCGACCCGCTGCAGGGCGGCGACGTCCTCGGCCGGTGGCAGCCCGAAGGTGACCGAGACGTACGGCACCGGTCGCCGCACCAGCAAGCTGATCTTGTCCGCCCAATGATCATCATCATCGATGATCGTTTCCCGGTCGAGCCGGACGCCCAACCGTTCGGCCTCGGGCGCCAGTTCGTCGGCATAGCGGCGGTAGTCCTCGGCAGTGATCCCGCTGGCGCCGGAACGGAACAGGTTGACGCCGAATGCGATGTCGTCCAGCTCGGTCAGCTGCGCCGCCAGCGATTCCGGCGTCTGGTAGCCGGCAGCGAGGAACCCGATGCCGCCTGCGTCATGGGCCGCCCGGACCAGCGCAGGCGTGGTCGGGCCGCCCGCCATCGGTGCACCGATCAACGGCAGCCTGGTGCCGAACGGATTCTCAACAGCCACGGCGTTCCGCCTCTCTTCGGTGATGGGTCAGCGTTCGCGATCCGGCGACGTCCCGGGCCACGCACCGGATGAAGCCGGTGCGGGAACGCCCAGCCGGGATGATCATGGGGCGGGATGATCAGTGACCGGTCTTGTCGGAGTCGGCGATGTGGTCCTCGCCCTTGTCCAACGCGCTGATCGATGCCAGTTCCTGGTCGGTCAGCTCGAAGTCGAAGATCGAGATGTTGTCCCGGAGCCGTTCCGGCGAGGACGACTTCGGGACTGTGACCAGCCCGAGTTGGGTGTGCCAGCGGAGCACGATCTGTCCGGGGCTGCGCTGATACTGCGCGGCCAGCGCGGTGATCACCGGCTCGGACAGGATGTCGGCCGGTTTGAGCGGACTCCAGGCCTCGGTGATGATCTTGTGTTCGCGGTCGTAGGCGACGGTCGCGTCGCGAGTCGTGTACGGGTTGAGATTGATCTGGTTGACGTCGGGTACGACGCCGGTCGCATCGATGATCCGGTCCAGGTGCGCGGGCTTGAAGTTGGAGGTGCCGATCGCCTTCACGGCACCGTCCTCGAGCAGCTTGACCAGACCCTTCCAGGCATCGACGTAACGGTCCTGGTCGGGATTGGGCCAATGGATCAGCAGCAGATCGAGATAGTCGACACCGATCTTGGCAATCGAATTGTCGAAGGCCTTCCGGACGCCGTCGACGCTGTGCCACTCACGGTTGAACTTACTGGTGATGAAGAGCTCGTCGCGGGCGACCGCAGCATCCTTGATGCCCTGGCCGACGCCGACCTCGTTGCGGTAGTTCTCGGCGGTGTCGATGAGGCGGTAGCCGGTCTGCAACGCCGTCCGGACCGCAGCGGCCGTGTCGGCGTCGTTCATCGGGGAGGTGCCCAACCCCAGGACCGGCATCCGGGCGCCATGGACGAGATCGACGGTGGGAGCAGTAGTGGTCATGGCATCCAACTTACGGACCGTCCAGGTTTGTCCGGTTGCAGGGTAGGGATCTGCCGGGTGGGATCAGCCGGGCAGGGCGTACCGATCGTCGCCGGCGACGATCATCAGACCATCGGCCAGCAGCGAGTCGCGGGCCCGTTCGGCCTGCCGCCGATCCGGCCAGTGCTGCAGCAGGTCCTCGGCACCGACGGCGTCGTCGGACGACCGCAGGATGCCCAGCAGGGCGCCACGGCACTGCCGGTCGGTGCCCTCGTAGCGCTGGGCGATCCGCGGCGGGCCATCCCAATCCGGTCGGCCGGCCGCATACCAGGAGCAATGGCTGCGGACCGGGCAGGCGTCACACCGCGGCGACCGCGCCGTACAGATCAGGGCGCCGAGTTCCATCGAGGCCACCGCCCAGCGTGCGGCCCGTTCTGCCTTGCTCGGCAGGAATTCCTCGCCCAGGGCACGGTCGGCGGCCGTTGCCGACGGATGCGGATAGGCGGCGCCGAGCGCCACCCTGGTCTGGACCCGGCGGACGTTGGTGTCCAGCACGACGTGCCGGCGCCGATAGGCGAAGCTGGCGATCGCCGCCGCGGTGTAGCTGCCGACCCCGGGCAGGCCGAGCAGGATGTGATAGTCGGCGGGCACTTCACCGTCGTGGTCGTCACGGATGGCGGTCGCGGCACGATGCAGCCGCAGCGCACGGCGCGGGTAGCCGAGCCGGCCCCAGGCACGAACCGCCTCGCCGCTCGGCGCATCGGCCAGCGCTGCCGGGGTCGGCCAGCGCTCGACCCACTGCTGCCACGGCTGCAGTACCCGCGCCACCGGGGTCTGCTGCAGCATGAACTCGCTGATCATGATCGACCACGGCGTCGCCTCGGACCGACGCCAGGGCAGGTCCCGGGCCGCGTGGCCGTACCAGCGCAAGGTCTTGGTCACGACGGCGGCGTGATCGAGGGCGGCGGGATCCACGATCGACACC